>NZ_JBFAWW010000024.1:0-119486 GCF_040680495.1 Streptomyces sp. NPDC052036 | reverse complement strand
GGGCTGAACCCGCACCGTCCGGTGCGGGTTCAGCCCCCTCAGGGCTTCAGCCCACGGAGTCCGGCCCCGGCGTCAGCCCCCGGAGGTGTCCAGCTCCGCGTCCTCGCTGATGCCCGAGCAGTCGTACGGGTCCTTCAGCCAGCCGTCCGGCAGCACCACACGGCTGTTGCCGGACGTCCGGCCGCGCGGCCCGTCGGCGCCGACCGGCCAGGCCTGGTCGAGGTCCAGCTCGTCGAGACCGGCCCGCAGCTCCTGGAGCGAGGAGGTGATCGCGAGCCGCTTGCGCATCTCCGAGCCGACCGAGAAGCCCTTCAGATACCAGGCCACGTGCTTGCGGAAGTCGATGACTCCGCGCGACTCGTCGCCGAGCCACTCGCCGAGCAGGGTGGCGTGCCGGACCATGACGTCGGCCACCTCGCGCAGGGCCGGCCGCGCCAGCTCCCCGGTCCGCCCCTCGAAGGCCGCCACCAGGTCCGCGAACAGCCATGGCCGCCCCAGGCAGCCGCGGCCGACCACGACCCCGTCGCAGCCCGTCTCGCGCACCATGCGCAGCGCGTCCTCGGCCGACCAGACATCGCCGTTGCCGAGGACCGGGATCTCCGGCACATGCTCCTTCAGCCGCGCGATCGCGTCCCAGTCCGCCGTGCCGCCGTAGTGCTGTGCGCTGGTGCGCCCGTGCAGCGCGATGGCTTGCACACCCTCCTCGACGGCGATCCGGCCGGCGTCCAGGTAGGTGAGGTGGTCGTCGTCGATGCCCTTGCGCATCTTCATCGTGACCGGGAGGTCACCGGCCCCGCTGACGGTCTCGCGCAGGATCGCCCGCAGCAGGTTCCGCTTGTACGGCAGCGCGGCACCGCCGCCCTTGCGGGTCACCTTGGGCACCGGGCAGCCGAAGTTCAGGTCGATATGGTCGGCCAGGCCCTCCTCCGCGATCATGCGGGCGGCCTTGCCGACGGTCGCCGGGTCGACGCCGTACAGCTGGATCGAGCGCGGCTGCTCGCCGGCGTCGAACTTGATCAGCTGCATGGTCTTGTCGTTGCGCTCGACCAGCGCCCGGCTCGTGATCATCTCGCTCACGAACAGGCCCTTGCCACCGCTGAACTCCCGGCACAGCGTGCGGAACGGCGCGTTGGTGATCCCGGCCATGGGCGCGAGCACGACGGGCGCCCGGAGGGCGTGCGGGCCGACCCGCACCGCGGAGTCCGTCGGGCTCGCCGAGGTCACCGAGCCCTTCGGGTCCGCAGGGTTCGTCGGGGTCGTCGGATCCGCCGAGGTCATCGGGTTCGTCGGGGTCATCGTGGACATGGGCATTTCCCCATTGTCACGCACGCCGACGGGTACCCGGCACGGGTGGCCCGGTGACCGGGTCACGGTGTCTCGGTCATTAGTTAACCGCACTATCGAAATGGTCGTACGATGGTCCCATGCCCGAGCTGAGCCACCGCCGGCGTCTGCTGGTGCTCGCGATCTGCTGTATGAGCCTGCTGATCGTGAGCCTCGACAACACCGTCCTGAACGTCGCCCTGCCCTCGATGCAGCACGAACTGCACGCGACCACGTCGGGGCTTCAGTGGACCATCGACGCCTACACCCTCGTCCTGGCCTCGCTGCTGATGCTGGCGGGCTCCACAGCCGACCGGATCGGCCGCAAGCGCGTCTTCATGGCGGGCCTCGTCGTGTTCAGCGTCGGCTCGCTGCTGTGCTCCCTCGCCCCGAACCTGGAACTGCTGATCGTGTTCCGCATGGTGCAGGCGATCGGCGGCTCGATGCTCAACCCGGTCGCCATGTCGATCATCACCAACACCTTCACCGACGCCCGGGAGCGAGCCCGCGCGATCGGTGTGTGGGGTGCCGTCGTCGGCATATCGATGGCCGCGGGCCCGCTGGTCGGCGGGCTGCTGGTGGAGTCGGTCGGCTGGCGCTCGATCTTCTGGGTCAACCTGCCGGTGGGCCTCGCCGCGCTCCTGCTCACCCTGCGCTTCATCCCCGAGTCCCGGGCGCCCAAGGCCCGCCGCCCCGACCCGGCCGGCCAACTGCTCGTCATCGCCCTGTTCGGCTCGCTGACCTACGCGATCATCGAGGCCCCGGACGCCGGCGCCACCCGTGTCGTGCCCTTCGCCGCCCTCGCGCTCGTGGCCCTGCTCGCCCTGCTCTGGTACGAGCCCCGACGCGCCGAACCGCTCATCGACCTGCGGTTCTTCCGCTCGGCACCGTTCAGCGGGGCCACTGTGATCGCCATCAGCGCGTTCTCGGCCCTGGGCGGCTTCCTCTTCCTGTCCACCCTGTATCTGCAGAACGTACGGGGCCTGGACGCCCTGCACGCGGGTCTGTGGATGCTCCCGATGGCGGCCCCGACCTTCCTGTGCGCGCCCCTGTCCGGCCGTCTGGTCGGCAGCCGCGGGCCACGGCTGCCGCTGCTGATCGCGGGCTGCGCGATGACCGCGAGCGCCGTGCTGTTCGCGGCGTTCGAGGCGGAGACGTCGAACGTCACGCTGTTCATCGGCTACGTCCTGTTCGGCATCGGCTTCGGCTTCGTCAACGCCCCCATCACCAACACCGCCGTCTCCGGTATGCCGCGCGCCCAGGCCGGTGTCGCCGCCGCCGTCGCCTCCACCAGCCGCCAGCTCGGCCAGACCCTCGGCGTCGCGGTGGTCGGCGCGCTGCTGGCCGCGGGGGTGAGCTCCGGGTCGTACAGGGACACCTTCGTCTCCGCCGCCCGCCCCGGCTGGTGGGTCCTCACCGTGTGCGGTGTCGCGGTGCTGTCTCTGGGCGCCCTGACCACGGGCCGCTGGGGCCGCCGGACGGCGGACCGCACGGCGGAGCGGCTCCAGGCGGCCGAGGTGCGCGAGGCAGCCGGAGTGAGCGCCTCGTGACCGCCCGCCCCGCAGGGGGCGCGCGCCGCCCCGGCTAGACCGCGACCCGCTCCCGTTCCCGCTCCAGAGCGACGGAGAGCAGCCGTTCGAGTCCCGCACGGGACCCGGCGTCGGCGGGCGCGTACGTCACCATCCGGGGCCCGTCGTGCGGCCCCAGCCACAGGTCCGTGTGGTCCAGCGTCAGCAGGCCCACATGGGCGTTGCGGAACTGCTTGCGCTTGCTGCGGGCACTCACCACCTCGTGCCGCTCCCACGCCTCACGGAACGCGGCGGACTCCGCCGACAGCCGCTTGAGCAGCATCTTCCAGGCGGGCTCGCCGAGATGACCGGCCATCGCGGCACGGAACTTGGCGGCCATCAGCCGCATGGTCTCCTCCAGCAGCACGATCGACGCCTGCCAGTCGGGGTTGGTGTAGCAGAGCACCATGCAGTTGCGGTCGGCCGGCGCGATCGCGTCGAGGTCGCACAGCAGCAGCCCGTAGGTCCGGTTGTGGGCGAGGATGTCGTACCGGCTGTTCTGGATGCAGGCCGGAATCGGCTCCAGCTGCTCCAGCAGGGCCCGCTGGGCCTCGGTGACGGACGGGCAGTGCGCGCCGGGCGCGGGGTCGATGGCCCCGGCCAGATTGAACAGATGCGCCCGCTCGCTCACGTCGAGCAGCAGCGCACGGGCGAGGGCGTCGAGGACCTGGACGGAGACCTGGATGTCCCGGGCCTGTTCCAGCCAGGTGTACCAGGTGACGCCGACCGCGGAGAGCTGGGCGACCTCCTCGCGGCGCAGCCCCGGGGTGCGCCGGCGACGGCCGTGGGGCAGCCCGACCTGCTCAGGGGTGAGGTGCTCACGGCGGTGGCGCAGGAAGGCGGCCAGCTCGGACCGGCGGATGTCGGAAGCGGGCATCGCCCGCACGTCGTCCTGACCGGCGGTCTCCCGGACCGCCGCCGTCTGCTGCACCATGGTCGCCATGCCTCCAGCCTGCCGCCCACCGGACCCTGTTGCCAGGTAGCGCTGCTACCAGGATAAGGGGACTCTGGTACCACGCTGAGAGTTGCCGCAGGCTCGATGACGTGACCGAGACTCTGACTTCCCGTACCGTCCGCTCCCCGGTGACGACACCCCAGCTGGGCGGGCTCGGACTGTTCACGGTGCTGCTGGGCGCGGCACTGCCCCTCATCGACTTCTTCATCGTCAACGTCGCCCTCCCGACGATCGGCGGGGACCTGCACGCGAGCGAGCCCGTCCTCGAACTCGTCGTCTCCGGGTACGGACTGGCGTACGCCGTGCTGCTCGTCCTCGGCGGCAGGCTGGGCGACCTCTTCGGCCGGCGCGAGTTCTTCCTCGCCGGGATGGCGGCCTTCGGGGTCACCTCGCTGGCCTGCGGGCTCGCCCCGAACGCCTGGACGCTGGTCGCGGCGCGCGCCGCCCAGGGCGCGGCGTCCGCGGCGATGCTCCCGCAGGTGCTCGCCACCATCCAGGCGGCGACCAGCGGACAGCGGCGCGCCCGGGCGATGAGCCTGTACGGCGCGACCGCCGGACTCTCCATGGTCGCCGGACAGATCCTCGGCGGTGTGCTCGTGGCCGCGGACATCGCGGGCACCGGCTGGCGCTCGGTGTTCCTCGTCAACGTCCCGGTCGTGATCGTCGGCCTGGTCCTGGCCGTGCGGGCGGTCCCCGAGACCCGCTCGCAGCGCCCCGAGCCGGTGGACGGTCCCGGCACCGTGCTGCTCGCGGTCTCGCTGCTGACGCTGCTCGCCCCGCTCACCGAGGGCCGGGCGACGGGCTGGCCGCTGTGGACCTGGCTCTCGCTGGCCGCGTTCCCCTTCGCGACCTGGGCGTTCTACGCGGTGGAGCGCCGGGCGGACCGGCAGGGCCGTACGCCGCTGGTGCCGCCGAGCCTGCTCGCGCTCACCTCGTTGCGGCGTGGGCTGGTCCTGCTGGTGCCGTTCTCGCTCGGCTTCAGCGGGTTCATGTTCGTGATCGCGGTGGCACTGCAGCGCGGTGCCGGGCTCGGTCCGGTCCCGGCGGGTCTCGCGCTCACGCCGATGGCGGCGGCGTTCTTCACGGTTTCGCTCTGCGGGCCCCGGCTGGTGGCCCGCTTCGGCACCCGGGTGGTGACGGCCGGCGGGCTGGTCCAGGGGGTCGGCGTGGCGCTGATGGCGCTGGCCGCGTGGCACTCCTGGCCCCATCTGGGCACGGTGGAACTGCTGCCGGGCGCGGCGGTGGCCGGTGCGGGTCAGGCGCTCCAGCTCCCGATCCTGCTGAGGATCATCCTGTCCGAGGTGCCGCCGGCCCGGGCGGGTGTCGGCGGCGGTGTCATGATCACCACCCAGCAGTCGGCGCTGGCGCTGGGCGTGGCGACGCTCGGCTCCCTGTTCCTGTCCCTGGTGCCCGGCTGGGGCATGCGGGACGCACTGGTGACCACGCTCCTGGTCCAACTGACGGGGATCGCCCTGACGGTGGCGCTGAGCCTGCGGCTGCCGCGCACGATCAGCTAGCGCTGTGGCCGGAAAGGTTTTGCCGAAGCTCGCGGCGTCCGGTGCTGGGGGTGCCCCCACGCCTTTCGGGCAGTGGGGGAGCATCGCAAGGCGGAGCGTCGCCCGCGTACTGCATGTACGCGGGTGATGCGACAACGCGGCGAGGTGCCGTGCCTGAGGGCAGCTCCCAGCCGCCAGGCCGGGGGAGTCGCGAGCCGGTGGACCTCTCCGGTCGCAGCACCAGCCCTGCGACACCCTCCCGCTCCTCGCGGCCGGACGCACCGGGCCCCGTTCACCCGGGGCCGATCAGTCGCGTGGCCCTGTCGCCCCCGGATCCGCCGGACAGACGCGGATCCGGGGGGCGGCGAGGCCTTGAGCGCCGCCGCTCCTCAGGAGTAGATCTTCTTCCCTTCGGCGAGCATCGCCACGTACTTCTCGATTCTGCGCACCCTCGTCTCGGGCTTCTTGGCGTCCTGGACACGGTGCAGGACCGCGAAGCGGTTCCTGCTGTCCAGGGTGGCGAAGAACTCCGCCGCGGCCGGGTCGGCCGCCAGGGCGCGGGCGAGGTCCTCCGGGACCGACGCCGTCCGCGCACCGTCGTAGGCGGCGTCCCAGCGACCGTCCGCCTTGGCGCGCTCCACCTCGGCCAGCCCCGCGGGACGCATCCGTCCCTGCTCGATCAAGGCCTCCGCCTTGTCCCGATTGATCTTGGACCACTTGCTCGTGCGCGTGCGCGGAGTGAAGCGCTGAAGCCAGTTCTCGTCGTCGAGCTTCTTCTTCTGCCCGTCGATCCAGCCGAAGCACAGCGCCACGTCGAGCGCCTGGGCGTAGTCGAGGGCCACCACTCCCGGCGTCTTCTTCCTGATTTTCAGCCACACACCGGCCGAGGATGCGTGCCGCTCGCCGAGCCACTCCTCGAAGGCCTCGGCGGATGCGAATGCGACGATCTCCAGGTCTTCAGCCACACGGGCAGCCAATCATGCGGCGGGCGACGGTCGTGCCGCATGCGCGTGAGCGCGTCGTGGTCTCCGTCCCGTCCGGGCGGTGACCGGCAGGCGGCCGGCCCGCCAACTCGCCGTATGAAAGCGCCCATCCGCAACCGTTGATCTTCCGATTGCTGCACACTCCTTGCTGCGCGAGCGGACAGGTACTCCCTGGAGGCGTCATGTTGCAGATCAACACGAGCAAGGTCAGCCGCTGGGACCGGCACGGACGCGAGCACGTGGTGCGGGTGCAACGGGCCGGGATGCAGCGCACCATCAGCTGCGACACCTGCGGCTGGCGCAGGAACGCGCAGTTCCTGCCATGGCTGAAGGCCGAGGAACATCTCACGGAAGCCCACCAGGCGACGCTGGATCCACAGTAGAACTGCTCCTATGGCAACGACACTGGACTGGAAACTGGTCGTCGACACGAGCAACGCCCCCGCCCTGGCCGACTTCTGGGCGGCGGCGCTGGGATACACGGTGGAGGACAACAGCGCGCTGATCGACCGCCTGCTGGCGGCGGGCGGGCTGCCGGCGGCGGCGGTCGCCGAGCACAACGGCGTCCGCGTCTTCAGGGGCTTCGCGGCGATCCGGCACCCCGATGACCCCTACGACGAGGAGACGGGCATCGGCCGAGGCCGGCGCATCCTCTTCCAGGACGTCCCCGAGCCCAAGGCGACGAAGAACCGCCTGCACCTGGATGTGCACGCGGGTCCACAGGCCCGTGACGCCACGGTGGCGCGCCTGGAGTCGCTGGGCGCCACCCGCGTCGAGGAGCGGGACAAGGGGCCGGCCGGCCACTGGTGGGTGATGCGGGACCCGGAGGGCAATGAGTTCTGCGTGGCTTAGAGCTGCGCCCATGTTCGCAGCTCTTAGAGCTGCGAAGGGCCCGCCGCACGCAGCCCGCGCAGCAGCAGGTCCACCACCGCGTCGAACTCCGTCTGGATCCCGGGACGCCCCCACTCCCCCGCGTAGTAGGGGTCGTGGAAGCGTCCCGTCGCGTCGAAGACCGCCCGGGCCGTGACCGCCGGGTCGTGGGCCGTCGTGAACACGCCGCGGGCGGCACCGTCCCGGAGGATCTCCGTGAGCTGGGCGAGCAGGTCCGCGATGTGCTGGTCCACCACCCGGCTGTTCTCCTCGGTCAGCACGGAGAACGTGGCGAACAGTTCCGGGTCGTCGCCCGCCTTGTGCCGCTTGGCCTCGAACAGGGCCGACAGCCAGTCGCGCAGCCGCGCCTCCGGATCGCTGTCCCGCGCGGCGATGCCGGCGAGCCTGCCGGACGCGCGGTCCAGCCACCGCTGGGTGACCGCCTCACGCAGCGCCGCCTTGGTACGGAAGTGGCGGTACACGCTGCCGTGGCTGACCCCGAGCGCGCGGGCCACGTCCACCACGGTGGCCTTGGCCGGACCATGGCGGCGCAGCACCTCCTCGGTCGCTTCGAGGATGCGCTCGGCGGTCAGGGTCTCGGTGGTCGGTGACATGACTCAGACCGTACCCGGCGGCATGGTCAGCGCTCGCTGTCGAGGTGCGACATCTGCATCTCGGGGTAGCGGGCGCCGGCCGCCGCGTCCGCCGGCACGGCCGCTTCGATGGCGGCCAGGTCCGTCTCGTCCAGGGTCACGTCGAGGGCGCCGAGCGCCTCGGCCAGCCGGTCCCGGGTGCGGGCGCCGATCAGCGGCACGATGGTCGCGCCGTGCCGCGGGCCCCGCGAGAGCACCCAGGCGATCGCGAGCTGTGCGACGCTCACGCCCTTCTGCTCGGCGATCTTGCGCAGCGCCTCGACCAGACCGAGGTTGTGGTCGAGGTTCGCGCCCTGGAAGCGGGGCGAGAAGGCGCGGAAGTCGTTGGTGCCGAGCTGCCGGTCGCGGGTGAAGTGGCCGGAGATCAGGCCGCGGGAGAGCACTCCGTAGGCGGTGATGCCGATGCCCAGCTCGCCGGCGGTGGGCAGGATGCGGTCCTCGATGCCGCGCGAGATCAGCGAGTACTCGATCTGGAGGTCCGCGATCGGGGCGGTGGCGGCGGCCCGGCGGACGGTGTCGGCGCCGACCTCGCTGAGACCGATGTGGCGGACGTACCCCTTCTCGACAAGTTCGGCGATCGCGCCGACCGTCTCCTCGATCGGGACGTCGGGGTCGAGGCGGGCGATGCGGTAGACGTCGATGTGGTCGACGCCGAGGCGCTGGAGCGAGTACGCCGCGAAGTTCTTGACGGCGGCGGGGCGGCCGTCGTACCCGGTCCAGCCTCCGTCGGGGTCGCGGAGGGCGCCGAACTTGACGCTGACCAGCGCCTGTTCGCGGCGCGCGGCGGGGGCGGCGCGCAGGGCCTCGCCGATGAGCATCTCGTTGTGGCCCATGGCGTAGAAGTCGCCGGTGTCCAGCAGGGTGACACCCGCTTCCAGGGCCGCGTGGACGGTGGCGATGGACTCGGCCCGGTCGGCGTCGCCGTAGAGGGCGGACATGCCCATGCAGCCGAGGCCGAGGGCGGAGACCTCGGGGCCGCTGGTCCCGAGCTGAAGGGTGTGCATGAAATCTCCCTGGTTCTCGTCGAGCATGCGTCCAGCATGGCATGACAGCTGACAGTTTTCAATATCTGTCAGCTGTCATCTGTCACCCGTCTGCCAGGCGTCGACCGTCACGCGCTATCCGCCACCCGCCGCCCTTTACTCACCGCCCGTCACGGCCCCCCAATCTGGTCCAGACCTATTGACGAGAGGTCTGGACCAACGCACTGTCATGCCTACGACACCTCACCGCACCCCCACCGGGAGGCCCGCATGATCCGCAACAGGCTTCGCCTGCTCGCCGCCGCCCTGACGGCGGCGGTCCTCGCCCCGCTCTCGGTCGCGACCGCCCCCGCCGCGTCTGCGGCCGACACCTGCGCCCTGAAGTCCCGCCCCTCCGGCAAGGTCCTGCAGGGCTACTGGGAGAACTGGGACGGCTCCTCGAACGGGGTCCACCCGCCCTTCGGCTGGACCCCGATCACCGACTCCCGTATCGCCGCCCACGGCTACAACGTGATCAACGCGGCGTTCCCGGTCATCCGCTCCGACGGCACCGCGCTGTGGGAGGACGGCATGGACACGGGGGTGAAGGTGGCGACCCCGGCGGAGATGTGCGCGGCCAAGGCGGCCGGGCAGACGATCCTGCTGTCCATCGGCGGGGCGACGGCCGGCATCGATCTCAGCTCGACGGCCGTCGCGGACCGGTTCGTCTCGACGATCGTCCCGATCCTGAAGACGTACAACTTCGACGGCATCGACATCGACATCGAGACGGGCCTGGTCGGCAGCGGGAACATCGGCCAGCCGTCCGCGTCCCAGGCCAACCTGATCCGCATCATCGACGGGATACTGGCCCGGATGCCGTCGAACTTCGGCCTGACGATGGCCCCGGAGACGGCGTACGTCACCGGCGGCAGCATCACCTACGGCTCGATCTGGGGCGCGTACCTGCCGATCATCAAGAAGTACGCGGACAACGGCCGGCTGTGGTGGCTCAACATGCAGTACTACAACGGCAGCATGTACGGCTGCTCCGGCGACTCCTACGCGGCGGGCACGGTGGCGGGCTTCGTGGCGCAGACGGACTGCCTGAACAAGGGCCTGACCATCCAGGGCACGACGGTCAAGGTGCCGTACGACAAGCAGGTCCCGGGTCTGCCCGCCCAGTCCGGAGCGGGCGGCGGCTATATGTCACCGTCCCTGGTCTCCCAGGCGTGGAAGCACTACGGCACGGGCCTGAAGGGCCTGATGACCTGGTCGATCAACTGGGACGGCTCGAAGAACTGGACGTTCGGCGACAACGTCAAGGCGCTCCAGGGCCGCTGACTCCGCCGGGCCCGGACGCCTCGAAAAGGGACGACGAAGCCCCCGGTTCCCGCACAGGGGAACCGGGGGCTTGACGTCCGCGGCCCGGCGCGGAGCGCTGGCCGGCCCGTGCGGGCCCGCGCTCAGCAGCCGATCAGACGGCTCGCGAGGTAGCCCTCGATCTGGTCCAGCGAGACGCGCTCCTGCTTCATCGAGTCCCGCTCACGCACCGTCACCGCGTTGTCCTCGAGCGTGTCGAAGTCGACCGTGACGCAGTACGGCGTGCCGATCTCGTCCTGGCGGCGGTAGCGGCGGCCGATGGCGCCCGCGTCGTCGAACTCGATGTTCCAGTGCGCGCGCAGCGCCTGGGCGAGCCCCTTGGCCTTCGGGGACAGCTCCGGGTTGCGGGACAGCGGCAGGACCGCGACCTTCACCGGCGCCAGGCGGTGGTCCAGGCGCAGCACCGTGCGCTTCTCCATCTTGCCCTTGGCGTTCGGGGCCTCGTCCTCGACGTAGGCGTCCAGCAGGAACGCCAGCATGGTGCGGCCGACACCCGCCGCGGGCTCGATGACGTACGGGGTCCAGCGCTCGCCGGCCTCCTGGTCGAAGTACGACAGGTCCTGGCCCGAGGCCTTGGCGTGGGCGCCGAGGTCGTAGTCGGTGCGGTTGGCGACACCCTCCAGCTCGCCCCACTCGTTGCCGCCGAACTGGAAGCGGTACTCGATGTCGGCGGTGCGCTTGGAGTAGTGGGAGAGCTTCTCCTTCGGGTGCTCGTACCAGCGCATGTTCTCCTCACGGAGACCCAGGCCGGTGTACCAGCTCCAGCGCTGCTCCATCCAGTACTCCTGCCACTTCTCGTCCTCGCCCGGCTTGACGAAGAACTCCATCTCCATCTGCTCGAACTCACGGGTGCGGAAGATGAAGTTGCCCGGCGTGATCTCGTTGCGGAACGACTTGCCCATCTGCGCGATGCCGAACGGCGGCTTGCGGCGCGAGGTCTGCTGGACCTGGGCGAAGTTGGTGAAGATGCCCTGCGCGGTCTCCGGGCGCAGGTAGGCGATCGAGCCGCTGTCCTGCGTCGGGCCGAGGTGGGTGGAGAGCAGACCCGAGAACTGCTTGGGCTCGGTGAACATGCCCTTGTTGCCGCAGTTCGGGCAGTTGATGTCCGAGAGGCCGTTCTCCGGCAGGCGGCCGTGCTTGGCCTCGTATGCCTCCTCCAGGTGGTCGGCGCGAAAGCGCTTGTGACAGGAGGTGCACTCGGTGAGCGGGTCGGTGAAGGTGGCGACGTGACCGGAGGCCACCCAGACCTCGGTCGCCAGGATCACCGACGAGTCGATACCGACGACGTCCTCGCGGGACGTGACCATGTAGCGCCACCACTGGCGCTTGATGTTCTCCTTGAGCTCGACACCCAGCGGTCCGTAGTCCCAGGCGGCACGCTGACCGCCGTAGATCTCGCTGCAAGGGAATACGAAGCCACGGCGCTTGCTCAGGCTGACGATGGTGTCGATCTTGTCGGCGGCCACGGTGCTCTCTTCATTACGACGACGGGCGACGAAGCGACTGCTTCAGAGCATTGCTTCAGAGCGAATGCTTCAGGTTACCGGCGGGGGCTCCCCTCCAATCAAATCGGTAGGGCACCTGGAGCGGGTCCCCGGGTGTACCGAGCCGTTACCCGACGATTGTTGACAACGGTTTCCATATTTGTTGAAAATGACTGTCATGAACATAGGTCGACGCCTCATACCCGGGACCGCGGTCGCCGCCGTCACCGCACTGGGCCTCGGAGCCCTCTCCGCCTGCTCCTCCACCAGTGCCGCCGGCAACACCGGGAAATTCGACGTCGTCGCGTCGTTCTATCCGATGGCCTTCCTCGCCGAGCAGATCGGCGGGAAGCACGTCCACGTCACCAGTCTCACCCAGCCCGGCCAGGAGCCGCACGACCTGGAGATCAGCGCCCGGCAGACCGCGCAGCTCCAGGAGTCCGACGCGGTGCTCTACCTCAAGAACCTCCAGCCCTCCGTCGACGACGCGATCGCCCAGTCCGAGATCAAGACGAAGATCGACGCCGCCTCCCTGACCACGGAGGAGGAGCACGGCAACGAGGTCGGCGGCCACGCGGCCGCGCACGACACGCACCAGGGCGAGGAATCCGGCGGCAAGGACCCCCACATCTGGCTCGACCCGGTGCGCTACGCCCAGGTCGCCCAGGGCGTCGGCAAGGCCTTCGAGAAGGCCGACCCCAAGCACGCGGCGGACTACGCGAAGAACACGGCGGCCCTGGTCAAGAGGCTCGACGACCTCGACCAGCAGTACGCGACAGGTCTGAAGAACACCAAGAGCAAGGTCTTCATCACCACCCACGCCGCCTTCGGCTACCTCGCCGAGCGCTACGGCCTCACCGAGGAGGCCATCAACGGCCTGGACCCCGAGTCCGAGCCCAGCGCCGCGCGGGTGCGGCAACTCGAGAGCATCGCGAAGGCCGACGGCGTCTCCACGGTCTTCTACGAGACGCTCGTCAGCGACAAGACCGCGAAGACCGTCGCCCAGGACGCGAACCTGAAGACGGACGTCCTCGACCCGCTCGAGGGCATCACCGCCAAGTCCCGCGGCAACGACTACTTCCAGGTCATGCAGTCCAACCTCAAAGCCCTGCAGACAGCCCTGGAGGCCAAGTGACACCGGAGGGTGCGGCAATGAGCGAGCCCGTCATACGCCTGCGCGGCGTGCGCGCCGACCTGGGTTCACGCCCCGTCCTGCGCGGCATCGACCTGACCGTGCAGCGCGGTGAGGTCGTCGCGCTGCTCGGCGCGAACGGATCGGGCAAGTCGACGGCGGTGCGCAGCATCATCGGCCAGGTGCCGCCGAGCGCCGGCGAGATCGAGCTGTTCGGCACCCCGCGCCGCGCCTTCCGCGACTGGCGGCGCATCGGCTACGTGCCGCAGCGCACCACGGCCGCGGGCGGCGTGCCCGCCACGGTGACCGAGGTGGTCTCCTCCGGCCGGCTCTCCCGGGCCCGCTTCGGCGTCCTGCGCCGGGCCGACCACGAGGCCGTGCGACGCGCCCTGGAACTGGTCGGCATGGCGGACCGGGCCAAGGACTCCGTCGACGCGCTCTCCGGCGGCCAGCACCAGCGGGTGCTGATCGCCCGCGCCCTCGCCTCCGAGCCCGAACTGCTGATCATGGACGAGCCGATGGCGGGCGTCGACCTGGCGAGCCAGGAGGTGCTCGCGCGGACCCTGGAGGGACAGGTGGCCTCCGGCGCGACCGTGCTGCTGGTGCTGCACGAACTCGGGCCCCTGGAGCCCCTGATCGACCGGGCGGTCGTCCTGCGCGACGGCTGCGTCCTGCACGACGGGCCGCCCCCGAGGGCCGTGGGCCAGCACGCTCTGCCCGGCCACGACCATGTACACCCGCACGACGCGGCGGGCGCCGAACCGATCCGTACGGGACTGCTGAGCTGATGGACTTCCTGAACTACGCCTTCATGCAGCGGGCCCTGCTCGCGGCCGTCCTGGTCGGCATCACCGCGCCGGCCGTCGGGATCTACCTCGTGCAGCGCCGCCAGGCCCTGATGGGCGACGGCATCGGCCATGTGGCCATGACCGGCGTCGGCCTCGGCTTCCTGCTGTCCACGTCCCCGGTGTGGATGGCGACCGCCGTCTCGGTCCTCGGCTCGGTCCTGATGGAGCTGATCCGCTGGTACGGCAGGACGCGTGGCGACATCGCCCTCGCGATGCTGTTCTACGGCGGCATGGCCGGCGGCGTGATGTTCATCAACCTCGCGCCGGGCGGCTCCAACGCCAACCTGACGTCGTACCTGTTCGGATCGCTGTCCACGGTCTCCTCCTCGGACGTCGTCGCGATCTGCCTGCTCGCCGCCTTCGTCGTCCTGGTCACCCTCGGTCTGCGCCGCCAGCTCTTCGCGGTCAGCCAGGACGAGGAGTTCGCCCGGGTGACGGGCCTGCCGGTGCGGGCGCTGAACCTGCTGACGGCGATCACGGCGGCGGTGACCGTGACGGTCGCGATGCGCGTGGTCGGTCTGCTGCTGGTGTCCGCCCTGATGGTGGTCCCGGTGGCGGCGGCACAGCAGCTCGGCCGCAGCTTCGCGGCGACCTTCGCGATCGCGATCGCCATCGGTGTGACCGTGACGCTCGGCGGCACGATCACCTCGTACTACCAGGACGTGCCGCCCGGCGCGACGATCGTGCTGCTGACGATCGCCGCGTTCATCGCGCTCACCGCTGTGGCGACTCCGCTCGCCCGGCGACGCGCGCGGGAACTCGCCGCCGCGCGGTCCGCCTCGGACCCACTGGAGTGTGCAATTCCGGCCAACCGGGAGGCGACCGACGAGGTCGGAGTCTGACCGCTCACGGCCCGGGCTGGCACAATGGGCCCGGCAGGGCGCAGACGTGAGCCGTGAGAGAGCCGAAGGGGCGCGCCGGTACCGGCTCGAAGCGCCCCGCAGGCGAGCGAGCCATCAAGAAGGAGGCAACGGTGACGACCGCCGGCCAGCCTGTACGGGGACGATCCACCCGCCAGCGTGCCGCCGTGGCTGCGGCACTCGACGAGGTCGAGGAGTTCCGCAGCGCGCAGGAACTCCACGACATGCTCAAGCACAAGGGTGACTCCGTCGGACTCACCACGGTCTACCGCACCCTGCAGTCCCTCGCGGACGCCGGCGAGGTCGACGTCCTGCGCACCTCCGACGGCGAGTCGGTCTACCGCCGCTGCTCGATGGGCGAGCACCACCACCATCTCGTCTGCCGCGTCTGCGGCAAGGCCGTCGAGGTCGAGGGCCCGGCGGTGGAGAAGTGGGCGGAGGCCATCGCCGCGGAGCACGGCTATGTCAACGTCGCCCACACGGTGGAGATCTTCGGCACCTGCGCGGACTGCTGCACGGACTGAGCCGCGACGCCGGGGCCTGGTGCCGCGGGGCCCCGGCTCCCGGTCGTCACGGCCGCCGGTTCTCAGACCCCGGACCGGCTGGTGAGGTGAACCGGCACCGACGGGCCGTCCTTCGGCATCGGCCTGCGGACCGTGCTGAACAGCCGGGCCAGCACGGCCGAACGGCCCTGGTCCCCCGTGTTCGGCGCGATGGCGGCGACCCCGACGTGGAGCCACTCCTCCCACTCCGGCCGGTCGGCCGGGTCCAGGCGTCCATGGGTCTCGGCCATGTCCAGGATCCGGGTGCCTATCTCGGTCGCCATCGAGCCCCCGTGGAAGCGGAAGCGGCTGCCGATGACACCGAGATGACACACGTTCACCTGCCCGCCGGCCAGAGCGAGAGAGATGTTGAGGAAGGTCTCGACACCGAAGTCCCGCGGCAGCGGGGCAGCGCGCAGGAGACGGGTGCGGACGGCGCGGTACCCCGTGAGGGCGTTGGCCCCGTGGAAGCCGACCTCCGGGAAGAACCGGGCGGTGAGCGGTTCGTAGATGGTGAACGTGGACGCCAGGATAGTGCCCGGATAGTCGTACTCGTAGTCGCCGACCACATGGTCCGCCGTGCCACCGGCCGCGGTCTCGCGGAGCACCGCGGCGACGTTCCGGTCCGACGAGACGAGGTCGGCGTCGAGGAAGCACGTCCACTCGCTGTCCACCGCCGACACGGCCAGTTGCATGGCCGCGCCCTTGCCGAGCGGGCCGCTGAGCACCTCCGCACCGGCCTCGCGTGCCTGCCGGGCCGTGTCGTCGGTCGACCCGCTGTCCACGACCAGCACACGGTCGCCGGGCTGCGCGGCCGCCAGGGCCTGGCCGACGATCGTGGCGACCGTGGCCTCCTCGTTGTGCGCAGGAATCACGAAAGCGAACACACGGAACTCCCGTAGGATCGAGCGGTCGCTCACGATCTTAATCGCACACGCGCACGGCCCATTCTCGGGCTCCCCGCCCGAGGAAGCGCTCCGACGCCGTCGACGGCCCGCCCCCGTCGCGCTACGAGGAGGTCGGCCGGCCCCGCATGTCCCGCTCCATGGCCACCAGTTCCTCGTTCGGGACCGCCCCGCCGAAGCGGCGGTCGCGGGAGGCGAACTCCAAGCACGCACGCCACAGGTCACGGCGATCGAAATCCGGCCACAGCACGTCCTGGAAGACCATCTCGGCGTACGCGCTCTGCCAGATCAGATAGTTGGAGGTGCGCTGCTCGCCGCTCGGCCGCAGGAACAGGTCCACATCCGGCATGTCCGGATAGTAGAGGTACTTCGCGAGGGTCTTCTCCGTGATCTTCGCGGGGTCGAGCCGGCCCGCCTTCACATCCTCGGCCATGGCCTGCGCCGCGTCCGCGATCTCGGCACGGCCGCCGTAGTTCATGCAGAAGTACAGCGTGAGCCGGTCGTTGCCCTTGGTCTGCTCCTGCGCGATCTGGAGTTCCTTGGCCACCGACTTCCACAGCTTGGGCATCCGGCCCACCCAGCGCACCCGGATGCCGAGTTCGTCGAGCTGGTCGCGGGTCTTGCGGATGAAGTCACGGTTGAAGTTCATGAGGAAGCGCACCTCCTCCGGCGAGCGCTTCCAGTTCTCGGTGGAGAACGCGTACAGCGAGATGTTCCCGACGCCCATCTCGATCGCGCCCTGCAGCACGTCCAGCACCCGCTCGGCGCCGACCTTGTGCCCCTCGGTGCGCGGCAGCCCGCGCTCCTTGGCCCACCGGCCGTTCCCGTCCATCACGATCGCCACATGGTCCGGGACCAGCTCGCCCGGAAGCTTCGGCGGACGAGCCCCGGACGGGTGCGGCTCCGGCGTCATGTACTCGCGGCGCTGACGCCCCAGGAACCCGCGTACGGCCATGTGCTTCTCGCTCCTCGATCTGCTGTCGCTGTGACTGTCTACTGTTCCACGTATCGAAGGGAGCGCAGTCCGCGCTCCAGGTGCCAGTGCAGATACGCCGACACCAGTCCGCTGCCCTCCCGGACGTACCGCGGCTCGCACGCGTCCGCGGTCTCCCAGTCTCCCGTCAGCAGCGCGCCGAGCAGTTCGAGGGCACCGGGTGAGGGTACGACGCTGCCGGGCACCCGGCAGTCGACGCACACGACACCACCCGAGGCCACCGAGAAGAAACGGTTCGGACCGGGCAGACCGCACTTCGCGCAGCCGCTGAAGCTGGGCGCGTAGCCGTTGACGGCGAGGGAGCGCAGCAGGAAGGCGTCCAGGACGAGATGCGGGGCGTGCTCACCCCGGGCGAGGGTGCGCAGGCCCCCGACGAGCAGCAGATACTGCTGGACCGCCGGCTCCCCCTCGTGATCGGTGAACCGCTCGGCGGTCTCCAGCATCGCGGTCCCGGCGGTGTAGCGCGCGTAGTCCGCGACGATCCCGCTCCCGTACGGAGCGATGGTCTCGCTCTGCGTGCACAGCGGCAGTCCGCGCCCCACCAGCTCACTGCCGCGCGCGAAGAACTGCACGTCCACATGCGAGAAGGGCTCCAGCCGGGCCCCGAACTTCGACTTGGTACGGCGCACGCCGCGAGCCACAGCCCGTACCCGTCCGTGACCGCGCGTGAGCAGCGTGATGATCCGGTCCGCCTCACCCAGCTTCTGGGTGCGCAGCACGATGCCGTCGTCGCGGAACAGACTCATGGGCCCCATTCTCGCCTACGGGGGACGGGCCCCGGGCTCCCCGGTCCGTTTCCGGACAGGGCACCCGCCCGTCACGGCACCTCGCCACGGCTGCGGGCATTGGCGTACGCGGTCGCGGCGCGCAGACGCTCCGCCGGGGTCGCGGGGCGCACCGCCTCCGGCTCCACGTCCCACTCCTTGCCCCCGCCGTACGGTCGCAACTGGACGTACGGTCCCTCGTGCCCCATCACCACGCCCACCCTCCCGCTCTGGACGTCGACAGCGTACGAACCGATCGGCGGCTTCATCCCGACCCCGGAGCCCACTGGGCCGGTGGGGCCGCCGGCACTTGTTTCACCGTGTCCTCCGCCTCTTCGACGCGCGCGCCGAGTGTCGTCCCCCGAGTGATACGTGTACTGCAGCCACCGTGCTCCCCGCTCCCTCCGAGTTTTACCCTTCGCATCTCCATGGTGACGCTCCGCATCTACACTCGACAGGTGTCTGCGCCCTACAAGTGCGGGCAAACGGGGGTTTGTTGAACGGTGGCCGCCAACCCACGCCGAACGAAACGGAAACCTCTTCGACTCGGCCCCCGGAGGAACCCCCTCCGCATGACAGAGGCCGCCCCCTCCTCCACCGGCACCACACATCCGCGGGCCGGGCAAGGGGCGCTCCGCCCGGAGCCATGTCGAACCGGAGGCCACCAGCTCCCACACCAAGCGGAGCAAAAGCCCCGGCTCGACAACGCGAACGGGGTCCATCCGCGCGGTAGGGCCACATCGCGGCCACCGGCAAGCAGAAGCCAACCCAGCCCATCGTTTTGAACGTGTTCAAATTTGGGCTAGGCTCGTCTCCACCACTGAGGGGGAGAGGTCGGATGAAGATCGTGATACCCGGGGGAACCGGGCAGGTGGGTACGATCCTGAACCGCGCGCTGACCGCCGCCGGACACGAGGTCGTGGTGCTGAGCAGGCGGCCGGCGCACCAGGGTGAAGTCCCGTGGGACGGAAAGACCCTGGGCCCGTGGGCCGAGACACTCGACGGCAGTGACGTCGTGGTGAACCTGGCCGGTCGCAGCGTCAGCTGCCGCTACACCACCGACAATCTGCAGGCCATGATGGACTCGCGCGTGGACTCCGCCCGGATCGTGGGCGAGGCGATCGCCGCGGCCACCCGCCCTCCCCGCGTCTGGCTGCAGATGAGCACGGCCACGATCTACGCCCACCGCTTCGACGCACCCAACGACGAGGAGACCGGTGCCATCGGAGGAGCCGAACCCGGCGTACCGGGCTACTGGGCCTTCAGCATCGACATCGCCAAGGCCTGGGAGCGGGAACAGGAGAAGGCCGTCACCCCGGGCACCCGCAAGGTCGCCCTGCGCTCCGCGATGGTGATGAGCCCCGATCGAGGAGGGGTCTTCGACGTCCTGCTGTGGCTGGCACGGCTCGGCCTCGGCGGCCCGGTGGCGGGCGGTGCTCAGTACGTGTCGTGGATCCACGACCATGACTTCGTCCGCGCGGTGGAGTTCCTGGTCGACCGGGACGACATGGACGGGCCGGTGAATCTCGCCGCGCCCGCCCCGGTGCCGCAGCGCCTGCTCATGCGCTCGATGCGCACCGCCTGGGGTGTCCCGGTGGGCCTGCCCGCAACGAAGCGGATGGCCGAACTCGGTGCCTTCGCACTGCGCACGGACACCGAACTGCTGCTCAAGAGCCGCCGTGTCGTCCCGGGCCGCCTGCTCAAGGCGGGCTTCACCTTCGACCACCCCCACTGGCCGGAAGCCGCCGCCGACCTCGTCCACCGCGTACGCGGGCGCGGCAACCGCGCGCGAACATGACGACGACCACGCGCGTCGATCCTCTGCACGCGCATCCTTGAGGCCGTCCACCGCTACGGCAACGCCTGCTGGCACCCCTGTCCGGTGGAGGAGGACCAGGAGGCAGTGGCGCGGGTGTTCCTGGACGAGATGGACGAGCTGGCCCCAGGCCTGCTCGCCCCGAAGACGCCCAGCGGCATGGTGTGGAGCTGGTTCTGCGCAGGCATCACCGAACTGGGCGTGGACGGTTTCCAGCGCCTTCCATCTCCATCCCCGTCCCCGCCCCTGTCCCCACCTCCATCTCCCCCTCCCCCTCCCGAAGTTGCCGATCAAGCCCCGCGGAATCCCCACACCCCGCTGAATCCCCGCACCCCGCAGAACCTCGAGCTCCCGCCGCCCCCCGGTCCCGCCGCGCCCCGTCCCGGCGCAAAAGCGCCATGTGGCCCGCTGCGAGCATCATCACGACACCGACGTCGAGCAGCGCCGCCACGTGCAGTCCGTCCGTGAACGCCGTTCGGGCGGGTGCGAGGAGTTCGGCGCCGAGGCGTTCGGGCAGCTGTCCGGCGACCTCGGCGGCGCCGCCGAGCGTCGCCCGGGCGGCCTCGGTGCGATCGGGTCCTATGCCGTCCGGCAGGGAACTGCCGTCCAGTTTCGCGCGGTACACGGCGGCGGCGACGGAACCGGCGACGGCCACGCCCAGTGCCTCGCCCAGGTTCGCGCCGGTCTCGCCGATGCCCGAGGCGTTTCCCGCGCGTGCGGGTGGGGCGCTGCTGATGATCACGTCGTTGGTGAGGGCGAGGGCCGCCTGGACGCCGAAGGACATGACGGCGAAGCCGACGACCGCGCGGTACGGCCCGGATGCGGTGCCCACCTGGGTGAGCAGTACCAGCCCCGGTACGGACAGCAGGAAGCCGCCCGCCATCACCCGTAGCGGGCCCGTGCGGGCGGCCACGGCCGGGGCCAGCAGCGCGCCCACGACGCCCGCCGCCACCGCGGGCAGCGCCCACAGCCCGGCCACCGGCGGGGTCAGTCCCAGCACGAGCTGGAAGTACTGCAGGAGCAGGAACTGCGTCCCGGTCACCGCGAAGAGCCCCAGGGTCAGCCCGCCCAGCGACACCCCGAACGCGGGGCGGGAGAACAGCCGGAGGTCGAGCATGGGGTCGGGGAGTCTCAGCTGTCTGCGTACGAAGGCGGCACCGAGGCAGAGTCCGGCGGCGAGGCTCAGCAACGGCAGGGTGTGCAGGCCGTGCTGGGCGATCTCCTTGAAGCCGTAGACCACCGGCAACACCGTGGTGACGGACAGCGCGACGCTGGCCGGGTCCAGGCGGCCGGCCTCCGGATCGCGGTATTCGGGCAGCAGCAGCGGACCGGCGATCAGCAGGACGACGCCCACCGGCACGCCGAGCAGGAACACCGAGCCGTACCAGAAGTGCTCCAGAAGCACCCCGCCGACCAGCGGCCCGGCCATGGCGCCGATGCTGAAGTTGGTCATCCACACCGCGACCGCCAACCGCCGCTGCCCGGGGTCACGGAACATGTTGCTGATCAGGGAGAGGGTCGACGGCATCAGCGTCGCCCCCGCGACCCCGAGCAACGCGCGCGAGGTGATGAGCATCCCGACGCTGGACGAGCCGGCGGCGAGCAAGGAGGCCGCCGCGAAGGCGGCGGCCCCTGTCAGAAGCAGTCTGCGGCGGCCGATCCGGTCACCGAGAGTCCCCATCGTGGCGAGGAATCCGGCCACCATGAACCCGTAGATGTCGACGATCCAGAGCAGTTCCGTGCCGCTCGGGTGCAGTCGTTCGCTGAGCACGGGTGCTGCCAGATGCAGCACGCTCATGTCGAGGCCGATGAGCATGGTCGGCAGCGCGAGGACCGCCAGCCCCGTCCATTCCCGTCGTCCGGCCCGCATCGGAGTCATCCGGCGGCACGGGAGGGGGCCGGGCCGGCCCGGTACTGCCCGAGCAGGTGGCGTACGGCGTAGGTCAGCGGGTGGTGCAGCGCCTCGTCGGGTGTGAGCCACAGCGCCGAGGTGCCCTCCGGGCCGAGTTCCACCGCGAGGTCCGCGTCCACCGCGTCGGCCGTCCGGTAGACGTGCCAGAGATGGGCGTCGGCGCCGCGACGGCAGCCGTCACCGGGGACCGGGGTCCTGGCCAGGTGTTCGAGCCGTGCACCGGCGATTCCGGTCTCCTCCAGGAGTTCGCGTACCGCCGCCTCGTCGGGGTCCTCGTCGCGCTCGACGTGCCCGGCGGGGATCGTCAGGCCGAAGGGGAACGCGGTGCGGTCGAAGAAGAGGAGACGGCCGCGTACGTCCCGGACGAACACGCCCGCCGTCTCGTGCCAGTACTCGCCCTCGGCGTCCGTCCACCAACGGATCGCGGGATCCAGCACCAGCGCCCGGTCGGCGACATGGCCGCAGGCGAGGCACACGCTGTGGCGGCGGGCGCCCGTGGTGCGCCACTGCACCGACGCACCACGGCAACGCAGGCAGTAGTGGCGTACGGCGCCGTCCTGCAGCGCTCCGGGCGGAAGGAAGTCCAGTTTCACGGCCCACTCCCGGTACGGGATCCACGTTTCGCGCGGCAGACAGCCAGGTGTCCGCCGCGCAAGTCGAGGTCGTCAGAGCTGACGGAACGGGTGCGTCAGTGCTGACGGAACCCTCAGGTGTCCAGGCCGAACCGGGTGAACAGTTCCTTGTCGCCCGTGACGTACGACGTGTCGGTGATCGCCGTCTGGTCCGACGGGCCCCGGCTGCACATGCACATGTGGCGGCCGGTGGAGACCACGCGCGCCGCGCGGGCGCCGCCCGAGGACATGATCTCCTCGGCGATGTCCTTCACCAGGTGCTCCTGGATCTGGAACCTGCGGCTGAACGCCTGGACGAGCCGGGGGAACTTGCCCAGGCCCAGGATCCGGTTGCCGGGCACGTAGGAGATCGCCACCTTGCCGTAGAAGGGCAGGAAGTGGTGGGCGCAGATGGAGTAGTAGTTGATGTCGTGTACGCGGACCACACCGGTGTGTTCGCCCTCGACCTCGACCGTGGTCTTGAGGATCGTCGATGTGTCGATCTCATAGCCGCTCAGCAACTGGCGGTAGGCGCGGACGATACGGGGTTCGCATTCCGGTTCCCGGTACCAGTCGAGCGCGCGTTTGTCGGTCGTGACGTTCTCTTCGAGCCACTCGGCGATGGTGCTCATCAAACACCTCCTGATGGACGCTTGCGGCGCCCCTACGGCTGCTGTCTCGGGTCGGTCTGCTGCCGGTTCCGCACATGCGGCTGCTCGAGGAACTCGGTCACGCCGTTCCGGCGGAAGTGGTCGCTCCTGTCCGACCACGCGGCTCTTCGGGCCGCGGCCGTTCCCACGGGTGCTCCTGCCGCTCGCGGGCCTGCCCGGGTATGCCTCCCAGGAGCCGCGAGCACGTACGCACATGCCGTGAACAGCAGCTTCGCGCTGACGCTGTCATGCTGCCCGCCGGGCACCCGGACCCGCAACTTGTCTGAGTTGTCCGGGTGATGCCTCATCCGGGCGCAGCGGCGCCGACCCCGTCGGCGACGCCGTGGCCGTCACGCGCCCCCGGCGTCGTCCCGGCGGACATCACCGCACGCCCGGTCCGGTGAGTACGTTGCGCGGGCGTCCGGCGAGATAGCTCGCGAGGTTGTCGTACACCTCCTGGAGGTTGTCCGACCGGGCCGTGTCCGTGTACCAGGCGGTGCCCGGGGTGAGGATCACGTTGTCCAGCGTGCGCAGCAGTTCGGCGTCCTGTGAGGTCATGTCGTCCAGGGCGGCGCCCGCGAGCCGCCCGGTGGTGAGCATCCGGACGAGCGCGGCCTGGTCGAGGAGCGCGCCCCGGCTGGTGTTGACGAGGACCGCGGAGGGCTTGAGGGTGCCGAGGCGCTCGGCGCTCAGCAGTCCGCGTGTGGTTGCGTCGAGGGGGACGTGCAGCGAGAGGACGTCGCTGCGGCGCAGCACCTCGTCGAGCGGCAGCACGGTGATGCCGGGCGCCGCCCGGCCCGTACGGTTGGCGCCGATCACCTCCATCCCGAACCCGGCCGCGATCCGGGCGGCGGCCGTGGCGATCCGGCCGGTGCCCACGAGTCCGAGGGTCCTGCCGTGCAGCTCCAGCCCGAGGAACGGCCGGTACAGATGGCCGGCTCCGGCCCGCGTCGCCCGGTCCGCGGCGAGCAGCCGGCGGATCAGGGCCAGCAGCGAGGCGAAGACATGCTCGGCCACGGCCTGCCGGGAGTACATCGGGCAGTGCGCGACGGTGAGCCCGGCACGGGCGGCGGCATCGAGGTCCACCCCGTCGAAACTCGTGGAGACCACCGTCAGATAGCGCAGCCGGGTGATCCTGCCCAGCAGGTCGGCGGGCAGCCGGGTCCATTCCACGACGGCGAGGTCGGCCTTGCACAGCCGGTGCAGGGCGGTCTCGGGCCCCGGGCGGTCGGTGAAGACCTCGAAGTCCCCGAGCGTGGCGAACCTGACCCGCCACGACTCGGGCAGATAGGTCGGCTCGTCAAGGTAGACGATCTTCATCGGACATCACTCCCCCGCAGCTGCGGCAGCGTCCGCACCGCGTCGCGCAGACCCGCGCAGGCCCTGGCGAACAGGACGGGGTCGCGGGCGAGGGCGATGCGGATGTAGCGGGACCCGAGGTCGCGGTCGTGCCAGTAGAAGTGGTCGCCGGGCACCACGGCTATGCCGAGGCCCCCGAGCAGTTCGACGACCTCCAGGCTGCTCGGCGACTCGGCCGCGATACGGATCCACTCGACGCTGATGGTGCGCTCCGGTGCGCCGGGCTCCAGCACAGAGCCGTCGAGGGCCCGGTGGAGGGCCCTGCGGTTGGTCCGGATCAGCCTGCGCACCGAGGCGTCCAGACCACGCCGCGCCGAGTCGTCGAGATACGCGGTGAGGAAGGTGAGGACGAACGGACTGACGTTCAGCAGCACGTCGTTGTGGAGTTCTACGAGGCCCTCGTGGACGTCGGCGCTCATGGCGAGGATGCTGCACTTGACGTCGAGGGTGGGCCAGGTCTTGCCGGTGTCCTCGATGCAGAAGTAGCTCACCCCGGAGCGGTCCAGCACCGCGTACTGGTCCCAGAGTTCGCTCCGGTCGAAGAAGCGGAACGTCCAGTCGATCACCAGCAGGGTGCCGGTGGCGGCGCAGACGTCCACGACCCGCCGGAAGTCCGCGGCGTCCAGGGTGAAGCCGGTGGGGTTGTTGGGCAGCGTGAGGAAGAGCGCTCCGGGCGCGTCGGCGCCCGCCAGCAGCCGAGCGAGGTGCGGTCCGGTCACCGACTCCTCGGAGACCGGAGTGAGCGCGACGCCTCGGCGTACGAGGAGGGCGGCCAGGTTGTCGAAGCACGGCTGGAGCAGGCCCGCCCCGATTCCCGCGTTCGCGAGGAAGGCCCCGACCAGGTCGGTCGAGAGGGAGGCGGAGTAGCACAGCAGCGCATGGGAGTGGCGGATCGCGGAGTGCTGTCCGGCCAGCCGGTAGAACGTCTCCTTGAAGACGTCCTCGACGTCCTGTTGCCGGCTCAGTTCGCTTTTCTCGTAGAGGTCCGGCAGACGCCGGGTGATCTCACGCTGTGCCGCGTCCCCGCGTTGATGGGCGTGACCGTCGGCGAGATTGATTTCACGACCGAATGCGATCCGCTCGTACTGTGTCAGATTCGGCAGCCGGGTCGGTTGCGTCATGGTTTCCCCCTCCGTTCTCAACAGCCACCGTTTCTTGTCCGCTGTCGCCCTTCTCGGTGCCGCGCAGCCGAATGAGCAGATCGTGCACCACGAGGGCCGCGGTGAGGAATTGCCAGAGATCCGGCCGTGCGATGAGTACCGTGGACAGGCCGAGAGCGAGTGTTCCGGTGATGAGTTGGCGTCGCCTTTTCCGCGACCTGAACAACCGGAACTTCACGACTGTCATGGCCGCTCCTCCTCCCGTTGCCTCCACGATACGGAGGCGGGCACGGTGCAGCAATGGCCGTCTGTACCGACGGAGCAGCGCTCGATAGTCTGGGTAACTCCCGGGCGCGGTCATCGCGTTCGCCGGATGCGCTGAGGTAGCGATCATGGTCTCAAGCCAGCGCCGTATTGAGTTCGAGACAGTTCTCCGGGACCTGCTCGACAGCCCGGCGATATCCGGAGGCAGAAAAAAGTTGGCGCGCGCGCTCGGCGTGAACGAGGCGACGATCTCCCACTATCTCAACGGCCGCATCAGGCCCAGCTTCGAGACTCTCGTGCGTATCGCCGACCACTTCAATGTCAGCCTGGACTATCTGGTGTTCGGCGAGCGCCCCCGGGCTCAGGCGGAGGACGACCCGGCCGGTGTGCGGGCGCAGATCCGCAGGGCGGTCGTGGAGGCCAGTGACGCCAGCGGGCGCCATCTGGACATGGTCACGCGGATCAGCCGCCGGTTGCAGGCGAAGATCGACGAAACGGCCCGGGCGCTCATCGAGCAGGGCGAGAACCAGGGCCCGGTCGGCTTTGTCACGGACGCGGAGGCGATCGGCATGGAGGCCTGTGTGCGCGGCATGCGCATCATGACGCGTCTGTTCCAGTCCGATGTCAACGAGGGTGAACCGGGCGCGTTCATGGATGTGGTGATCCACAATCTGAAGCTGGGCCGTCCGTATCAGTATCTGCTCTACGGAGAGGCCGACTCCTGGCGGCCATCGGTCGAGAAATTCCGGGAACTCGTCACCCGTAGCGGAGTACCCGTCGAACTGTCACGCGAGAATCTGCAGTTCCGCTGGCTGTCCCGGGAACTGGTCAGTTCCGTCTGCATCCTCGACCTGGATCTCCCTCTGATCAAACGCCAGGAACCCATCCTGTGGGAACGGCACCAGGACAACATCTCACCCGAGGGTATCTGGGCCTATTTGTCGATCGAGCGTCCCGACGCCCAGGGCGGGGTGACCATCGAGCCCGTCTACCTGCGCTCGACCCTTCGTCAATTCAGCCGGGACTGGGCGGTCGCGAAACCCATATGAGTCACCCGGACCGCACACCTCGGTGTTGGTATAGTGACGCGCTCAGGAAGGCCCAGGTCGACGTGGACTGAGTGGACACCAGATGAGTCAGGCAGCAGACGAGCCGAGGGACACCCTGCCCAACGGAAGCGGCCGCGCCGGGGAATCCGACGCCCCATTCGTACCGGCCGACTTCACCGTCCCCCCTGGTTTCAGGGATACGACCTTCCATTTGGTTCCTCTCGGCCCTGAGCACAATGACCGTGACTACCGGGCCTGGACGTCGAGCATGGATCACATTCAGCGGACCCCGGGCTTCGAACGGTACGGCTGGCCCGTGCCGATGACGCCCGAGGAGAATCTGCGGGATCTGCTCAGACACCGCGAGGACTTCGAGCACCGTGTCGGCTTCACCTACTCCGTCCTGATCGGCGAGGACGTCATCGGCTGCGTCTACATCTATCCGGCCGGCCGGCCCGGCCACGCCGCCGTCCGCTCATGGGTGCGCGAGGATCACGCCGAGCTGGACGAGCCGCTGTACGAGCTGGTCAGCGCATGGCTGCGGCAGAGCTGGCCGTTCCGCGGCGTCAGCTACTCCCCGCGGACCAAGGAGCACGACTTCGCCGCCCGCTGACGGCTCGTCTCCCGGTCCGCGAAGGGTTCACCGGACCGCCTCGGGTCAGCCGGAGAGGTCCTGAGTGGCCTCCCACAGCCGGTTGAAGCGCTTCATCCGGTGTTCGACGAGGGCGGCCCGGGCGTTGAGGGTGGTCTTGGCGTTGACCCTCTTCGTGTCCTGGTCGATCTCGTAGGTGAGTTCGTTGTCGAAGATGATGAAGTCACTGTGCGTGCCCAGCTGCACCCGGTGCGGCAGCTGGGACAGGGCCACCACACGGGCGTCGATGCCCAGCGACCGCTGGCTCTCGCACAGCTCTGTCAGCCTGTCGTCGATCTCCCGCTCGGTCTCGACGATGAACAGCCGCCTGATCTTCACCCCGCGCAGGATCGCGTCGCTCTGCGCCTCCAGATAGCGGCTCGCGGGCTCGCTGTTCCAGAAGTCCCGGTCGACGGAGGTGCTGGTGGCGTCGAGGGACTTCTTGATGCACCGGGTGAGGTCGATGAGCCAGTCCTGGTTCTCCCCCAGGCAGTCGGCGATGTTGTTGCTCAGGTTCTCCAGCAGCTGGGCGAGCCGGTCGATCTCCTCGCTGGCGAAGGTCTTCACCAGCTCGTTGTTCAGCAGTCCCGCCTTGGTGGCGCTGCGGGCGAGCTTGGTCACCCCGTCGGAACGCAGTACCGAACGGTCCACCTGGCTGAAGAGTTCGGTCGCCTCGCTGATACGGGCGAAGCGGTCGTCGACCAGGTCCGTCAACTCCCTGCGGTGATCGCCGAGATGACCGCGCACCTCGCGGTGGTGCTCCGACAGACTGTCCTTCATCTCCCGGATGCGGGCGCGCTGTCCGCTCTCCATCGTCTCCAGCCGCCGCTCGAAGTCGACCATGTACTGGACGATCAGCGCGGATCCGCCGATCACGATGGAGATCGTCAGCTTCCAGACCTCGTCCTGCTTCTGGTTGAGCGCGTTGGTGAGGACGTAGGCGATGATCGACACCACCACCGTGACGAGCGTCTTCAGCAGGAGCGGTGGTACGCGCAGGCCCTCCGGCCGTGGCGTGTTCGTCGTACCTTGCGTAGCGGACATTCCCTTCCTCCCCCGTCGGATCCTTCAAGAACGCGGGCCGCGGCGGCTCGCGGTGTACTCAGCGTGCGGTGAGTGCCTCCCTGAGCAGCGGGATGGCCTGCAACGCCATCTGGTCCCGGATGCGTTGCACCAGCGCCTGCCACTGGCGGCTGAATCCCGGCTGCTCCTCCAGCACCTCCCACAGCGCGGTCAGCTTCCGGTCCACCCGGGCCCGGGGCATCCACAGATGCAGCAGATGGTCGACGGCGGGGCGCAGCGCCAGGACGGCCAGCGGCCCGTCCGTCGATCCGAAACGGCTGCCGTCGAGCATCCGTACGAGCGTGGTGAGCAGCCAGTCGTGCAGCGCGAGGTCCTCGCACAGGCGTACGACGGCGGTCGGCTCTGTGTCCTCGGGGATCCCGAGCCGCACCGTGCGCAGCTCGTCGTCGACGACCGTGAAGTGGATAAAGGGGTCCTGGCCGTCGGGAACGGGCAGGGCCGCCCAGCGCAGCCGGGTGCGGCGGCTCTTGAACGGGCTCTTCTGGTCCAGCAGCGGGTGCCGCAACAACCTGGTCAGCAGCCCCTCGGCGATCAGACCGGGGTCGAGTTCCCCGGGCCGGCCGCCCTTGAGGAGCCCGTCGGCGACCGCCCGCGCGGGCAGCTTCCCGAGGGGTTCCACCATCCCCGGGCGCACCAGGTAGTAGCCCCAGGGCTGCCGCTGGTCGGGTCCCGTCGCGGGGACGCGGAAGGACGAGCCGGCCTGCAGGACCCGGCCCTCGGTGAGCGCCGCCCGGGCCACCGCCGTGCCGACGGCGCGCACCTTGGCGCCGCCCGCGGCGGGCAGCGGGCAGTCGACACCCATGAGGGTGTCCGGTGAGAGGGCGTACAGATTGGGGCGTTCGGAGACGAGGACACGTTCGTCGGCCCTCAACCGCAGCACATGACCGGCCGCCCGGAGGTCCAGTGCCTGGGACGTCGGCAGCAGGCAGGTACGTACTTCGCCGCAGGCGAGTGTCGTGGACCTCGCCTCCCCCGGGATCCCCATGTCACCACCCCGGGTAGAAGACGTAGGAGACCCGGTCCGCCACGGAGTCGGGCACCGCGATGCCCTCGTCGGCCGAGCGCGACGCGACCTTCCCCAGCGCGCCCACGTCCACCTCGGTCTGGTCGAGGATGACGCGCACGGCGTGTTCGATGGGGAGGAACCGCGACGGCAGTACGGAGCAGGTGCGGTAGGCGTTGAAGGGGGCGGCGGAGGGGTTGAGCTGGAGCAGCGGCGCCAGCTGGTCCCACTCGGTGGGGAAGCCGCCCGTGGTGCGGGCGCGCGGGACGAACACGGGCTCGCCCTCGTTGCGCAGCAGGCCGAGGCGGGTCAGCTGCCAGACCGCGGCGAGGAACGGGCAGGACCAGGTGCGGTGCCCGTCCTGGTCGTCCCACAGTTCGACGTCCAGGAACACGGAGTGCCGGTGGGCGGCGGTCTCCTGGGGAGGCTGCCAGGCTCCGGACCGCTTCATCGCCTGGGTGCGCTGGGCGGGGGTGCGCACCCCGTTGGCGAGCCAGCCGGTCTGGCCGACGGGCGGGCGCAGGCCGTAGCTGCCGGGCGGCGGGGACTCGACCAGCCGCCCGGCCACCGATTCCGCGAGCGGCACCTTGTCCGCCACGGCACAGCCGGACTCCCTGGCCAGATAGTCGATGACCAGCCCCGCGCGCTCGGCCTCGGCGAGCAGGACCGGCACGACCTCGGCGGGGGTGGAGAAGCGCGTGAAGTAGTCGTCGATGAGGAAGCAGGTGCTGATACGGGGACGGGAGCCGCCCCGTCGGCCGGTGGCCGCGGCCTCGCCACGGGCGGCGACGTCGGCACGGGCCGCGTCCGCCCAGGGTTTCACCCGCTCGAAGTGCTGCCGCAGCCGTGTGGGGCCGCCCTCGAAGTCCTCCATGTACAGATGCCCCAGCTCCAGGGAGAGATGGGACAACGCCAGGGAGCGGGTGAGCGGCTCGGCGGTGGTCTCCCGGAACCCGGACTCCGTCACAACACCTCCCAGTGGGTGTCGTCGGTCAGCCTGCGGGCGAGCTGTTCCAGCGCCTCCAGCGTCTCCTTGTTGGCGATCTGGGTGGACAGCACGTCCTCCTCGGTGATCAGCTGCTCACGCCATTGCAGGACGGGTTCCAGCGGGATGGTCGCGAGGACGACACTGTCCCCGATCTTCCGGTCGGAGGCGAGCTGTCGCAGATAGTCGTCGCACCGCTGCATCCACACGGACTGGGCGGGCGACACCTGGGACCACAGCGCGGACTCGGGGTCGGGCACCGCGGCCCGGACGAATCGGATCGACCGGCGCAGCGCCTCCTTGTCGTGCAGGCCGGCCGCCGCGCCGTTGAGGATGCCGTGTTCGCCGAAGACCAGTCCCGACGCGGCGAGCACATGCTGCCGGGTCCAGCGGTGGAAGACCAGCCAGCGGGCCTGGACGCCGCGCAGTTCGGGCTGCGCCGTCGCCTCCAGCACCATGTCCATGGCGTAGCTGCGTCCGGCGCTCAGGTCCACGACGATGATGTCGAACTCGCTGTTGAGGCGGAGCAGCAGATCGACACAGCGGCGCAGGGTGTCCTGGTCCGTGGCGAACTCTCCGCCGCTCGCGTCGCCCGGCAGCAGGACCAGCCGGCCGGAGCCGTTGGGCCGGTTGCGCAGCACCGGGTGCAGGGTGTGGGCCCAGATGTCGACCCGGGCGGGTTCGGCCGTGCCGGCCTCCAGATAGGTGTGCAGACCGCCCTGGTCGACGCCGAGCTCTCCGGGGACGTCGAAGACGGCGGCGGCCGTGGGCGAGCCGAAGTCGAAGTCGACGTAGCACACGTCGTCACCGGCGAGTGCGCGTTGGTAGGCGAGGTTCGCGCTGGTCACGGAGCGGCCCGTGCCTCCCTTGTCGGAGGCGGCGAAGACGAGCACGGTGTCACACCTCCCGGGCCGCGTCCCGGGCCTGGGCCAGGACGTCGAGTTCGCCGAGCACGGACAGGGTCAGGGCACAGGCCGTGCCGGGCTGTTCGTCGAGGATCCGGCGGGCCCGGCGCAGCCTGATCTCTATGCTCCGCAGCGACTTCGCGCGTTCGCCGTCGGCGGCGAGGGTGGGCTCCATCTGCTCGTAGCCGAACAGATGGGTGGACTCGCTGAGCAACGCGCGGGCCAGGACGGCCAGTTCGGCGCTGCGGATCGGCCGCTGCACATACAGCTTGCGGGCGGCCACCATGCATTCGGTGACCCGCTCGGTGACGCTCCAGGACACCTGGCCCGCGCCCTCGGGCGAACCGGGGTACACGGCGCGGACGTTGTCCCAGAGCCCGATGCCCTCGCCCTCCTGGATACGGCGTTGCCACAGATGGCCGAAGATCTCCTCGGCGAGCCGGAGCAGGCGGTCCTGGGCGGTGATGTTGCGGGAGAGCTCGCTGAGCTGGATGGTGCGCTTGAGCAGCTGGGCCGAGAAGTCGGTCATGGTCCACTGCAGGGCCGCGCCGCCCGCGTCGTCGCTGCCCTGAAGGGGCAGGGTGACACCGGGGCTGTGCAGCCGTACGTTCGGGTCGTCGCGGGTCATCCGGCTGGTGATACGGCCGCGTTCGGCGAGGCGCTCCATGACCGTGACGGTGCGGGTGAGGTCCTCGTCGGTGGCCCTCCGGCGTACCAGGTCGTGGACCAGGATGGCGGCGACGGAGAGCGAGAAGTACTCGGACTCCAGCAACTGGCCGGTGGTACGCCAGGGCAGGTCCTCCAGCGGCCAGCGCTCGGGGTCGAAGCGGGCGATGCCCGACCAGTACTGCTGGGTGATCTCCCAGCGCAGCCGCAGCGCCTCGGCGAGCTTCTGCTGTTCGGGGTTGAGCAGGCCGAGGGTGAGGGTGCGGTCGGAGAAGAGGTCCTGGATACCGTCGAGGGCGACCACGGTGAAGTAGAGGTAGGGCACGGCGTCGGCGATGCCGTCGGGCTGGGCGCCGATCGGGTCGCTGGTCTCCACCTTGGGTGCGTCCTTGACCAGGCTCCAGGCCCAGCCGCACTCGAAGAGCTGGTTGTCGTCCTTGAGGCGTTCCTCGACGTCGACACCGAGGACGAAGCTCTCCGTGATGGTGGCGCGCAGCGGCTTGAATCTGCGCTGGAACTGCTGGAGTACGGCACGCTCCGACAGCTGCCCCTGGCCGACCAGTCGGCGCAGTCGCCGGCCCTGGCCGGAGTCGGGGTCGAAGACGTTGACGGTGAAGGAGCGCAGCAGACTGACCATCGCGGCGGTCAGCCGGGTGCTGGTCGCCTCCCTCAGCTGCCCGATGGCCTTCTTCACATCGCTGCGGGAGGTGCGGTCCTCGTAGACCTTGAGGAAGCCGAGCGTGGCGAGGCACAGCGTGACCGACATGGAGAAGGAGTCGACCACGCCCAGTTCCCGCTGCTCCCGGGTGACCTCCTGTTTGGGGTCCTGGGAGGTGAAGTAGTAGCCGCCGGCGAAGGTGGGGGCGGCGTCCGGGTCGGTGTGCGTGCGCATGAACTGGTCGAGGACCGCCACGAGCGCGGCGGGGATCTCGGTACGCCCGCCCACCCGCCGCAGCGCCTTCTCCACGTCCGTCTGGGTGGTGTCGGGCTCGTCGAGGCGGAAGGCGGGGATCTCGGTGGCGGGGTACATGAGGCACAGCAGTCGTTCGGCGTCCGCCACACTGCTGAGACCGCCCCACTCCCCCCAGGACCACTTGCCGCCGTCGAACGAGTGGCGGGCCATGGCCTGCCAGATGTCCAGCAGGTGCTGACGTGGCTTGATCTGCATCCCCATGCCCCTCACACAGGTCGCACTGCCCTGTATTCCGTGCGCCAGGTCAGAAATGAACCGTGAAATTCCGGTGGCCGAGGGCCAGGATCATTCCCTCGTGTCCCGGGCGCACCATGTCCGTCGGCTTGTCCAGTCTGAGAACCCTGGGGTTTTCGGCAAATGGCCTCAGAGCCTCGTGCACCTGCGCCTCGTCGACATCGCACGCCGGGTAATACTCGTCGCCCACGTCATACCCCGTGGAGCCGGCCATGAACGCGGCGGCGAAGGGAGCGCCGGGCGCCAGGGCCCGCAGGAAACACGCGACAGCGCTGTGGAACTCCGCGTGGGAGTCGGACATCGACTCGGCGACGAAGAACATCGTTCCGATGGCCCAGTGCGCGGGGCGGCGCACCAGATCGAACAGGTTGCCGGGTTCGACGCGGACGGTGTCAGTGAATCTCGCCCTCCGGTTTTCGTGGATCTCTTCGTAGGCGGGATCCTTGCGCAGCACCTCCCAGAAACTCTCCCACCCCGTACCGAAGTTGACCCGCTGCTCCCTCAGATACTCCACGTTCGCACTCGAAAGCTCCAGCTGGGTGATCTCTTTGCACCACGGGAGCATGGACAGCGCGGGATAGAGGTTGGCACCTGCGCCGACGTCAACACCGAGAACCGGCCGTTCGAAACGCTTGTGGAAATGATCGCTGAAGTGATCGCGTACATACGCGATGATCTCCGCGTCCACATCGAGCAGCTCACGGTAATTACGATCGATGTACGCGTGAGGGTCGAATGCGTCCCACGGGGCATCAGCGTTGAGTTTAGGCGCCCGCGGCGGGGCTTCCAGGTCCATTGGCTCACGGTACCAACGGGTGTGACAGCACGGATCCCCTTTGCCGCGATGCCCCGAACCCATGACGGGGGGACGGGGTCGCGAAGAATCGGCCCTTGGTCCTGAACCCTCCTTGAGCGGCCGGACACTGACGGGTGATGCTGGTCCGAACCCTGTCGAAAGCAACCCTGACGGCGGGGTGTGCGCCATCCGAGTCTTATTCACCCATATGGGGCCGTGCGCCCCTGCCCTTTGACCAGGGGGTGGCATGGCCGCTTATCCGGCGGAACACTCAGGAGATCCTTTCGCCTCGCTCACCGGCCAGGTGTTCCGTCCCGCCCGGCAACGGCCCGTGCGGATGAGAGGGGTCACCGAGGCGGACCTGCCCGAGGTGCACCGCCTCGACCGGGAGGTCTTCCAGGAGGTGGCGTACCCGTACTTCATGCTCCGTCAGCTGTTCGACATGTACGCCGATCACCTCCTGGTCCTGGACGACGGCGAGGCCCTCCAGGGCTATGTCCTGGCCGGCACCGGGGACGACTCCGGGCTCGGCTGGGTGCTGGGCCTGGGCGTCGCCCGGGAGCGCCGCGGGGAGGGCCTCGGGCGGCGGCTGATGCTGGAGATTCTGGGGCGGCTGCGCAACGACGGCATACGGGAGGTCAGACTGACCGTCGACCCCACCAACGCGGCGGCGATCGCCCTCTACAAGTCCTCCGGATTCGCCCCCGCGGCGCCCGAGGGCGGCCTTCGCAGGAACTACTTCGGGCCGGGCGAGCACCGCCTCGTGCTGGGGCTGAGCCTGTGACCGGCGGGCGAGGAGGGCTCAGCCGGTGAAGCGCTCCGCACAGGGCCGCTACCAGGCGATCTCGACGCGGGCGGTCCGGGACCGGGCCCCGGCGAGCAGCGGCCGTCGGGCGGACGGGGCCCGGGCGGTCCTCAGAAGCCGCCGGACGGTTCGCCGTACTCCCGGGCCGTGCGGTCCTCGATGCCACGGAAATGGTCCGCCATCGCCCGTTCCGCGCCCTCGACGTCCCGGGACCGCAGAGCCGTGACGATGTCGCGATGGCGGCGCGCCGTGAGGTGCGGGGTGCTGCCGTCCGACCAGTCCCGGGCCCGGGCGACCCGCCGGAACACCGTCCAGAACGCGCTCAGCAGCTGCGGCACCAGCGCGTTGCCCAGCGAGCCGTAGAGCAACTCGTGGAACTCCCGGTCCAGTTCGGCGAAGGGCCGGTCCTCCCGGCCCGCCGCCTCCATCCGGGACACCACCGCCTCCAGACGGTCCAGCTCCGGTTCGGACAGCGTCATGGCGACCCGTCTGATCAGCCCCTCCTCCAGGACCTCACGGACCTGGAGAATCTCGTTCAGGGCGTCCATCTCGTCGTCGGGCCGGGTGAGCGTGCGGAAGGTGAGACCGTCGACGAACGGGGTCAGCGACGCCTGCCCGACATAGGTCCCGTAGCCGTGCCGGATCTCCACGATGTCGAGTGCCTGAAGGGCCTTGAGCGCCTCCCGCACCGAGTTGCGGCTCACCCCGAGGTCCTCCATCAGCTCCGACTCCGTGGGCAGTGGCGCACCGGGCCGGAGTTTGCGATCGAGGATGAGCTGCATGACCTCGCGCTGGATCCGGCTGCTGACACGCCGCTCGGTCCTGCGTCGGTTCCCGGGGGCATCGGACATGCGCCGCATCGTACGCGCGTGCCTCTCGGGCGTCCCGCCCCCGGAGGGTATGAATACGTCAACTACCCGCATTTCAAGCCTTCATTGGTCGCACCTGTGACGGCTCGGCCATTCGTGTGTCTCCCCTTGACCGCCCCCACGGCCCCACCTATGGTCACGCTGCCGCCATGACGTAGGACGTCGTATCTCTCCATCCTCGAGCCTCTCCCCACAGCCCTCATCCAGACCACCCTTTGCTGGAGGAACCGTGCGCGACGTGATTCCCGACGTACCGGCGCCGGACCGCCGGGCGTTCCTGAAGTACACCGGCGCGCTGGGCGCGGCCGCCGCCCTGTCCTCGTCGCTGGCCGCCTGCTCCTCGGGCCCGGAGTCCACCAACGACACCGGCAGCGAGGGCGGCAGGAACCGGACGCTGACGGCGGTCATCGGCTACGGCAATGACGGCAGCTGGGATCCCACCCAGACCGCCTCGGCCTTCTGCATGGCCGCCAACAACCACATCTACGAGGGCCTGCTCGACACCGACCCCATCACACGCGAGCCGTACGCGGCGCTCGCCACCGAGGTACCGAAGGACACCGGCTCCACGTCCTGGCGGTTCACCCTGCGGGAGGGTGCGAAGTTCCACGACGGGCAGCCGGTCACGGCTGACGACGTGGTGTTCGTCTTCGACCGGATCCTGGACCCGAAGACCCAGACCCTCGCCAAGGGGTTCTTCGCGAGCTGGCTGAGCGAGGTCCGCAAGGTCGACGCGCGAACCGTCGAGCTGGTGCTCAAGTTCCCCTTCCCGGACGGCCTCTCACGGCTGACGCTGGCGAAGGTCATGCCCCGGCACGTCTTCTCCCGGCCCGGTGCCTGGGACGACGCGATCAAGGGGCTGGCCGTGGGCTCGGGACCGTACCGGCAGACCGCGCACCATCCGAAGTCCAACACCACCTTCGAGGCGTTCGCCGACTACAACGGGCCGCGCAAGGCCGCGTTCAAGAAGATGAACTGGCTGACGATCGTCGACGCCGCGCCGCGCGTCGCGCGGATCTCCGGCGCGGACGCGGGGGCGCAGATCGCGGACAACATCCCGTACGCCAACATCCGGCAGCTCACCGCGAGCGGGCTGGCGGTCCGGGGCGGAGCCGGGATGAACAACCTGTTCCTGATGTTCAACACCAAGCACAAGCCCTTCGACGACGTCCGGGTCCGGCAGGCCCTCCACTACGCCATCGACACCGGCAAGATGGTGGAGGTGGCCCTGAAAGGACACGGGAAGCCGTCGTCCTCCTTCCTCAACGAGGGCAACCGCGCCTACCGACGGGCGAAGACCGTCTACGACTACGACCCCGACAAGGCGAAAGCGCTGCTGAAGGAGGCCGGGGTCCGCGGGCTGAGGATCGACGTCCTCGCGGTGAACGTGAGCTGGATCGTCGACTGCCTGCCCACCATCAAGTCCTCCTGGGACGCGATCGGCGTGCAGACCACGCTGTCGCCGCAGGAGACCACGGCGGTCTTCACCAAGATGGACCAGAAGCAGGACTACCAGGTCGTCGCCGCCGCCTCGAACCCCAATCAGTTCGGCCTCGACGCCGATCTGATCATGCACTACAACTACGGCCCGCAGAACCTGTGGATGGGTTACGCCCGCTGGGCCGACAACCCCGTCGCCAGGAAGCTCTTCACGGACATGGACCGCGCGACCCGGGAGTCCGACCCGGCGCGGAAGACGGCGATGGTCCAGGACTACATCGACGTCGTCGCCGAGCAGGCCGTGCTCTACCCGGTGGTCCACAACGAGCTGATGACCGCCTGGAACCCCAGGGAACTCACCGGGATAAGGGCGCAGCCCTACCCGGGCATCAACCTCCTCCAGGCCAAGTGGGTCTAGCCACGACAGGAGTTGGTCCATGGCCGCCGTCGCCAGGATCCTGGTCCGCCGCGTCCTGCTGCTGGTGCCGCTGATGCTCGGCATCGTGCTGTTCGTGTTCCTCGTGATGCGGTTCTCGGACGTCGACCCGGCGTCCGCGTTCTTCCAGGGCGCCAACCCGACACCGCAGCAACTGCACGACTTCCGGGAGCGCAACGGGCTGCTCGACCCGCTGCCGGTGCGCTACGTCCACTTCGTGGGCGATCTGCTCCACGGTGACATGGGTACCAGCGCCCTGACCCGGGCGCCGGTGGTCGACCAGGTCACCACGGCGCTCCCGCTCACCCTTCAGCTCACTTTTCTCGGGCTGGGTGTCGCGGTGGTGCTGGCCCTCGTCGGCGGGGTGACGGCCGCCATCCACCGGGACCGGCTGCCGGACCAGATCATCCGGGTGGTGTCCCTGACCGGGGTCGCCGCCCCCGGGTTCTGGCTGGCGCTGCTGATGATCCAGTATCTGGCGGTCGACCGGGGCTGGTTCCCGGCCGGCGGCTACATCAACCCGGCGGACTCCTTCACCGGGTGGCTGCGGACGATGACCCTGCCCGCGCTCGCGCTGTCGCTGCCGGTGGCGGCGCAGCTGACCCGGATCGTGCGCACGGCCGTGGTGGAGGAGCTGGACAAGGACTATGTGCGCACGGCGATCGGCAGCGGACTGCCGCCGCGGGTGGTGGTCGGCCGGAACGTGCTGCGCAACGCGCTCATGAACCCGCTGACGGTGCTGGGCCTGCGGGTCGGGTATCTGCTGGGCGGGGCGGTCGTCATCGAGACCATCTTCTCGCTGCCCGGGATGGGAAAGCTGATGATCGACGCCGTCAACAACGGCGACCCGGCCGTCGTCCAGGGTGTCGTACTGACCACGGCGACCGGATTCGTGGTCGTCAACCTCGTCATCGACATCCTGTATCTGCTGGTCAACCCGCGACTGAGGGATGCGGCCCGGTGATCACCACACGCAGGGGTCTCGCCCGGGCCCTGACCCGTCCCGGTGTCCGGCTGCGCGGCTGGCGCCGGCTGCCGCCGCTGTCGAAGGCCGCGGTCTGCTTTCTGGCGGTCGTCGTGCTCGTCGCGCTGCTCGCGCCGGTCGTCGCCCCGCACGACCCGCTCGACCAGCAGGAGCCGGTCGACGGCACCGGGCACCCCTCGGCCGGCCACTGGATGGGCCAGGACAGCCTCGGCCGGGACATCCTCAGCCGGCTGATGTACGGGGCCCGCTGGTCGCTCGCGATCGGGCTCGGGGCGACCGCGCTGGCCCTGGTCGTGGGGGCCCTGCTCGGCGCGGTCGCGGCGACCTCCCGCAAGGCCGTCGACGAGACGCTGATGCGCTGTCTGGACGTGGTGATGGCGTTCCCCGGCATCGCGCTCGCGGCCGTCCTCATCTCCGTCTTCGGCGGCGGCATCACCGTGCTGATCTGCGCGATCGCGTTCCTGTTCACCCCGCCGGTCGCCAGGGTGGTCCGCGCGAACGTGCTGGACCAGTACGGCGAGGACTATGTCACCGCCGAACGCGTGATCGGCGCCCGCACTCCCCATATCGTGCTGCGGCACGTGGCGGTCAACTGCGCCGCGCCTGTGCTGGTCTTCTGCACGGTGCAGGTCGCCGAGGCCATCGTGTTCGAGGCGTCGCTGTCCTTCATCGGGGCGGGCGTACGACCCCCGGACCCCTCGTGGGGCAGCGTGATCGCGGACGGCAAGAACATGGTGCTCACCGGCGGCTGGTGGGCCACGGTCTTCCCGGGCCTGCTGATCCTGGTCACGGTCCTGTCGCTGAACATCCTGTCCGAGGGCGTCTCGGACGCGTGGGCGGCGCCCGCGGCCCGTGCCGTCGAGGTACGGGACGAGGGCGACCGGCTCCAGGCGCCCCAGCCCGGCAGCGGCGAGGTGGTGGCGCTGCCGGGGCTGGCCGAGGCGGCGCGGCGGCTGCGCTCGCGGGCCCGTCCCCTGCCGGGCGGGCCGCCGGTGCTCGCGGTGGAAGACCTCGCCATCGGCTTCCCCGGCAGGCACGGGGGCGTGGACATCGTGGACGGCATCAGCTTCGAGGTGCATCCCGGGGAGGTCCTCGGGCTGGTGGGCGAGTCGGGGTGCGGGAAGTCGCTGACCGCGCTCGCGGTCATGGGGCTCCAGCCGAAGGGGGCCAGGGTGCGGGGCCAGGTCCGGTTCGGCCGACGGGAGTTGCTGGCCGAACGGATGCGGGTACGGCGCAGGCTGCTCGGCCATGAGATGGCGATGGTCTATCAGGACGCGCTGTCCTCCCTGAACCCGGCGATGACGATCCGGGCGCAGCTGAAGCAGGTCGTACGGCGCGGTGGCCGCCGGAGCCCCGCCGAACTGCTGACGATGGTCGGCCTGGACCCCGAACGCACCCTGCGCAGCTATCCGCACGAACTCTCCGGCGGCCAGCGGCAACGGGTTCTGATCGCTCTGGCACTCTCCCGCGATCCCAGGCTGATCATCGCGGACGAGCCGACGACCGCGCTGGACGTGACCGTTCAGGCGCAGATCATCGAACTGCTGCTCGGGCTGCGGGCGGAACTGGGGTTCGCGCTGATCCTCGTCTCGCACGACCTGGCACTGGTGGCGGACGTCACGGACCGGGTGGTGGTGATGTACGGCGGGCAGATCGTGGAAACCGGGGTGACCGCCGACCTGGTGGAGACACCCGCCCACCACTACACCCGGGGGCTGCTCGGCAGCGTGCTGTCGCTGGAGTCGGCCGCCGAGCGGATGACGCAGATCAAGGGGGTCGTCCCCGCCCCCGCCGACTTCCCGGCCGGCTGCCGCTTCGCGGACCGCTGCCCACGGGCGAGCGAGGTGTGCCGGACGACGGCGCCCGGCCTCGCGGGCACCCCGACGCACACGGCGGCCTGCCACCACCCGGCGGTCGATCTGGTGACGACCGAGGAGAGCGAGGCCGTGACATGAGCAGGACCGTCGAGCCCCCGGGCGCCCCCGGCGCGATCGTGGAACTCTCCGACGCCCATGTCGTCCACAAGGCGCGCAGCGGCGGCCTGTTCACACGGGACCGGGTGTACGCCCTGACCGGCGCCGAGCTGACCGTGGCGCCCGGCGAGACGGTCGGTGTGGTCGGCGAGTCGGGATGCGGCAAGTCGACGCTGGCGAAGGTGCTGGTGGGTGTGGAGCGGCCGACCTCGGGCACGGTGCTCTTCCGGGGCCGCGACCTGTGGTCGATGCCGCCCGCCGAACGCCGGGCCGCCGTCGGCGCGAACACCGGCATGGTCTTCCAGGACCCCTCGACGGCACTGAACCGCCGGCTGACCGTGCGCCGGATCCTGCGCGACCCGCTGGATGTGCACCGGCGCGGTACACCTCCGCAACGGGAGGAACGAGTACGGGAGTTGATGTCGCTCGTGGGTCTGCCCCGGGCCCTCGCCGACGCCCTGCCCGGGCAGCTCTCCGGCGGTCAGCGGCAGCGCGTGGCCATCGCCCGCGCCCTCGCCCTCGACCCCGAGCTGGTGGTCGCCGACGAGCCGACGAGCGCGCTGGACGTGTCGGTCCGTGCGCAGATCCTCAACCTCCTGCTGGATCTGCGGGAACGCCTGGGCCTGGCGCTCGTCTTCGTCTCGCACGACATCCAGACGGTACGGCGGATGAGCGACCGGGTGATCACCATGTATCTGGGCCGGATCGTGGAGGAGGCCCCGGCCGGGCGGGTCACCGAGCACGCCCGGCACCCGTACACCCGGGCCCTGTTCTCCGCGACGCCCGGTCTGCTGGACCCGATCGACCCCATCCCGCTGGCCGGTCCCGTGCCGTCGGCCGCCCGGCCGCCGAGCGGCTGCCCGTTCCGTACCCGCTGCTGGAAGGCGGACGAGGTGTGCGCCGAGGCGATGCCGGGTTTCTCGGGCGCGTCGTCCGCCGGTCACCGCTTCCGCTGCCACCATCCTGTGGAGGAGGGCGAGCCGACGCGCGACCTCGTGCGCCAGGCCGCACGGCCCTCCCCGGCCACCGCCATGGCCGAGGGGGCGCCGGACCACGTACTGCCCGACCAGAAACACGCCCGGGAGCCCTGATGACCCTGCCCGCCCCGCTGACCGGTGTCGTCCCGCCCGTCTGCACCCCCCTGACACCGGACCGCGAGGTGGACGTCCCCTCGCTCCTCGGGCTGGTGGACCATCTGCTGTCGGCCGGGGTGGACGCCCTGTTCGTGCTCGGGTCGTCCTCGGAGGCCGCGTATCTGACGGACCGCCGGCGCCGGCTGGTGGTGGAGACGGTCGTGTCCCATGTGTCCGGCCGGGTCCCGGTGCTGGCCGGGGCGATCGACATGACCACGCCCCGGGTGCTGGACCATGTGGCGTGCGCGACCGCGGCGGGCGCGGACGCGGTGGTGGTGACGGCGCCCTTCTACACGCGCACGCATCCCGCGGAGGTCGCCCGCCACTACCGCCTGGTCGCCGAGCGCTCCCCCGTGCCGGTGTTCGCCTACGACATCCCGGTGTCCGTCCACACCAAGCTGAGCCCGGAGCTGGTCCTGGAGCTGGCCGGGGAGGGGACCCTGGCCGGTCTGAAGGACTCCAGCGGCGATCTGGCCGCCTTCCGCACGGTGGTGACGGGCGCCCGGACGCACCCCGGGATCAGGGGCTTCAGCGTACTGACGGGTTCCGAGCTGGTCGTGGACTCGGCGCTGGCCCTGGGTGCGGACGGGGCGGTGCCGGGGCTGGCCAATGTGGACCCCGAGGGATATGTGCGTCTGGACCGGCTGTGCCGGGCGGGCGACTGGGCCGCGGCGCGGGCGGAGCAGGAGCGCCTGTGCGCGCTGTTCGGCATGACGCGCGCCGGGGACCCGGCGCGGATGGGCGGCAGTTCGTCGGGCCTCGGCGCGTTCAAGGCGGCTCTGTTCCTGCGGGGCGTGATCGCCTGTCCGGCGACGGCCGAGCCGCAGGTGGCGCTGTCGGAGGCGGAGACGGAGCAGGTGGGCAAGTACCTGGCGGCGGCGGGGCTGCTGTAGCCGTCACTGCGGGACGCCGAGCAGGGTCCGTCGGAACTCGATCGTCTCGTACGGTCCCTTCGCCCCGGTCTCGTAGAGGATCGCGGCCTGCCCGCCGGGCAGCTGGACCAGATCGCTGTAGGCCGCCATCCGCCGGGACAGGGTCAGCACCTGGGTGAAGCGCCTCCCGCCGTCGGTGCTGCGCCAGATCGCCATCGCCTGGCGCGCGGTGGGCACGGAGGGCCCGGAGAAGAGCAACGGGGCGTGGACACCGCGGAGTTGGAGGACGCTGCCCTGGACGACGGGGACGTCGTCCAGGGAGTGCTGCACCGTGTAGGGGTGCTCCAGGGTCTTGCCCCCGTCGTCGGAGTAGCTGTCGAGGCGGTTCCCGGCGCTGCTGCCGCTCTGGTCCCGTGCGTTGAAGTAGATCCGTCCGTCGGGGAGTTGGGCCGCGCCGGTCTCGTTGGCGTTGTCGTGGCCGTCGTGCGAGTCGTCGCTGAAGCCCAGGCGCCAGGTGGTGCCGCCGTCGTCCGAGTAGATCGCGTGTCCGCCGTAGTACCGGGCCTCCCGTCCGGTGTCGGAGGAGCCGGGGGGCGGCGCGGTGGAGTGGTCGGCGGGCACGACGAGACGGCCGGCGTGCGGGCCCCGGGTGAGGGCGATCGCATGGCCGGGGCCGGTCGCGTACCACCGCCAGCCCGTCCGCTTCACCTCGGCGGTGATCTCCCGTGGGGCCGAGAAGTGGCGCCCGTCGTCACCGCTCGTCTGGACGAAGACCCGGCGGCTCTCGCGGGGCGTCACCTCGCCGCGCATGATCTGCGCCTCGGTCACCGCACCGCTGTTGTAGGACGTGACGAGGACGACCCGCCCGGTCCGCGGGTCCACCACCGGCGCCGGGTTGCCCCGGGTGTCCCCCTTGCCGGCGGCGACGACCGTGAGCGGCCCCCAGGTGCAGCCGCCGTCCGGGGAGCGTCTGAGGACGACGTCTATGTCGCCGCTGTCCGCCGCGCTGCCCCGCCGCCCCTCGGCGAAGGCGAGCACGGTCCCCTTCCCCGTGACGACCGCCGCCGGGATCCGGTAGGTGTGGTAGCCGCCCTGCCCGGCCTTGTACGGCTCGGAGGAGAGGCAGCCGCGGGCCGGCAGGGCGGGGGTCGCGGAGGCGGAGCCGAGGGACGCGGGACTGACCGAGGCGGGGATCGCGGCTGCGAGCGGGGTGAGGAGTGCCGTGGCGGTGAGAAGGGCGCGGGTCAGGAGTGTCATCCCTCTCCCTTGGGGGTGTCGTCCCTGTGCGGGACGGTGACCGCTGACGGTCTCATGCTCCCCATGGCCGCTACCCGTCACCCCTGGAGCCCGGGTGTCTCACCGGTCCGGGTGACGGTGGCGTGTCCCTGATACGAGTGACTACGACGGCGCAGGCGGTCCGGGTGACCACGCCGGTGTCCCCGGTCCGGGTCGGCTACGACGGTGTGCGCGCCGCCGCCAGCAGCCGGGTCACGTCGTCCGAGCAGATCGTCAGGGCCGCGCCGACCGTGGTGAGCACCTCGCGCTCGGCGGGGGTGTAGGGACCGTCCGCGAGGGCGATGCGGGCCCCCTGGAGCAGGATCGACTCACGGCCGGCGGAGGCGAGGTGAGGGGCCAGGGGGTCCAGCGCCTCGTGGAGCTCTATGGCGAGGCTCGCGCCGCCCGGTTCGCCGCAGACCCGGCCGGTGTCGGCGATCAGGGCCTCGACCAGGGCGCCGAGCCCGTCCACCGTGCAGTCCTCGAAGCCGGCGGAGCGGACCGCGGTGGCGGCCGTCTCCAGGGCCGTACGGGTGCAGGTGCCGCCCGCGGCGAGGACCGCGAGGGCCACCGTGTGGACGGCGTCGCGGAGCATCGCGGAGAAGCGAGTCGTGGTGGGGTGGTCCAGGACGTCCGTGCCGTAGTGGTGGCCGCAGGCCGCGCACTCCACGACCGGGCCCGTCTCACCGCGTGGCAGGACCGGGATGCCCACGAGGGCGAGGCGGCGGCGCCCGGTGAGGCGCTGGTAGTTGCGGTCGCCCCCGCAGCCGGGGCAGAAGAACTCGCCGTCGCCCACGGCGGTCCATGCGGTACGGAAGCCCAGAACCTGCGCGGCACGGGCCCTGCGGACTCCACGGCCGTTGCGTCCCCGTCCTGGCAGCACGTCGCACCTCCGTAACCCCACGGCAACATCGCCGCGCTGGCGTGATGTTAGCCACATTGTTGATGCGGAGTCAGTACCCCGGACGAGACCTCTCCGTGATCTTCGGCCGAAATGGCTGGTCCACGACGCGGCCCCGTCCGCCCTGAAGGGCGGACGGGGCCGGAAACGTGCCGGTCAGAGGGTCAGCGGTCGGCGCGGTTGACCGCGGAGACGACGGCCTTCAGCGAGGCACGTGTCGTATTCGCGTCGATGCCGATGCCCCACAGGACCTTGCCGTCGATCGCGCACTCGATGTACGAGGCCGCCTGCGCGGAGGCTCCCTCGCTCATCGTGTGCTCCTGGTAGTCCAGCAGGCGCACGTCGACGCCGAGGGACTGCAGCGCGTCGAAGAAGGCCGAGATCGGACCGTTGCCGGAGCCGGTGAGGACGGTGTCCCGGCCGTCGACCGTGGCCTCGACCGTCAGGGTGTCGACGCCGTCCTTGTCGGTGGTGGTCTGGCCCGCCCTCACCTGGATGCGGCCCCAGGGGTTGTCCGGGTTCGGCAGGTACTCGTCCCGGAAGACGCTCCAGATCTCCGTCGGCGTGACCTCGCCGCCCTCGGCGTCCGTCTTCGCCTGGATGATCCTCGAGAACTCGATCTGCATCCGGCGCGGCAGGTCCAGCTTGTGGTCGTTCTTCAGGACGTAGGCGATGCCGCCCTTGCCGGACTGCGAGTTCACCCGGATGACCGCCTCGTAGGAGCGGCCGACGTCCTTCGGGTCGATCGGCAGGTACGGCACCGCCCACTCGATGTCGTCGACGGTCTTGCCCCGGGCGGCCGCATCGGCCTCCATGGCGTCGAAGCCCTTCTTGATGGCGTCCTGGTGGGAGCCGGAGAAGGAGGTGTAGACGAGGTCCCCGATGTACGGGTGGCGGGGGTGGACCTCCATCTGGTTGCAGTACTCCCAGGTACGGCGGATCTCGTCGATGTGGGAGAAGTCGATCTGCGGGTCGACGCCCTGGGAGAAGAGGTTCATGCCCAGGGTGACCAGGTCGACGTTGCCGGTGCGCTCGCCCTGGCCGAACAGGCAGCCCTCGACGCGGTCCGCGCCGGCCATCACGGCCAGCTCGGCGGCGGCCACGGCGGTGCCGCGGTCGTTGTGCGGGTGGGCCGACAGACAGACGTACTCGCGGCGGGAGAGGTTGCGGTGCATCCACTCGAAGCGGTCCGCGTGGGTGGAGGGGGCCGAGCGCTCCACGGTGGCGGGCAGGTTGAGGATGATCTCGCGGCCCGGGCCGGGCTGCCAGACGTCCATGACCGCCTCGCAGATCTCCAGGGCGAAGTCCAGCTCGGTGTCGGTGAAGATCTCGGGGCTGTACTGGTAGCCGAACTCGGTTTCGGGGCCCAGCAGCTTCTCGGCGTACTCCATCACCAGCCGCGTGCCGTCGACGGCGATCTGCTTGATGTCGTCCTTGGAGCCGCGGAAGACGACCCGGCGGAAGACGGGGGCGGTCGCGTTGTAGAGGTGGACGTTCGCCCGCCGCGCGCCCTTCAGGGACTCGACGGTCCGCTCGATCAGGTCCTCGCGGGCCTGGGTCAGCACGGAGATCGTCACGTCGTCCGGGATCGCGCCCTCTTCCTCGATGATCGAGCGCACGAAGTCGAAGTCGGTCTGGCCGGAGGCCGGGAAGCCGATCTCGATCTCCTTGTAGCCCATCTTCACCAGCAGGTCGAACATCGCCCGCTTGCGCGCCGGGGACATCGGGTCGATCAGGGCCTGGTTGCCGTCGCGCAGGTCGGTGGAGAGCCAGCGCGGGGCGCGGCTGATGCGCTGGTCCGGCCAGGTGCGGTCGGGGATGTCGACCTGGTCGTACGGGCGGTACTTGTGGACCGGCATGGACGTGGGCTGCTGGCGGTTGGCCATGGTGCGTGGGCTCCTCAAGGTGTCCCGGAGGGCGGCCGACGGCGCAACGCCAAACTCCGCGGGGAGGGGGTCGGCCTCGACTACAGGCCCTCGCCGCGGCAGCTAAGGAGGAGCAGCCCGATACGCATGATGCTCCGCATGTTAGTCCAGCCGCACCGGATGCGAGGGTCCGTATCAGTATGCGGGACCGCGGCGACAATTCGGACAAAAAGTGCGGCACCTCACAGCCGGGCACCGCCCCCGCATCCGCCCCATGTCACCTCACCGTGGCGCGGATAGCTCCATGGCGTGGCTTTTCACCAATCATGGTTGCGGGTAGTGACAGATTGGTCACACAGTGCAATGGTGCCCGACATGAACACCAACGGGGACTCTGAGCCCGTCTTCTGCACCATCGTGCCACCGCATGTCCTCGACAAACTCGCCCAGCACGAGGACGCCGCGCTCGCCACTCCCGCCCGCCGCACCCTGGAGCGGGACGCCATGGAGCGCACCCGCCGCCGGCTGACCACCGTCATCGGCGCACCCGCGGCCGCCCCGCCCGCCGCCGGTACCGGCACACCGCAGCGCACGGTCTACGACGCCGGGCACCAGCAGACCCTGCCCGGCACCAAGGTACGCGGCGAGGGCGACCAGCCCGGCGAGGACGCCACGGTCAACCGGGCGTACGCGGGCCTCGGCGCCACCTTCGAGCTGTATCTGCGGGCGTACGGCCGCGACTCCATCGACGGCAAGGGCCTGCCGCTGGACGCGAGCGTCCACTTCGGCGAGAACTACGACAACGCCTTCTGGAACGGCGAGCAGATGGTGTTCGGCGACGGGGACGGGGAGGTCTTCCTCGACTTCACCACCCCGGTCGACGTCATCGGCCACGAACTCACCCACGGCGTCACCCAGTACACCGCGAACCTCGCCTACTTCGGCCAGTCGGGCGCCCTCAACGAGTCGATGTCGGACGTGTTCGGCTCGCTGATCAAGCAGTACACGCTCGGCCAGACCGCCGCCGCGGCCGACTGGCTGATCGGCGCCGGGCTGCTCGCCCCGCGCGTCAACGGCAAGGCGCTGCGCTCGATGAAGGAGCCGGGCAGCGCGTACGACGACGACGTGCTCGGCAAGGACCCGCAGCCGGGGACCATGGACGGCTATGTGCGCACCGGTCAGGACAACGGCGGGGTGCACATCAACTCCGGCATCCCCAACCACGCGTTCTACCTGGTCGCCACCGAACTCGGCGGGCACGCCTGGGAACGGGCCGGACAGATCTGGTACGACGTGCTGACCGGCGGGGAGCTGGACTCGCAGGCGACCTTCGAGGACTTCGCGAGGCTCACGGTGACGGCGGCGGTGTCCCGCTACCACGAGGGCGCGGAGCAGGAGGCCGTTCTCAAGGCCTGGGAGCAGGTCGGGGTCCAGACCTCGTAGCCCGGACGCCCGTCCTGCACTAGACAGGTGCCATGCATATTCGGGTGAGGCGTACGGGCGGGTTCGCGGGCATCGAGCGCCGGGCCGAGGTGGAGACCTCGGGACGGGCCGACGCCCAGGAGTGGCACGCCCTGGCCGAGCGTGTGCTGGCCGCCGGCCGGGACACGCCGCCGGCCGGTGTACCGGACGGCTTCAGCTACGAGATCACCGTGGACGGCAGGACCGTGTACTGCGCGGATCCCCGGCTCACAGAGGACCAGCGGACGCTGGTCTCCCGGGTGCTGAAGGAAGGTGCGTGAGCCGTCAGCCATGCGTCAACGGGCAGTTCGTCCCTGCCCGTTGACGCGCCTTACCGTCGGTAAGGATGATCCGGCGCATGGCGACGAACCCCATACCCCCGTTCCCCGCCGGCTTTCTGTGGGGCGTGTCCACCTCGGCCCACCAGATCGAGGGCGCGGCCGATGTGCGCGAACCCTCCGTGTGGGACGTGTTCACCGCCGAGCCGGGCCGGGTGAAGGACGGCTCGACCGCGGCGGTGGCCTGCGACCACTACCACCGCTACCGCGAGGACGTGGCCCTTCTCGCGGACCTCGGCGTGGACGCGTACCGCTTCTCGGTCTCCTGGCCCCGGGTGAACTCCCCCGGCGGACTGGACTTCTACGACCGGCTGGTGGACGAGCTGTGCGCGGCAGGCGTACGCCCGGTCGTGACCCTCTTCCACTGGGATCTGCCGGTCACGCGGGACTGGCTGAAGCGGGACACGGCGTTCCGGTTCGCCGAGTACGTGTCGGTCGTCGCCGAGCGGCTCGGCGACCGCGTGGCCAAGTGGATCACCCTCAACGAGCCCGCCGAGCACACCCTGCTGGGCCATGCGCTCGGCGTCCACGCGCCGGGCAGACGGCTGATGTTCGACGCGCTGCCGGTGGCCCACCACCAGCTGCTGGCCCATGGCCTGGCGGTACGGGCGCTGCGCGTGGCCGGGGCGGGCGACATCGGGATCGCCAACTCGCACGGTCCGGTCCGGCCCGCCTCCGAAGGACAGGAGGACGTGGCGGCCGCGGACTTCTACGACATCCTGCTCAACCGGCTGTTCGCCGACCCGCTGCTGCTCGGCAGCTACCCGGACGGCATCGAGGCGTTGATGCCCGAAGGCCCCGAGGGCGTGGAGTCCGATCTGAAGGTCATCTCCGAGCCTCTCGACTGGTACGGGATCAACTACTACGCGCCGGCGCGGGTGGGCGCCCCGCAGGGCGAGGACATCGAGTTCGGCGGCGTCTCCCTGCCCGCCGAACTCCCCTTCTCCGTCCGGGAGATCGAGGGCCACCCGGTCACCGACTTCGGCTGGCCGGTGGTCCCCGGGGCGCTGACCGAGCTGCTGACCGGCTTCCGCGAGCGCTACGGCGACCGGCTCCCGCCCGTCGTCATCACCGAGAACGGCTGCTCCTACGAGGGCATCGACGACCAGGAGCGCATCGCCTATCTGGACGGTCACATCCGGGCACTGCACCGGGCGACGGAGGCCGGGGTCGATGTGCGCGGCTACTTCGTGTGGTCGCTGCTGGACAACTTCGAGTGGGCCGAGGGGTACGCGCGCCGCTTCGGCCTCGTGCATGTGGACTACACGACGCTTCAGCGGACCCCGAAGGCGTCGTACGCCTGGCTGCGGGAGCTGCTGCGGGCGCGGGGATGACGACGGCGAAGCGGCCCGCCGGCCGGCCCGTGGACGCCCTCGCCGAGCCCGTCGAGCGGGTCGGCCGGGGCTGGACCTCGGCCCTGTCGCTGGCCAACGGGGCGATCTGGGTGGGCTGGTACGGCCCGTTGCAGATCCTGCTGGCCTCGCAGGCGAAGGACTTCGCGCCCGGCTCCGGGGTGTCCAAGGAGACGATGCTGGCCTGGGTCACGGGCGCGGGCGCGGTGGTGTCCCTGGTCGCGAACCCGTTCTTCGGCGCGCTCTCGGACCGCACCACGGGCCGCTGGGGCCGCCGCACCCCGTGGATCGTGGCGGGGACGGCAGGCGGGGCGCTGTCGCTGCTGCTGCTGGCCGGGGCGGACGGTCCCTGGACCATGGCGCTGGGCTGGTGCCTGGTGCAGCTGACGCTGAACGCGGCCTTCGCGGCGGTGACGGCGGCGGTGCCGGACCGGGTGCCGAGGCTCCAGCGGGGCTCGGTGGGCGGCTGGCTGGGGGCGGCGCAGATCCTCGGGGTGGTCGGCGGGACGGGCCTGGCGACGGCGGCCGGGGGCATCGGGGCGGGCTATGCGGCGTGCGCGGTGTTCACGGTGGTGGGCGTGGCGCCGTACGTCCTGTGCCACGCGGATCCGCGGCTGCCGGCGGCGGACCGGCCGCCCTGGTCGTGGCGGGGCTTCCTGGCCGGGTTCCGGCTCAGTCCGCGGCGCCATCCCGACCTCGGGTGGGCCTGGCTGACCCGCTTCCTGATCAACCTCAGCAACGCGCTGGTGCTGCTGTATCTCCTGTACTACCTGCGGGACCGCATCCTTCCCCGGGGCTCCGGGTCAGGAGGGATTCCGGTGCACGACCCCGAGCAGGGCGTCCTCGTCCTCACCTCGGTCAACGGCGTCACCCTGCTCGCCACGGTCGTCGTCGGCGGGCTCTGGTCGGACCGGGTGGGGCGCCGCAAGCCGTTCGTGGTCTGGTCGGGGGTGCTGATGGCGGTGGCGACGGCGGCCCTGGCGGGCTGGCAGACCTGGACGGGCACGGTCGTCGCGGCGGCGGTCCTCGGTGTCGGTTTCGGGGTGTTCACCTCGGTGGACTTCGCGCTGATGACGGACGTCCTGCCGAAGGCCCTGGACCGCGGCAAGGACCTGGGAGTGATCAACATCGCCAACGCCCTCCCCCAGGTCGCGGCCCCGGTCCTGGCGGCTCCGATCGTCACGCACCTGGGCGGCTACCGGGTGCTGTACCTGGTCGCGGCGGTGATCGGACTGGCCGGGGCGCTGCTGGTGGGGCGGATCCGGGGAGTGGAGTGAAAGCCCGGACACGGCGTTACGAAGAGGAGCATGGCGCGTTCACAGAGGAGGAGATGACCGAAGCCTTCGCCCGTCTGAACGGCGCCGCCCCCTCGCACCAGGAAGCCGTGTGACACCGATCGCCACCCTCGTCCTCGACTGCGAAGGCCTCTCCGCCTGGATAGCTCAGGACCGCAAGACAGTCGCACTGTTCAAGGCGCTGGCCCTCACAGAGGCGAACCTGGTCGTCTCGGCCAACACCATCATCGAAGTCACCCACGTAGGCACCAGCATGCCCCGCCCGAACTGGGCACTTTCCCGCATGAAGGTCGAACCCGTCACCGAGCAGGCCGCGAAGACCGCCGCCGAGCTCGTCAAGGAAGCCGGCCTGCACGGCCACAAGTACGCGATCGGCGCCTCGGTCGCGTAAGGCCGCTCTCCGTCAGTCCGGCCCCGCGGCCGTCCTCACCTCCGATGCCGACGACATGCGGAAGCTGTGCGGGAGCCGGGTCAGGGTCGTCGCGCTCTGAGTACTGTCCCGCCCTGGTGTCGTACAAGCGCACAAAAAAGTCCTACGGCTCTGTCAGTGCCGCGTCGTACTCTTGAAACCGCGAGGCCGCCCTCAGCTACGCGGCCGTACGGAGGAGGAATCGCAGGCCTACGAGCCGGCCCATGACGCAGACACCCACAGCTCACACCCCCGCGCAGGGGCAGGCGAAAACGCAGATCACCGTCCCTGCCCAGCACCCGATGGTGATGGTGCTGGGTTCCGGTGACTCCCTGTTGCGCGTGATCGAGACGGCCTTCCCGGGGGTCGACATCCATGTCCGGGGCAATGAGATCAGCGCAGTGGGCGACCCGGCGGACGTCGCCCTGTTGCAGCGCCTGTTCGCAGAGATGATGCTCGTGCTCCGCACCGGGCAGCCGATGACGGAGGACGCAGTGGAACGCTCGATCGCCATGCTCCGGGCGAGCGAGAACGGCGAGGGTGACGGACCGGAGACCCCGGCCGAGGTGCTGACGCAGAACATCCTGTCCTCGCGCGGCCGGACGATCCGCCCCAAGACGCTCAACCAGAAGCGGTACGTCGACGCGATCGACAAGCACACGATCGTCTTCGGCATCGGCCCCGCCGGTACCGGCAAGACGTATCTCGCCATGGCCAAGGCGGTCCAGGCCCTGCAGTCCAAGCAGGTCAACCGGATCATCCTGACCCGTCCGGCGGTCGAGGCGGGCGAGCGCCTCGGCTTCCTGCCCGGCACGCTGTACGAGAAGATCGACCCCTATCTGCGCCCGCTCTACGACGCGCTGCACGACATGCTCGACCCCGATTCCATTCCGCGGCTGATGGCCGCCGGGACCATCGAGGTCGCTCCGCTCGCGTACATGCGCGGCCGCACCCTGAACGACGCCTTCATCATCCTGGACGAGGCCCAGAACACGAGCCCCGAGCAGATGAAGATGTTCCTCACCCGCCTCGGCTTCGACTCGAAGATCGTGATCACGGGTGATGTGACCCAGGTGGACCTGCCCAACGGAACCAAGAGCGGTCTGCGGCAGGTCCAGGACATCCTGGAAGGCGTCGAGGACGTCCACTTCTCCCGTCTGTCGTCCCACGATGTCGTACGGCACAAGCTCGTCGGCCGTATCGTCGATGCCTACGAGAAGTACGACATCAAGAACGACACCGAGAACGGCACGCACAAGCCCGGCCGCGGCAAGGCCGGGCACGCGCACAAGGGGAAGTAGACCAGCAGCACCATGTCGATCGACGTCAACAACGAGTCCGGCACCGAGGTCGACGAGCAGGCGATCCTCGACATCGCCCGCTATGCGCTCGCGCGGATGCGCATCCACCCGCTCTCCGAGCTCTCGGTGATCGTCGTGGACGCCGACGCCATGGAGCAGCTGCACGTCCAGTGGATGGACCTGCCGGGACCGACGGATGTCATGTCCTTCCCGATGGACGAACTGCGGCCCCCGGCCAAGGACGAGGACGAGCCCCCGCAGGGGCTGCTCGGTGACATCGTGCTCTGCCCGGAGGTCGCCGCCCGGCAGGGCGCCGAGGCACCGACGCAGCACTCCATGGACGAGGAGCTCCAGCTCCTGACCGTCCATGGAGTGCTGCACCTGCTCGGCTACGACCACGAGGAGCCCGACGAGAAGGCCGAGATGTTCGGCCTGCAGGCCGCCATCGTGGACGGCTGGCGTGCGGAGAAGGGCCTCACCGGGCCGTCCCCGGCCCCCACCGTGTCATGAGCCCCCAGCTCGTCGTCGGCGCCGTCGCACTGGTCGTCGTCGCCTGGCTCGCCGCCTGCGCGGAGGCGGGCCTCGCGCGCGTCTCCAGCTTCCGCGCCGAGGAGGCCGTGCGCAGCGGCCGGCGCGGCAGCGCCAGGCTCGCCCAGATCGCGGCGGACCCGACGCGCTATCTCAATGTGGCGCTGCTCGTCCGGGTCACCTGTGAGATGGCCGCCGCCGCGCTGGTCACCTACGCCTGTCTGCGGGAGTTCCCCGGGACGGCCGAGGCCCTGCTGGTCGCCATCGCGGTCATGGTCCTCGTGTCCTACGTCGCCGTCGGCGTCTCTCCGCGCACGATCGGCCGCCAGCACCCGCTGAACACGGCGACGGCGGCAGCGTACGTCCTGGTGCCCCTGGCCCGGATCATGGGCCCGATCCCCTCCCTCCTGATCCTCATCGGTAACGCCCTCACCCCCGGCAGGGGCTTCCGTCGGGGCCCCTTCGCCTCCGAGGCGGAGCTGCGCGCCCTGGTCGACCTGGCGGAGAAGGAGTCCCTGATCGAGGCCGAGGAGCGCCGCATGGTGCACTCGGTGTTCGAGCTGGGCGACACCCTGGTGCGGGAGGTGATGGTCCCGCGGACGGACCTGGTGGTCATCGAGCGTTACAAGACCATCCGCCAGGCGCTGACCCTGGCCCTGCGGTCGGGCTTCTCGCGGATCCCCGTCACCGGGGAGAGCGAGGACGACATCGTCGGGATCGTGTATCTGAAGGACCTGGCCCGCAAGACGCACATCAGCCGGGACGCCGAGTCGGAGCTGGTGTCCACCGCCATGCGGCCGGCCACGTTCGTGCCCGACACCAAGAACGCGGGCGACCTGCTGCGGGAGATGCAGAAGGACCGCAACCACGTCGCCGTCGTCATCGACGAGTACGGCGGCACGGCCGGGATCGTCACCATCGAGGACATCCTGGAGGAGATCGTCGGCGAGATCACCGACGAGTACGACCGTGAGCTGCCCCCGGTGGCGAACCTGGGCGACGACCGCTATCGCGTCACCGCCCGTCTCGACATCGGCGACCTCGGCGAGCTGTACGGGCTGGAGGCGTACGACGACGAGGACGTGGAGACGGTCGGCGGACTGCTCGCGAAGGCGCTCGGCCGGGTGCCGATCGCCGGGGCGTCGTCCGTGGTCGAGCTCCCGGACGGCCGGGAGCTGCGGCTGACCGCGGAGGCCGCGGCGGGCCGCAGGAACAAGATCGTGACCGTGCTGGTGGAGCCGGTGGGCGGGACCGGGCCCGCAGCGCGGGAGCCGCAGCCGGAGTGAGTCCTCGGCGGCCGGGAAGCGCGGGCGGAGCCCGGCCTCCCGGCCCGCCCGGACGTGCGCCCCTGCGGACCGTCCGGTCCGGTCGCATCCGTATGCTCGGATCATGACCGACAACAGCGCGCTCGACCCCGAGGACCGCAAGATCGTCACCCTGGCCCGCTCGGCGCGGGCCCGCAACGGCGTGCCGGAGGGTGCCGCCGTGCGCGACGAGACCGGGCGCACGTATGTGGCCGGAACCGTCGCGCTGGAGTCGCTGAAGCTGAGCGCCCTGCAGACGGCGGTGGCGATGGCGGTGGCGTCGGGCGCGCAGTCGCTGGAGGCGGCGGCCGTGGTCACGGAGGCCGAGTCCGCGTCGGCAAAGGACCGGGCGGCGGTGCGGGACCTCGGCGGCCCCGAGACGCCGGTGCTGGTGGCGGGCCCGGACGGCACGGTCCGCGCGAGCGTGACGGCGGGCTGAGGAAGCGTAGGGCCGTTCCCCCGGACGGGCGCGGCCCTTCGGGTCAGAGGGCGTCGGGGCCGCGCTCGCCCGTCCGCACCCGTACGACCGTGTCCACGGGCACCGCCCAGACCTTGCCGTCGCCGATCTTCCCGGTCTGCGCGGCGCTCACCACCGCGTCGATCACCGCGTCGGCGTCGGCGTCCTCGACCACCACCTCGATGCGGACCTTGGGCACGAGGTCGACCTGGTACTCGGCGCCGCGGTAGACCTCGGTGTGGCCGCGCTGGCGGCCGTAGCCGCTGGCCTCGGTCACGGTGAGGCCGTGCACACCGAGTTCCTGCAGAGCCGTCTTGACCGCGTCGAGGCGGAAGGGCTTGACGATCGCGGTGATGAGCTTCATGCCTGGGAGGTGACCTTCTGGGCGGCGGAGTGGGCGACCGGGGCGCCATGCCCCAGGACTCCGTGATCGTAGGCGGTCTCGGCGTGCACCGTAAGGTCCAGGCCGGTGTGCTCCTGCTCCTCACTCGCACGGAAGCCCAGCACCCTGTCGATCGCCTTGCCGAGGGCGTACGTCACCGCGAAGGCGTAGACGGCCACCACGACCACGGCCAGCAGCTGCTTGCCGAGCAGGGCGGGCCCGCCTCCGTACAGCAGGCCCTTCGTGCCGCCGGTCATCTCCCGCGCCGCGAACAGGCCGATGAGCAGGGTGCCGATGACACCGCCGACCAGGTGGACCCCGACGACGTCGAGCGAGTCGTCGTAGTTCAGTTTGAACTTCCAGCTCACGGCGTACGAGCAGACGACCCCGGCGGCGAGGCCCACCACCAGCGCGCCGAGCAGGGACACCGTGCCGCAGGACGGGGTGACGGCGACCAGGCCCGCGACCGCGCCGGAGGCCGCGCCGAGCGTGGTGGGGTGGCCGTCGCGCTTCTGCTCGACGAAGAGCCAGCCGAGCAGGCCGGTGCACCCGGCGGCGAGGGTGTTGAGGAAGACGGCCGCCGCGAGGCCGTTGGCGCCGAGCGCCGAGCCCGCGTTGAAGCCGAACCAGCCGAACCACAGGAGCCCGGCCCCGAGCACCACCATCGGCAGGTTGTGCGGGCGCATGGCGTCCCTCTTGAAGCCGAGGCGGGGACCGAGGACCAGGCACAGGGCGAGCCCGGAGGCGCCGGAGGTGATCTCCACGGGCAGTCCGCCGGCGAAGTCGAGGGCCCCGAGGCGGGCGAGGATCCAGCCGCCCGGACCCCACACCCAGTGCGCGACCGGGACGTACACGAGCAGGGCCCACACCGGTACGAACACCAGCCACGCACCGAACTTCGCCCGGTCCGCGACCGCGCCGCTGACGAGCGCCGCCGTGATGATCGCGAAGGTGAGCTGGAAGGTGGCGAAGAGCAGCGTGGGGACGCTGCCGTGCAGACTCCGGGGGCCGAGGCCCGCCATGCCGGCGTGCGCCAGGCCGCCGATCAGCCCGCCCGCGCTGTCGTCGCCGAAGGCCAGGGAGTATCCGGCGGCCAGCCACACCACGGTGACCAGGGCGATCGACACGAAGCTCATCATCAGCATGTTGAGCACGCTCTTCGTGCGGACCATGCCGCCGTAGAAGAGGGCCAGACCCGGGGTCATCAGCAGGACGAGGGCGGTGGCGGCGAGCAGCCAGGCGGTGTCGCCGGTGTCGAGGGCGGGGGCCTTTCCGGCGGCCAGGCGGACGATCTCCACAGGCGGGTCTCCTCGGTGTGCGGGCTCGTCCGAGGGTCACCGCCGCGCGTTTCCGGTCGCGTACGGGTGTGTTTCCGTGACGTTTCGTGTTGCGTCGGTGTTTCCGGGACCTCACCGGCACCCCGGCGGGCGCACGAGCGTGCGGTGGGGCTCCGTGGATCAGGGACAATGGGCGCCATGAGCGTGCGCAGTCAGTCATCCGAGCCGACCGAGGCCGTCCACCGGGCGGGCTTCGCCTGTTTCGTGGGCCGTCCCAACGCGGGCAAGTCCACCCTCACGAACGCTCTGGTCGGGCAGAAGGTGGCGATCACCTCGAACCGGCCGCAGACGACCCGGCACACGGTACGGGGCATCGTGCACCGGCCGGACGCGCAGCTGATCCTGGTCGACACCCCCGGTCTGCACAAGCCGCGGACGCTGCTCGGCGAGCGGCTCAACGACGTGGTGCGGACGACCTGGGCCGAGGTGGACGTGATCGGCTTCTGTCTGCCCGCCGACCAGAAGATCGGTCCCGGTGACCGCTTCATCGCCAAGGAGCTGGCGGGGATCAGGAAGACCCCGAAGGTCGCGATCGTCACCAAGACGGACCTCGTGGACTCCAAGGCCCTGGCCGAGCAGCTGATCGCGATCGACCAGCTGGGCAAGGAGCTGGGGATCGAGTGGGCGGAGATCGTGCCCGTGTCGGCGGTCGGGGACAAGCAGGTGGAGCTGCTGGCCGACCTGCTGATCCCGCTGCTGCCCGAGGGGCCCGCGCTCTACCCCGAGGGCGATCTGACGGACGAGCCGGAGCAGGTCATGGTGGCCGAGCTGATCCGGGAGGCGGCGCTGGAGGGCGTGCGGGACGAACTGCCGCACTCCATCGCGGTGGTGGTGGAGGAGATGCTGCCGCGCGAGGACCGTCCGGCGGACAAGCCGCTCCTCGACATCCACGCGAACGTCTACATCGAGCGTCCCAGCCAGAAGGGGATCATCATCGGCCCCAAGGGCAAGCGGCTGAAGGAGGTCGGCATCAAGTCCCGCAAGCACATCGAGGCGCTGCTCGGGACCCCGGTGTTCCTGGACCTCCATGTGAAGGTGGCCAAGGACTGGCAGCGGGACCCGAAGCAGCTGCGCCGGCTGGGCTTCTAGCGGCCCGCACCCGGCGACGGCGGTCGTGCGCACGCCGATCGCCCAACGTGCGCACGTCGATCGCCGGAAGCGCTCACGCCGATCGGCGGAACCCGATCGTCGGTACGGCGCGCCGCCGCGGCCAGGGCTCCACACGCCCCTCCGGGACCAGCCGGTCGAGGAACGCGTACCGGGTGAGGGCCGCCGGGTCCTGGTCCTCGTAGGACTGGACCCGGCGCCACCACGCGGCGACCTCGGACCATCCGGGCGCCGACAGCGATCCGCCGAACTCCTGCACCGAGAGCGCGGCCGTCAGGCCCGCGAAGGCGAGGCGGTCGGCGAGCGGCCACTCGGCCAGCGTGCCGGTGACGAAGCCCGCGACGAAGACATCCCCCGCGCCCGTCGGGTCCAGCGCCTCGACGGCGATCGCGGGCACGGCGGCCGTGTCGCCGGTGCGCCCGTCCACGGCGTACGCGCCCTCCGCGCCGAGGGTGACCACGGCCAGCGGCACATGGGCGCTCAGCGCGTGCGCGGCGGCGCGCGGGCAGTCGGTGCGCGTGTACCGCATGGCCTCCTCGGCGTTCGGCAGGAACGCCTCGCAGTGTTCGAGGTCGGCCAGGCCCGCGAGATCCCAGGCCCCGGTCTCGTCCCAGCCGACGTCGGCGAAGATACGGGTGCCCCGCTTCGCGGCCTCGGCGATCCAGGGGGCGCGCCGGCCCGGGGTCAGCGCGGCGACGGCGGCCCGGGCACGGGGCGGGCAGGCGGGTGCGGGCTGTTCCGGCGGCGGCTCGTGGCCGTGGGAGACCATGGTCCGCTCGCCCTCGTACGCCATGGAGACGGTGACCGGGGAGTGCCAGCCGGGGACCCGCCGGGACGGCGAGAGGTCGATGCCCTCGCCCTGTTCCAGCTCATCCCAGCAGTACTCGCCGTAGTGGTCGTCGCCGAAGGCCGCGGCCAGGGAGGTCTTCAGACCGAGCCGGGCCAGCGCGGTGGCCATGTTGGCGACACCGCCGGGGCTCGACCCCATCCCGCGCGCCCAGGACTCGGTGCCGCGCACGGGGGCGGATTCCAGGCCGGTGAAGATGATGTCGAGGAAGACCGTCCCGGTGAGGTACACGTCCCGGGGCGGGTCCCCCGGCGTGCGCAGGGCGGCCAGGGGGTCGACCTGGGAGGGGTGGTGCGGCCCGTCCCCGATATGGGGATGGGGGTGCGGCTTCTCCTGCGTGCCGGGGTGGCGGTGCGGCGGTCCCTCTCCGGTGGTGGTGGTCACGGTGGGCTCCCTGACGTGGTGCGGATCCAGCCAGTGTGCACCAATCGTCACAGTGCGCGGCGGCGGTTGGCCGCAGCCGATACCCACGGCCGACACCCACGGCCATGCCCCACAGCCGTCAGCCGTCAGCCGTCAGCCGTCAGCCGCGATCGTCATGCGGGGCCGTGCGCCTACCAGCGGGGCACCACCGGAGTGACCCAGCCGGGATCCGCGACGCGCATCGCCGCGTCGTCGTCGCGCTCGCGCAGGGTGCCGTCGTCGGCGAGCCAGCGCGCGTGCAGGGCGGCCAGCCGGTCGCGGTCCAGCGTGACGCCGAGACCGGGCGCGTCCGGTACGGCGATCCTGCCGCCCTCGAAGGTGAGGCGCTCGGTGATGACGTCCTCGGACTGCCAGGGGTAGTGGGTGTCGCAGGCGTGGCGGAGGTCGGGCACGGTCGAGGCGACATGGGTCATCGCGGCGAGGGAGATGCCGAGGTGCGTGTTGGAGTGCATGGACAGCGCGACCCCGAACGTCCTGCAGACGGCGGCCAGTTCCCGGGTGTTGCGCAGCCCGCCCCAGTAGTGGTGGTCGGACAGCAGGACCTGGACGGCGCCGCGGGTGAACGCCTTCTCGATCTCCGGGAAGGTGGTCACGCACATATTGGTGGCGAGCGGTATGCCGGTGCCCGCGGCGACCTCGGCCATCGCGTCCGTCCCGAGGGCGGGGTCCTCCAGGTACTCGAGCAGGCCGCCGAGCTCCCGGGCGACCTTCAGCGAGGTCGCGACGGTCCAGGCCCCGTTGGGGTCCAGGCGCAGCGGATGCCCGGGGAACGCCTCGGCGAGGGCGCGGATCGCGGCGACCTCCTCGTCGGGCGGGAACACCCCGCCCTTGAGCTTGAAGGAGCCGAAGCCGTACCGCTCCTTGAAGGTCCGGGCCTGGGCGACCACGCCCGCCGGGTCGAGGGCGGCACCCCAGTCGTCCTGTTCGGCGGCCACGCCCTCGGGGTGGCCGGCCCATCGGTAGAACAGATACGCGCTGTACTCGACCTCGTCCCGCACCTTGCCGCCGAGCAGGGCGTGCACGGGCAGCCCGAATGCCTTGCCGAGGGCGTCGAGGCAGGCGACCTCGAAGGCGGAGACGACGGACAGCCGGAGTTTGTCGGCGGTCTGGACCCCGCGCAGCCCGCCCACGTCGAGCCGGTCGCCGGCCGGGGAGCCGTCGACGCCGATCTCGTCGGCGAGGGCGAACAGGCCGGTGGTGTCGGTCACCTGGCGGCCGATCACTCGCTGGGCGAAGGGCCGGGCGAGATCGAGGTACTTCGTGTCGCCGTAGGTCTCGCCGACCCCCGTGGTCCCGTCCGCGGTCACCACCTCCACGATCAGCCGGGGCGTGTACGGCTGGTGCACGCCCTGGGTGTTGAGCAGCGGCGGGTCGGCGACCAGGATCGGCGTCAGACGCACCTCGTCGATGGTGAGGTCGGGGCGGATCGCGGCGGTCACGGGGCGGCTCCTACGAGGTCGGGTGCGGCGGTGAGCAGGGGCATGAGCCGGTCTTCCCCTGACTGCCCTCCTCCGGCCGTCTCCCTATGGAGACAGTATCTATGTATGAAGATGAAGCCTAGGTAGGTGAACAGGACCCGTCAATGGCTCCACGCGCGCCGGGCGGCGCCCTCCCGCGCCCGGATTACGATCGGCGCATGTCAGACACAGGGGGCGTCCGCGAGGTGAAGTCGGCCGCGCGCACGGTCGAACTGCTGGAGGTGCTCGCGGCCCGCGGCGACCGTCCGGCACGGCTGCAGGAGCTGGCCGACCAGCTCTCGGTGCCGCGCAGTTCGATGTACGCCCTGCTGCAGACCCTGATCTCGCGGGGCTGGGTCCGCACGGACGTCACGGGCTCGCTCTACGGGATCGGCATCAGCGCCCTGCTGACGGGCACGGGCTATCTGGACTCCGACCCGCGCGTCCGCACGGTGCGCCCGTTCCTGGACCAGGCGTCCGAGGCGCTGGGCGAGACGATCCATCTGGGCCGCCTGGACGGCATGGACGTGGCCTATCTGGCGACCCGTGAGTCGCACGCCTATCTGCGTACGATCAGCCGGGTCGGCCGGCGGCTGCCCGCCCATGCGGGCGCGCTCGGCAAGGCGCTGCTGGCCGAACGGCCCGGCGAGGCACTGCCCCCGGGCCCCTACGCGGCACTCACCCCGAACACCCGCACGACCCGGGCGTCCCTGGCGGCGGACCTGGCCGCGACCCGCGAGCGCGGCCACGCGGTCGACCGCGAGGAGAGCGTCATCGGCATCGTCGGCTTCGGCTTCGCCCTGCGCTACGACACCCCGGCACAGGACGCGATCAGCTGCTCGGTGCCGGTGGCCCGGCTGACACCGGGGCACGAGGAACGGATCGTGGCGGTGATGCGGGAGGTACGGGCCGGGATCGAGGGGGCGGCGCCGGGCCTAGCGGGGGCGCCGCACTGGCGCTGAAACCCGGCCCAGCCACCGGAAAAGCGCTCGTTTACCCGAGCTCACCAGCCATAAACCTTATAGTGACCCAGATCACACATCCCGAGCTTTTTCTCGAACCGCGTGCTTGATACAAATTGCCCGCGCGTTCCTGTCGGTCGACGGGCGGCGCCCAACCCCCTTTTTCTGAGCCGTCCTTTCGCACGCCCTGGAACGCCCGTGTCCTCGCGCACCGCCCCGCCCTGGCCCCTCGTCGCCCTTTTCATGGCCGGGTATCTCGCCGCGTACCTCCTGCCCACCACCGTCGGCAGGCTCGACGCGGGTCTGCCGCTCTCCGCCACCGAGGCCGGCTCCATCGGCAGTGCCCTGCTGCTGAGTTCGGCCGCCGCGGGCTTTCTGCTGGCCGCCCACGTCCATCGCGTCGGCCCCCGGCGGCTGGCCCGCATCGGGCTGCTGCTCGCCGCCGCCGGATACGGCACGGCGGCCGTCAGCCACAGCATCCCCGTGGTCGTCGCGGGAGCGGTCGCCGGCGGCTTCGGGTCGGGGACGGCCACCACGGTCGCCGCGACCGGCATCGCCGCGCAGCGAAATCCGCACCAAGCCTCCACCCTGGGCCTGTTGAGCGTCTCCGCGCTCGCCGGGGCGGTCTATCTGACGGTCCCCCACCTCGGCCCGGGCCACGGCCTTCCGCTGGCCGCGATCGCGCTCACCGCCCTGCTGGTGTGGCCCGCGACCGGCCGCCTCTCCTCCCCCGCGCGCGCCGCCACGGCTCCCCGCGAAACGGGCCGGCTGCCCCATCGCGGCCCCGGGCTCGTACTGGCCGGCGGCATCCTGTGCTGGTCCCTGGCCCAGAACTCCCTGTGGGGCGTCAGCGGGCGCATCGGCCTCACCCAGGCACACCTCAGCGAGGTCACCGTCGGCCTGGTCTTCGCCGTCGCGCTCGGCGCCGGCCTGCTCGGCGTGATCGGCGCGGGCATGCTCGGGCCGCGGCTCGGCCGTGCGCTCCCCGTCGGCGCGGGCACCGCGCTCATCGCCGGCTGTATCACCCTCAGCGCCTCCGCCACCGGCCTCGGCACCTTCGCGACCGGTGAGATCGCCTGGAACGCGCTCTATCCGATCGTGCTGTCGTATCTGATCGGCCTCGCCGCCTCCCTGGACCGGCGCGGCCGCTGGGCCGTCCTCGTCGGCTCGGCGTCCTCGCTCGGCACCGCGGCCGGTCCCCTCACCGGCAGTGTGCTGGCCGCGCGGGCGGGCTTTCCGGCCATGGGCACGATCCTCGCGGCCGGCCTGCTGGCGATCGCCCTCCCGCTGGCCGCCGTGGCCCGGCAGCCGGGCGGACGCCCGCTCCTGCCGGGCGCCGTGCGCCGCCGCGGGGGCGCTCCGGCCGCCGTGGCCGCAGTGCCGTCGGGCGGCGCGGTGGGCGCGGTCGCGCCGGCCGGCGCCTGCGAACAGCCGGTCGTGGAGATCCCGTTCGACACACCGGCGGCCCCGGACCGGGGGGCCTACGGCACGGCCGGGCCCCGGCAGACGACGGCCGCGCCGGGACCCGGAACCCCGTAGCCGGGACCGGAGGCCCTCAGTTCCCGGTGAACTCGTACGCGTCCACCTCGGCGAGGTAGCGGGCCCGCCGCTCCTCGTCGTGGTCCAGGAAGGAGGCGAGGAACGAGTTGCGGGCCAGTTCGCGCATCCGCTCCGTGCTCAGCCCGAGGGCGTCGTGCACGGCGTGGAAGTTGTCCGCCACGTAGCCGCCGAAGTACGCCGGGTCGTCGGAGTTGACGGTGCACAGCAGTCCGGCGTCCAGCATCGCGGGCAGCGGGTGCTCCGCCAGGACGTCGACCGCGCGCAGCCGGACGTTGGACAGCGGGCAGAGCGTGAGCGGCACCCGCTCGCGCACCAGCCGCTCGACCAGCGCCGGGTCCTCCATGCAGCGCAGACCATGGTCGACGCGCTCGATGCCGAGCACATCGAGGGCCTCGGTGATGTACTCCGGCGGCCCCTCCTCGCCCGCGTGCGCGACCCGGCGCAGCCCGAGGGCGGCGGCGGCCTCGTACACCTCGCGGAACTTGGCGGGCGGGTGGCCGACCTCGGCGGAGTCGAGGCCGACGCCGACGATCCGGTCGAGGTAGGGCTCGGCGGCCCGCAGCGTCTCCATCGCCGAGTCGGCGGACTCGTCCCGCAGGAAGCACATGATCAGCTGGGTGGAGACGCCGTGGTTCTCCTCGCTGCGGCCGAGCGCGCGCCACAGGCCCTCGACGACCGTCCCCATGGGGACACCCCGGGCGATATGGGCCTGCGGGTCGAAGAAGATCTCGGCGTGGCGCACGCCCTGTGCGGCGGCCCGCTCCAGATACGCGTTGGCGAGATCCTCGAAGTCCCGCTCGGTCCGCAGCACGGCCATCAGCTCGTAGTACAGGTTCAGGAAGGACTGGAGGTCCTCGAAGGCGTAGGCCTTGCGCAGGTCGTCGGTGTCGGCGTACGGCAGTTCGACGGCATTGCGGGCGGCCAGCTCGAAGGCCAGCTCCGGCTCCAGGGTGCCTTCGACGTGAAGGTGCAGTTCAGCTTTGGGGAGGGGCATCAAAGCATCGTAAGGCCTGGTCAGGGCCGTTTCGGGACCGGCACCCTGAGCAGGTCGTGCGCCACGGTCAGCTCTCCCTCGAACCCGGCGGCCCGCGCCTGCCGTTCGAACTCCTCCGGCTCCGAGTAGCGCTGGCTGAAGTGCGTGAGGACCAGGTGCCGCACCCCGGTCTCCCGGGCCACCCGCGCCGCCTGACCAGCCGTCAGATGGCCGTACTCGACGGCGAACTGTTCATCCTCGTCGAGGAAGGTGGACTCGATGACGAGGAGGTCGCAGCCCTCCGCGAGGGCGTACACCCCCTCGCAGAGGCGGGTGTCCATGACGAACGCGAACCGCTGTCCGCGCCGCACCTCGCTCACGGTCTCCAGCAGGACACCGCCGAGGGAGCCCTCGCGCTGGAGACGGCCCACGTCGGGGCCGGTGATCCCGTGCTCGGCGAGCCGCTCGGGCAGCATCCGCCGCCCGTCGGGCTCGATCAGCCGGTAGCCGAACGACTCCACGGGGTGGGAGAGCCGGCGCGCTTCGAGCGTGTACGCCCCGGTCGTCGCGAGCACCCCGTCCTCGGCGACCGGTGCCTCGGTCAGCGAAACGGTCTCGCGGTAGGCGGTGGCGTACCGCAGCCGCTCGAAGAACCGCTGCCCCGACCGCGGGTAGTGCGCGGTGATCTCGTGCGGCACCTTGTCCAGGTTGATCCGCTGGATGACCCCGGCCAGCCCCAGCGCGTGGTCCCCGTGGAAGTGCGTGACACAGATCCGGTGCAGATCGTGGGCGGCGACGCCGGCGCGGAGCATCTGCCGCTGGGTGCCCTCGCCAGGGTCGAAGAGGATGCCCTCGCCGTCCCAGCGCAGCAGATAGCCGTTGTGGTTGCGCTGCCGGGTCGGGACCTGGCTGGCGGTGCCGAGCACCACCAGTTCACGGGCCGACATGGCGCGTCATCCGGGGGGCCACTGCAGACCGCGGCCGCCGAGCACATGGGCGTGGGCGTGCCAGACGGTCTGCCCGGCGCCGCTGCCGGTGTTGAAGACGACGCGGTAGCTCTCCAGCTTTTCCTGCGCGGCGACCTCACCGGCCTCGCGGAGCACATCGGCGGCCACGGACGGTGCGGCGGCGGCGAGGGTCGCGACGTCCCGGTGGTGGAGCCTCGGGATGACCAGTATGTGCGTGGGTGCCTGGGGGTTGATGTCCTGGAAGGCGATCGTGGTGTCGGTCTCCCGGACGATCGTCGCCGGGATGTGCCCCGCGACGATCTTGCAGAACAGGCAGTCCTCCTGCGGCTCTCCCGCCATGTGCGTGCCTCCTCCTCACACGGGCTGATCACTACGACGGCATCGTATCGGGCGCCGCCCGCCCGCCGGTCCGGAAGGGGCCGGAGGGCGGGCGGGGCCGGAAAACCTCCGCCGCGGTACGGCGGTTCACAGGGTCGGCAGCTCCGGGGGACGCTTCGCCGGGCGCTCCTCCAGGGCGGCCAGCGCCAGCCGCACCGCCTCGTCGAGCTGGACGTCCCGCCCGGCCGCGTGATCCTGGGGAGTCTGGACCACCTCGATGTCGGGATCGACCCCGTGGTTCTCCACGCCCCACCCGGGACCTTCCAGCCAGAACGCGTACTTCGGCTGGGTCACCAGCGTCCCGTCGACCAGCCGGTACTTGCTGTCGATGCCGATGACACCGCCCCAGGTCCGCGTCCCGACCACCGGCCCGATGCCGAGCGCCTTGACCGCCGCGTTGACGATGTCGCCGTCCGAGCCGGAGAACTCGTTGGCGACGGCGACGACCGGACCGCGCGGAGCGTCCTCCGGGTAGCTGTACGCCCGCAGTCCGCGCGGCAGGTCCCAGCCCACGATCCGCCGTGCCAGCTTCTCCACGACCAGTTGGGAGGTGTGGCCGCCCCGGTTCTCCCGGACGTCCACGACCAGTCCCTCCCGGACGACCTCGATCCGCAGATCGCGGTGGAGCTGCGCCCACCCGGAGCCCACCATGTCCGGCACATGCAGATAGCCGAGCCGGCCGCCGGACTTCTCGTGCACATACGCCCGCCGGTCCGCGACCCACGCGTGGTACCGCAGCGGCTCCTCGTCCGCGATCGGCACGACGACGACATGCCGTGGATCGCCCCCGCCCGCGGGCGAGACGGTCAGCTCCACCGGTTTGCCCGCCGTCCCGACCAGCAGCGGTCCCGGCCCGGCCACCGGGCCCACCGGCAGGCCGCCGACCGCCACGATCGCGTCCCCGGCCCGTACCGCCACGCCGGGCGCGGCGAGCGGCGCCCGGGCGTCCGGGTCGGAGGTCTCCGACGGCAGCACCCGGTCGATGCGCCAGCTGCCGTCCGGGTGCCGGGAGATGTCGGCCCCGAGCAGTCCCTGCCGGCGGTCCGCGCCGGACCCGTAGCCGCTCGGTGTGACATACGCGTGCGAGGTGCCCAGTTCGCCCTGCACCTCCCACAGGAGGTCCACCAGGTCGTCGTGCGTGGCGATGCGCTCCAGGACCGGCCGGTACCGGTCCAGCACACCGTCCCAGTCGACCCCGCCGAGGTCGGGCCGCCAGAAGTTGTCGCGCATGAGGCGGCCGGCCTCGTCGTACATCTGCCGCCATTCGGCCGCCGGGTCGACGGTCTGCCGGATCCGGGACAGGTCCACGGTGATGTTGGCATCGCTGTCGTCGTCGTTCGGGGCGCGGCGGTCGCTCGGTACGACCTTGAGCTTGCCGTCGGTCCACAGCAGCACCCGCTTGCCGTCGCCGCTGACCGTGAAGTGGTCGGCGTCCGAGGCGAGATGCTCGATGCGCTGCTGGACGAGGTCGTAGCGCTCCAGCTCGGACTGGGGATCGGGGTCGTCGGGGGTGGCCCGTGAGGTGCCGAGGACTCCGCGCACCGGGTGCCGCAGCCAGAGCACGCCGTCCTTGGCGGCCCGCAGGCCGGAGTAGCGCGCGGCCTCGACGGGGAACGGCACGATCCGGTCGGCGAGTCCCTCCAGGTCGACCCGGGTCGCGGGGGCGCCCTCGCTGTCGGGTGTCTCGTCCTTGTCGGGCGTCTCGAAGGGACGGCCGTGCCGCTGAGGCCCGAAGGGGGACGGGGTGGTGGCGGCGAGGGTGATCAGGTGCGGCCGGGAACCGCCCACGAAGGCCAGGTCGAAGACGTGCTCGTCGTAGACGGGGTCGAAGGAGCGTGCCGAGAGGAACGCCAGGTGCTTGCCGTCCAGGGTGAACGCGGGCGCGTAGTCCCGGAAGCGGAGCGGGGTCGCCTCCGTGACCGACAGATCGGCCGTGTTGGCGAGCTTGAGCTGGCGCAGCGGGCGGGGGCCGGGGTGCGACCAGGCCAGCCAGGCCGAGTCCGGGGAGAAGACGAGCCCGTCGGCCTCGCCGTCCTCGCTGCGGTCGACCTCGCGCACCTCGCCACTGTCCCGCTCGACGAGCAGCACCCGCCCGTCGTGCGCGGCGACCGCGATCCGGCTGCCGTCGGGGGCCACCGCGAGCCCGAGCACCCGGCCGAGGCGCCCGCCGGCGAGCCGCCGGGGGGTGGCGCCGGGCGCGACTCCGGTGGCGGGCGCGAACTCCAGCGCGTCGTCGCCCTCCGCGTCCGTCACCCACACCACCCACTCCTCGCCGTCCGCGCGGAAGGTGCGCGGCAGCCGGGCCCGTACCCCGTGCCCGGCGGCGAGCGCGCGGGCGGGCCCGGAGCGGTGGGTGATCCAGTGGACGGCGCCGCGCACCGAGATCGCGCTGCCGCGTCCGGTGCGGTCGGGCGAGGCGGCCCCGAACCAGCGGCTCGCGCTCACCGGATACGGCTGCAGATCCACACATTGTCCGCCGAGCCGGATGTCGAGCCGGCGGGGCTCGGCGCCGTCCAGGTCCTCCAGGAGCCAGAGTTCACCGGCGGAGGAGTACACGACCCGGGTTCCGTCGGTGGCCGCGTGCCGGGCGTAGAAGTGGTCGAGGGGGGTGTGGCGGCGCAGGTCCGAGCCGTCGGCGAGCGACGAGTACAGCGCTCCGACGCCCTCGTGGTCGGAGAGGAAGGCGATGCGTTCCCCGACCCAGCACGGGTACTCGATGTTGCCGTCGATGTCCTCGTGGAGCCGTACGAACTCCCCGGTCCCTTCGCCGTCGGCGGACCGTTCGATCCACAGCTTGCCGGCCGTGCCGCCGCGGTACCGCTTCCACCAGGCGGCCTCGCGGCCCATGGGCGCGCTCAGCAGCACGGTGGCCGGGCCGTGGGCGACCTCGCCGACAGGCCCGTACGGCAGGGTGGTGGCCGGTCCGCCGTCCAGCGGTACGGCGTGCGCCCAGGTGCGGCGCAGGGAGGCCTGGCCGACCGTGCTGAGGGCGAGTACCCGTCCGTCGGGGGTCCAGCCGCGCACCTGGGTCTTGCCACTGCCCCAGTGGGTCAGGCGCTGGGCGGGGCCGCCGTCGATCGGGGCGGCATACACCTCGGGAGCGCCGTCGTGGGTGGAGGTCCAGGCCACGGTCTGACCGTCCGGGGATATCCGGGGGTGGTTGACCGGGACGTTGTCGGCGCTGACCCGCCAGGCACGGCCGCCGTCGAGCGGGGCGACCCAGACGTCGTCCTCGGCGGTGAAGGCGACCAACTCGCCGTGCAGATGCGGGAAGCGGAGGTACGCGGGCGATGTGGACTGAGTCACCAGGTCACCCTAAGCAGCAAGTGTGTTCACGGACAGGGGTTTTGTCAGTCGCCCCGGATCGTCATGCTGGGTCGTACGGGGTCGTACGGATCATTTGCCCTGGACGGGCCAGCAGGTGGGGTCGCCCTGGCACCAGATGGTCCTCGTCACGGTGACGGTGGGTCCGGGCAGGCCGGGGGCCGGCTGGTAGGTGCCGGGCTGCTGGTACGTCGGTGTCGGGGCGGCGTCGCAGTTGCCGAGGCCGCTGACATGGAACCACTGCCTGCCGCCCACGGTGGCCCGCAGGTCCCCGCGGACGCATCTGCCGTCGACGACCCGGGTGATCCTGCCCTTGACGGTGATGTCCTTGTCGTCGCCGGTCTTGCCCTGGCAGTCGACGCTGACGACGGTGGTCTGGGTCGGTGCGGGTGTGCCGGCGGAGCGGGTGGCGGTGCCGCCGGTGCCGTAGCCGCCCGTGCAGCTGAGCCAGCGCACGGTCACATGGTGCCGCTGGAGCTCCCTGGTCGCGGTCTGGTCGGTGGTGTACGCCGCCGCCACGGTGCTCAGGTCACCGGGCTGGCACGCCACGGCCGCGCCCATGGCGACCGCCACGAGTCCGGTCGCCGCCAGGGCCCGCCGTCCCCGCGGGCGCCGCCGAATCCGCCTCAATGCCCCCATGGAGGGCAGCCTGCCACTCTCCCGCCGCCGGCGGTAGAGCGCATAGGGCCACCGAGCGCCCCCTTGTCACGCCTCCCGACGCGCCGTCAGCCGCGCAGCAGAAGCCATTCCTGGAGTTCCACGAGGTTGCCCTCGGGGTCCTTGAGGTGGGCGACGCGCATACGGTCGGTCAGGGGGGCCGGGCCGTGCAGAAGGGTCACGCCACGGGAGGTGATGCGCTCGCAGTACGCGTCCAGGTCGTCCACGCGCAGCACCACGAGCGAGCGGTGGCCCGTCGCGGCGTCGCCCAGTTCGCCCAGGACGCGGGCCATCATCGCCCGGTCCTGGAGGGCGATGCCGGCCGAGCCGACAGTGGGAGAGAACTTCTCGTACGGGCCGTCCTCGGCTCCCGACTGGGGCTTGAGGCCGAGGACGTCGGCGTAGAACCGGTAGCAGGCGGCGAAGTCCGAGACCAGCAGCCGTACCTGGGCGAGTTCCATGGTGTACCCCCGAAGGTCAGGACCAGCGTCCGGTGCGGCCGAGCAGCAGCGCGGCCGCCGCGGTGCCGGCGGTCGAGGTGCGCAGCACGGTGTGCCCCAGCCGGAAGGCCCGCGCGCCCGCCTCCTCGAACAGGGTCAACTCCTCGGGGGCGACGCCTCCTTCGGGCCCGACGACCAGCACGATCTCGCCCTCGGTGGGGAGTTCCACGGCCGCAAGAGGGTCCTCGCCGCTCTCGTGCAGGACCGCCGCGAAGTCGGCCTCGGCAAGAAGTGCCGCGACCTGCTTGGTCGTCGCCGCGTCCGCGACCTCGGGGAAGCGCACCCGGCGGGACTGCTTGCCCGCCTCGCGGGCGGTGGCCCGCCACTTGCCGAGGGCCTTCAGCCCCCGGTCGCCCTTCCACTGGGTGATGCAGCGGGAGGCCTGCCAGGGGACGATCGCGTCGACGCCGACCTCGGTCATGGTCTCCACTGCCAGCTCGCCGCGGTCACCCTTGGGCAGTGCCTGGACGACGGTGATCCGGGGTGTCTGCGGCGGCTCCTCGGACACCGAGGTCACCCGGACGACCAGCCGGTCCTTGCCCTCGGTGCCGATGACCTCGCACTCCGCCCGGCGTCCGGCGCCGTCGGTCAGGACGACGGCCTCCCCCGGCCGCAGCCGCTTCACCGAGACCGCGTGCCGTCCCTCGGGGCCGTCGAGCACGAACTCCGGACCGATGGCGTCGAGCCGGTCCACGACGAACACGGGCGCCGTCATCGACCGGCACCGCCCGTGGACAACGCTGTCGCGGCCTCCCGGAGTTCCGCCGCCAGGACCTCCACCAGGCGTCCGGCGGGCAGGTCACGGGCCAGGCGGTGGCCCTGACCGGCGAACAGCGACATGCCCTGCGGGTCGTCGGCCTTGGCGGCCGCCTTGCGCAGCGGCGAGGTGAGGTGGTTGATCTCGGGGTAGGCGGCGGGCGTGTACGGTCCGTGCTCCCGCATGAACCGGTTGACCAGGGCGCGGGCCGGGCGCCCGGAGAAGGCGCGCGTCAGCTCCGTCCGGACGAACAGGGGGTCGGTCAGCGCCTGCTTGTGCAGGGGGTGCGCGCCGGACTCGGGGGTGGCGAGGAACGCGGTGCCCAGCTGGGCCGCGCTCGCGCCCGCCGCGAGCACCGCGGCGATCTGGCTGCCGCGCATGAGGCCGCCGGCCGCGACGATCGGGATGCGTACGGCCTCGCGGATCTGGGCGACCAGGGTCAGCAGCCCGATGCCGGAGCCGTCGTTCTCTGCGCTGTCGCGGTGGGTGCCCTGGTGGCCGCCGGCCTCGACGCCCTGTGCGATCACCGCGTCGGCGCCCGCCTCCTGCACGGCGAGGGCCTCCTCGGCGGTGGTCGCGGTGACCAGGGTGAAGGTGCCCGCGCGGCGCAGGGACTGAAGGACCGAGGGGGCGGGGACGCCGAAGTGGAAGGAGACCGCCGGCACCGGGTCGTCGAGGAGGACGGCGAGCTTGGCGTCGTAGCCGTCGTCGCGGCCGCTGTCGGGGTCGCCCAGCTCGGCCTTGTACCAGGTGACCTCGCCGGCGAGCTGTTCGGCGTAGACCTCGACGGCGGCGGGGTCCGCCTGATCGGGCTGTGGCATGAACACGTTCACGCCGAAGGGACGCGCGGTGAGCCCGCGGAGCTGCTTGATCTCCTGGTACATGCCGTCGGCGGTCTTGTAACCGGCGGCGAGGAACCCGAGGCCGCCCGCCTCGGACACGGCGGCCACCAGCTGCGGCACGGAGGCTCCGCCCGCCATGGGGGCCTGCACGATCGGATGGCGGAGGAGATCGGTCGGCACGGAGGACATGACGGCATGTTGTCACGTCCTTCGAACAAGTCCGAATCCGGGCTTCCGCTGGCATATGCTCCCGGAAACGTCCGCCGGTCAGGGCGGTGGGAGGGTGCTCACGGGCGGCCGGAACGGGGTCGGGAGCGGCAGCCGACGGCACCCCGGGAAGCACACCGGCGCCGGTCCGATGGGACCGGCGCCGGTGTGGTGTCCGCGGAGGGTCAGCGCCCGTTGAAGGCGTCCTTCAGGCGTGAGAACAGACCCTGCTGTCCCGGCTGGAACTGGCCCTGCGGCCGTTCCTCGCCGCGCAGCTTCGCCAGCTCCCGCAGCAGGTGCTCCTGCTCGGGGTCCAGCTTCGACGGCGTCTGCACCTCGACATGCACGACCAGGTCGCCCCGGCCGCCGCCGCGCAGATGCGTGATGCCTCGGCCGTGCAGCGGGATCGACTGCCCGGACTGCGTGCCAGGACGGATGTCGACCTCCTCCATGCCGTCCAGCGTCTCCAGCGGCACCTTGGTGCCGAGGGCCGCCGCCGTCATCGGGATGGTGACCGTGCAGTGCAGGTCGTCGCCACGGCGCTGGAAGGTCTGGTGCGGCAGCTCGTGGATCTCTACGTACAGATCGCCGGCCGGACCGCCGCCGGGGCCGACCTCGCCCTCGCCGGCGAGCTGGATCCGGGTGCCGTTGTCGACGCCCGCGGGGATCTTGACGGTGAGCGTCCGGCGGGAGCGCACCCGTCCGTCGCCCGCGCACTCCGGGCACGGGTTCGGGACGATCGTGCCGAAGCCCTGGCACTGCGGGCAGGGCCGGGAGGTCATGACCTGGCCCAGGAAGGACCGCGTGACCTGCGAGACCTCGCCGCGGCCGCGGCACATGTCACAGGTCTGCGCGGACGTGCCGGGCGCGGCGCCCTCGCCGTTGCAGGTGTTGCAGACGACGGCCGTGTCGACCTGGATGTCCTTCGTGGTGCCGAAGGCCGCCTCGTCGAGCTCGATCTCCAGCCGGATCATGGCGTCCTGGCCCCGACGGGTGCGCGAGCGCGGTCCGCGCTGCGACGCCGTGCCGAAGAACGCGTCCATGATGTCCGAGAAGTTCCCGAAGCCGCCCGCGCCGAAGCCGCCCGCGCCCGCGCCGCCCGCCTGGGACAGGGGGTCGCCGCCGAGGTCGTAGACCTGCTTCTTCTGCGGGTCCGAGAGCACCTCGTACGCGGCGTTGATCTCCTTGAACCGCTCCTGCGTCTTGGGATCAGGGTTGACGTCCGGGTGCAGCTCGCGGGCGAGCCGACGGAACGCCTTCTTGATCTCTTCCTGCGACGCGTCGCGGCGCACGCCGAGTACGGCGTAGTAGTCCGTGGCCACTTACGACTCCGCCAGGATCTGTCCGACGTACCGTGCCACCGCTCGTACCGCTCCCATCGTTCCCGGGTAATCCATGCGGGTCGGTCCGACCACGCCGAGTTTCGCTACTGCCTCGCCGCCCGAACCGTAGCCCACGGAGACGACCGACGTGGAGTTGAGTCCCTCGTGGGCGTTCTCATGGCCGATGCGCACCCGCATGGCTGGATCCTTCGCCTCACCCAGCAGCTTGAGGAGCACGACCTGCTCCTCCAGTGCCTCCAGCACGGGGCGGATGGTGAGAGGGAAGTCATGCCCGAAGCGGGTGAGATTGGCGGTGCCGCCGATGATCAGCCGCTCCTCGGTCTCCTCCACGAGGGTCTCCAGAAGGGTGGAGAGCACCGTGGAGACCGTGCCCCGGTCCTCCGGTTCGAAGGCCTCGGGCAGGTCCTGCACAAGCTGCGGGACGTCTGCGAAACGGCGGCCGGCGACCCGGCTGTTGAGTCGCGCCCGCAGATCCGCGAGTGACGTTTCTCCAAACGGCGCGGGGCAGTCGATCATGCGCTGCTCGACCCGGCCGGTGTCGGTGATCAGCACGAGCATCACCCGCGCGGGCGCCATCGCCAGCAGTTCCACGTGCCGCACCGTCGAGCGGGTCAGCGAGGGGTACTGCACGACGGCGACCTGCCGGGTGAGTTGCGCGAGCAGACGTACCGTACGCGCCACGACGTCGTCGAGGTCGACGGCGCCCTCCAGGAAGTTCTGGATCGCGCGGCGCTCGGGCGAGGTCATCGGCTTGACGGCCGCGAGCTTGTCGACGAAAAGGCGATAGCCCTTGTCCGTGGGGATGCGTCCGGCGCTGGTGTGCGGCTGGGCGATATAGCCCTCGTCCTCCAGCGCGGCCATGTCGTTGCGCACGGTGGCCGGGGAGACGCCGAGGTTGTGCCGCTCGGTGAGCGCCTTGGAGCCCACCGGCTCCTCGGTGCCCACATAATCCTGGACGATCGCGCGCAGCACTTCGAGCCTGCGTTCACTCAGCATGCGCACACCTCCAGCGATCCGTTCCCCTTGACGCTTCCCCTGGCACTCTGTGCGGGTGAGTGCCAGCATCCCCGGGCCAAGTGTACGGCCGTCGGGTACGCCCCCGGCAAGGGCGGGCACCTGTGCCGTGCCGAGGTGTACCGACCTGTCCCGCCCTGTCCTGTCCGCCCGGGCGCCTGCGGATAGCGTCACCCCATGACAGTGTGGTGGGAAGAGGCCGGGTGGGAGGCGCTCGGCGCCCGGGCAGGGCGCACACGGCTGCCGGGATGGGACTGCACGGCGGGGCTGGTGGTCGGCGAGCACGGGGCCCTCATGATCGACGCCGGGTCGAGTCTCGGCGAGGGCGCGCGGCCGCACCGCGACACGGCGGCTGCTCGCGCAGCTCGGCGGGGACCTGCGTGTGACACATCTCGCGCTGACGCATCCCCACTTCGACCATGTCCTCGGGGCGGCGGCGTTCGCGGGCGCGGAGGTGTTCGGGGCGGTGGGCACGGACGCGGTGTTCGTCCGCGAGCGTGACGTGCTGGTCACGGACGCGGTGCGGCACGGTCTGGACGCGGCCGAGGCGGCCGAGGCCGGGGATGTGCTGGTGCGCCCGCACCAGCAGGTGTCGGGTGAACGCACGCTGGATCTGGGCGGGGTACAGGTGCTGCTGGCGCATCTGGGCCCGGCCCACACGGCCCACGACCTGGTGGTTCTCGTCCCCGGGGAGCGGGCGGTGGTGTTCTGCGGGGATCTTGTGGAGGAGTCCGGCGAGCCGCAGGCGGGCCCGGACGCGGCCCCCGCGCACTGGCCGGCGGCCCTGGACCGGCTGCTCGAACTGGGCGGCCGGGACGCGGTGTACGTGCCGGGGCACGGTGCCGTGGTGGACGCCGCGTTCGTCAGGGCGCAGCGCGACGGACTGGCGTCCCGTTTCGGCGTGTCGTGAGGTCTTCCTCAACCCCCGCGGCCGGGCTTCTCCTATCGTCATCCGAATGCGCCAGTACTCACCGGACCTGACCCCGCCGTGGAAGAAGCCCAAGCCTGTGCCGGAGGTCCCGGCGGACCCCGGTCTCGTGGTCGAGGAGCCGCGCACCGGTTTCTGCGGCGCGGTGATCCGCTGCGAGGCGGGCACGGTGACCCTGGAGGACCGCTTCGGCAAGCACCGGGTGTTCCCGCTGGAGCCGCGGGGGTTTCTGCTGGAGGGCCGGGTGGTGACCCTGGTGCGCCCGTCGAGCGCGCCGGTGCGTCCCACGCGCACGGCTTCGGGCTCGGTGGCCGTCCCGGGGGCGCGCGCGAGGGTGGCCCGCGCCGGCCGCATCTACGTGGAGGGCCGCCACGACGCCGAGCTGGTCGAGAAGGTGTGGGGCGACGACCTGCGCATCGAGGGCGTGGTGGTGGAGTACCTGGAGGGCGTGGACGACCTGCCGTCGATCGTGTCGTCCTTCGCACCGGGTCCGGACGCTCGGCTGGGTGTGCTCGTGGACCACTTGGTGCCCGGTACGAAGGAGTGGCGTATCGCCGAGTCGGTGACCAGCGAACACGCGCTGGTCGTCGGCCACCCGTACATCGACATCTGGGAGGCGGTGAAGCCGGCGGCACTGGGGATTCCCGGCTGGCCCCGGGTGCCACGCGGTCAGGACTGGAAGACGGGCGTGTGCCGGGCGCTGGGGTGGCCGGAGAACACGGGGGCGGCTTGGCAGGGGATCCTGTCGCGGGTGCGGTCCTACAAGGACCTTGAGCCGGAGTTGCTGGGGCGGGTGGAGGAGCTGATCGACTTCGTCACGGACAGCGGTGGGGCTTGACTCCGGGGAACGTCCCGAACTCGCCGTGCGACGCTGGTTTTGGAAGCGACCTCGACGACCATCGTGATCAGTGGCGACGGCAGCAGGCGGCCGGAGCGGGGCACGAGGTCACGCTCCAGGACCACCAAGTCCGGTACGGGCTCACTGGCTTCGTCGCGGACATCGACGTCCTGGGCCCGGAGGCGAGCCCACCGGAGTGATCAGTCGACCAGATCCCGCACCACCGCGTCCGCCAGCAGCCGCCCGCGCAGGGTGAGGACCCCCCGGCCCTCGTCGTACGGGCCCTTCTCCAGGAGCCCGTCCGTCAGTGCCCGGCGTGCGGCCGCGAGTCCCTCCTCCCGCAGCAGCGACAGCGGGACGCCCTCCCTCAGGCGCAGTTCCAGCAGGATGCGCTCCACCCGGCGGTCCTCCGCCGACAGGAGCTCCCGTCCGGCCCCCGGGGAGCGGCCCTCCGCCAGCGCCGCCGCGTACGCCCCCGGGTGCTTCACGTTCCACCAGCGCACGCCGCCCACATGGCTGTGCGCGCCGGGGCCCGCGCCCCACCAGTCGGCGCCGCGCCAGTACAGCTCGTTGTGCAGACAGCGGCCGGACTCCGACGTGGCCCAGTTGGAGACCTCGTACCAGTCGTAGCCCGCAGAGCCGAGCGCCTCGTCCGCGATCAGATAGCGGTCCGCGTGGACGTCGTCGTCCGTCATCGGTATCTCGCCCCGGCGGATGCGGCGGGCGAGCTGGGTGCCCTCCTCGACGATCAGCGCGTACGCCGAGACATGGTCGGGGCCCGCACCCAGCGCCGCGTCCAGGGAGGCCCGCCAGTCGTCGTCGCTCTCGCCCGGGGTGCCGTAGATCAGATCGAGGTTGACGTGCTCGAAGCCCGCCGTCCGTGCTTCGGCCACACAGGCCTCGGGGCGGCCCGGGGTGTGGGTGCGGTCCAGGATCTTCAGTACGTGGGGGCGGGCGCTCTGCATACCGAAGGAGATGCGGTTGAAGCCGCCCTCCCGGAGGGTTTCGAGATATGCCGGGTCGACCGACTCCGGGTTCGCCTCCGTCGTCACCTCGGCGTCCTCCGCGAGCCCGAACTCCTCACGGATCGCCCCGAGCATCCGTACGAGGTCCGACGCGTCCAGCAGCGTCGGCGTGCCGCCCCCGACGAAGACCGTGCGGACCTCGCGCGGGTCGTCGCCCAGTACCTTGCGGGACAGCCTGATCTCGTCGATCAGCGTCTGTGCGTAGTTGTCGCGGGACGCCAGCACCCCGCCCGTGCCGCGCAGCTCCGTCGCCGTGTACGTGTTGAAGTCGCAGTAGCCGCAGCGCGTCGCGCAGTACGGCACATGGAGGTAGAACCCGAGGGGGCGCTCGGCGGCTCCGGCGAGGGCGTGCGCGGGCAGTGCGCCGTCGTGGGGGACGGGCTCGCCGTCGGGGAGTGCGGAAGGCATGTCCTCCATTGTCCAGCACCGGGGACGTGACCGGTTTGGGGTGGCACGTCCCGGGTGGGGGCACGGCTCGGGTACGGCACGCCCTCGGGTGGGGCGCGCCTCGGGTGAGCCACGCGTTGGGTGGGGCGCCTTGGGTGGGGCGCGTCACTCCGCGCGCAGTACCAGCAGCGCCAGGTCGTCCTCCGGGGGCTTTCTCCCGAACTCGTGCACCAGGGTCCGGATCCGCTCCGCGATCAGCTCGGCGCTCAGCCCGGCGCAGCCGGCGAGCGCCGCCGCGAGCCCGTCCCCGTCGTCGAACTGGCGGGATCCGCTGCGCCGCTCGGTCACCCCGTCCGTGACGCACAGCAGCGTGTCGCCGGAGTACAGCTCGAACGTCTCGCACACATAGGTGACGTCCTCGACGACCCCGAGGAGGGTCTGCGGCTGGGCCACCACCCGTACGTCGCCGTCCGGGCCCAGCAGCAGCGGCAGCGGATGCCCGGCGGAGGCGAGCGTGCAGTGCACCCCGCCGTCGAAGGGGACCAGCTCGCCGTAGAGCAGGGAGAGGAAGCGCGCATGGGAGCCGCCGTCGGCGACCGGCACGGGGGCGCCCGCCGCCACCAGTGCCCGCGCCGCCGCGTCCGCCGTCTCCGTGGCGTCGTCGAGGAGGAGCTGGTTGAGTCGGTCCAGGACGTCGGGGACCGCATACCCCTCGCGGGCCAGCAGCCGCAGCCAGGGGCGGGCCAGCCCGATCACGACCGCCGCCTCCGGGCCCTTGCCCTGGACGTCGCCGAGCGCGAAGCACCACCGTCCGCGGCCGGCCGGGAAGAGGTCGTAGAAGTCGCCGCTGGGGCCGCCGCCCTTGTCGCACGGTTCGTACACGAGCGCGCTGCGCACCCCGGGGATCTCGGCGACGGCCCCGGGCAGCAGCCCCCGCTGCAGCACCCGGCTGATGGTGGCCTGGCGCGCGTACTGCCGGGCCGCCCCGATGGCGAGCGCCACCCGGCGGCTGAGGTCCTCGACGAGCCCGGTGACCTCGTCGGGGAAGCGCAGCAATCCCGTACGGCCGATGACCAGCGTGCCGAGCGGCCGGCCGCCGGCGATCAGCCGGTAGGCGAGCGCCGCCCCGGTCGCGCCGCGCGGGCCGAGCGCCTCCCCGGGCCAGGGAACGGGCACCGCCCGGGAACGCACCGACTCCGGCAGCCGCGGCGGGTCCTTCTCCAGCACCCGGCGCAGCTCCTCGATGCGGTTCTCGCTGCCGTGCCAGACCCGGGCCAGGCGCGGCCCGGTGGTGACCGCCGTCTCGGGCCCGTGCCAGCCGGTCGCCTCGTCCTCCAGCCACACCGCGCACCAGTCGGCGAGCCGCGGCACGAGGAGCTGCCCGGTGAGCGCGGCGACCAGATCCTCGTCGAGCTGTCCGGCGAGCAGGTCGGAGGCCTCGGCGAGGAAGGAAAGCGCGCCGCGGCCCCGCCAGTCCCGGTCGGGCACACCGCGGCCGGGCTCGGTGTAGGCGGCGGGTTCGGGCCCGAGGATCTCGGCCGTGCCGAGCTCGCCCGTCAGGACGTCCTCACCGGCGTAGACCTCGATCCCGTCCTCGGCGGCCTGGGCACCGTCGAGGGGCAGCTGTGCCCAGACGGTCTTGGTGGCGGTGCGGTAGGTGATCCCCCAGGCGGTGGCGAGCGCACCGACGAGGCGCAGACCGCGGCCGTACTCGGGTATGTCGTAGGTGTGCTCGGTGGCGTCGTCCCGTACCGGGCGCGAGGGGTGGTGGTCGGAGACCTCGACGAGGAGGCCGGGGGGTTCGTCCTCCGTCTCGTGGAGGCGGCAGGCGATGTCGATGTCGGTGCCCGCGTGCACGACCGCGTTGGTGACCAGTTCGCTGACCACGACCAGGGCGTCGTCGGCCAGCCGCTCGGTGAAGGTGTCGGGCTCGGCCGCCTCGGCCCACGCACAGAGGGCGGCGCGCAGAAAACGGCGGGCGGCGCCCGGCGCGAGCGGGCCGCCCGGCAGCCTCGTACGCACCACCGTGTGCAGCGACGCGCCCTCGTGCGCGAGCATGTCAGAGGCACGGGAGATGGTCTCCCGTTGCGTGGGAATGGCCCCCATGGACGGCTCCCCGAGCGGTTCCGGTGAACTCCGACGAATACGCCTCCGGCGATGCGGACAGAGTGACAGACCGGACCCGCTCATAAGCGCCGAGTTACCGAAGTGAGCCGCCAAGGGTGAGAACAGTGCTACGGATGTGCTCGAAGACGGTCGGATTCGAGCAACGGATCTACGTCCTCTGCCCGCGGTGACCTGGGTGGAATATGCCCCTCGGGGCCCCGGACCCGGCCCGACCGCGGGACGGGACCGGGAGTGGGCCCCTATGCCTCGCGCGTCCCCGCGTACATCTCGTCGATGAGGTGCTTGTACTCCCGCTCCACCACCGGACGCTTCAGCTTCAGGCTCGGTGTGATCTCACCGTGCTCCACGTCGAGGTCCCGCGGCAGCAGCCGGAACTTCTTGATGGTCTGCCACCGCTGGAGCCCGGCGTTGAGTTCCCGGACATAGCCGTCGACCATCTCGACCGTGGCGGGAGCGGCGACGATCTCGGCGTACGACCTGCCCCCCAGGCCGTTCTCCTTCGCCCAGTCGAGGATCGCGGGCTCGTCCAGGGCGATGAGCGCGGTGCAGAAGTTCCGGTCGGCGCCGTGCACCAGGATGTTGGAGACGTACGGGCACACCGCCTTGAACTGTCCCTCGACCTCGGCGGGCGCGATGTACTTGCCGCCGGAGGTCTTGATGAGGTCCTTCTTGCGGTCGGTGATGCGCAGATAGCCGTCGGGCGACAGCTCGCCGATGTCCCCGGTGTGGAACCAGCCGTCCGCCTCCAGCACCTCGGCGGTCTTGTCCGGCAGCCCGTGGTAGCCCTCCATGATGCCGGGACCGCGCAGCAGGATCTCGCCGTCGTCGGCGATACGCACCTCGGTGCCGGGCAGCGGCTTGCCGACCGTGCCCGTGCGGTACGCCTCGCCCGGATTCACGAACGAGGCCGCGGAGGACTCGGTGAGGCCGTAGCCCTCCAGGATGTGGATGCCGGCACCGGCGAAGAAGTAACCGATCTCGGGCGCGAGGGCGGCGGAGCCGGAGACACAGGCCCGCAGCCGGCCGCCGAACGCCTCGCGGATCTTGGCGTACACGAGCGTGTCGGCAACCTTGTGCTTGGCGGCGAGGGCGTAGGGCGCGGAGGCGGTGCCGGTGCGCCGGAAGTTGTCCTGGGTGACCTTGGCGTACTCGCGGGCGACCTCGACAGCCCACTGGAAGATCTTGTACTTGGCCGCCCCGCCCGCGCGGGCCTTGGCGGCGACGCCGTTGTACACCTTCTCGAAGATGCGGGGCACGGCCGCCATGTACGTCGGCTGCACCACCGGAAGGTTCTCGATGATCTTGTCGGCGCGGCCGTCGACCGCGGTGACGTGCCCGATCTCGATCTGCCCGGAGGTGAGCACCTTGCCGAAGACGTGGGCGAGCGGGAGCCACAGGTACTGCACGTCGTCGGCGCCGAGCAGTCCGGTCGCGGCGATGGCCTTGGCCATGTACGACCAGTTGTCGTGCGGCAGGCGCACGCCCTTGGGCCGGCCGGTGGTGCCGGAGGTGTAGATGACGGTGGCGAGCTGGTCCTTGGTGATCGCGCCGACCCGCTCCTTGATCAGCCCGGGGTGCTTCGCCAGATAGGCCGCGCCGCGGGTCTCCAGCTCGGCGAGAGTGAGGACCCAGTCCCCGGACTCGACGCCCGTCGGGTCGATGACGACGACATGGTGGAGCTCGGGCAGCTCGGAGCGCTTCTCGAGGGCCTTGGCGAGTTGGTCGGCGTTCTCCGCGACAAGGACCTTGCTCTCGGAGTCGGAGAGGATGAAGGCCGACTCGTCGGCGTTGGTCTGCGGATAGATGGTGGTCGTGGCCGCGCCCGCGCACATGATGCCGAGGTCGGCGAGAATCCACTCCAGACGGGTGGAGGAGGCGAGCGCGACCCGCTCCTCGGGCTGTACACCCAGCTCGATCAGCCCGGCGGCGATCGCGTGGACCCGCTCGGCGGCCTGCCCCCAGTTCAGCGACTTCCAGTCGTCGGGGCCCTGGCCGGCGGACGGGGGGACCGGATAGCGATAGGCCTCGGCATCCGGTGTGGCCGCCACACGCTCCAGGAAGAGGGCCGCGACAGAGGGCGGACGGTTCTCGATCAAAGTCTGTGTGTGGCTCACGACATCCTCCGGGCACCGCGTCGGTGCGGCTGGCTCATTCCTGCTGTTTCCACTCGCAGGCGTTGTTTAACTCGCGAGTAACCATCGAGCAGGGTTCAGGGTAGAGCCCGACCAGCCGGTTTGTAAGGGGCGCAGGTCACTCGCTTCGTTCGAGGAGCCGCCGAAGACAGACGCGAGGGCCCGCCGTACGACGTACGACGGGCCCTGTTCCATCCGGTTTGCACCACTGGTAGCGGCTATTTTTTGCCCTTTGCGGACCCTGCGCTGTCGTCGCTGGAGAGCACCGCGATGAAGGCCTCCTGGGGAACTTCCACGGAACCCACCATCTTCATCCGCTTCTTGCCCTCCTTCTGCTTCTCCAGCAGCTTCCGCTTACGGGAGATGTCACCGCCGTAGCACTTGGCGAGGACGTCCTTGCGGATGGCGCGGATGGTCTCGCGAGCGATCACCCGGGAGCCGACGGCGGCCTGCACCGGCACCTCGAAGTTCTGCCGCGGGATGAGCTCCTTCAGCTTGGCGACGAGCCGGACGCCGTACGCGTACGCCTGGTCCTTGTGGGTGATCGCCGAGAAGGCGTCGACCTTGTCGCCGTGCAGCAGGATGTCCACCTTGACCAGGGAGCTGTTCTGCTCGCCGGTGGGCTCGTAGTCCAGCGACGCGTACCCGCGGGTCTTGGACTTCAGCTGGTCGAAGAAGTCGAAGACGATCTCCGCGAGCGGGAGGGTGTAGCGGATCTCGACGCGGTCCTCGGACAGGTAGTCCATGCCGAGCAGCGTGCCGCGGCGGGTCTGGCAGAGCTCCATGATCGCGCCGATGAACTCGGTGGGCGCGAGGATCGTGGCCCGTACGACCGGCTCGTAGACCTCCGCGAGCTTGCCCTCGGGGAACTCGCTCGGGTTGGTGACGACGTGCTCTTCGCCGTCCTCCATGATCACGCGGTAGACCACGTTGGGCGCGGTGGCGATCAGGTCGAGCCCGAACTCGCGCTCCAGCCTCTCGCGGACCACATCGAGGTGCAGCAGGCCTAGGAAGCCGACACGGAAACCGAAGCCGAGGGCGGCGGAGGTCTCCGGCTCGTAGACGAGCGCGGCGTCGTTGAGCTGGAGCTTGTCGAGGGCCTCGCGCAGGTCGGGGTAGTCGGATCCGTCCAGCGGATACAGACCCGAGAAGACCATCGGCTTGGGGTCCTTGTATCCGCCGAGGGGCTCCACGGCGCCCTTCGCCTGGCTGGTGATGGTGTCACCGACCTTGGACTGGCGGACGTCCTTCACACCGGTGATCAGATAGCCCACCTCGCCGACCCCGAGCCCGTCGGCCGGGAGCATCTCGGGCGAGCTGACGCCGATCTCCAGCAGTTCGTGGGTCGCGCCGGTCGACATCATCTTGATGCGCTCGCGCCTGTTGAGCTGCCCGTCGACGACACGGACGTACGTGACCACACCGCGGTAGGAGTCGTAGACCGAGTCGAAGATCATCGCGCGGGCGGGCGCGTCCGCTACACCGACCGGCGCCGGGATCTGCTCGACGACCTTGTCGAGCAGCTGCTCGACACCCAGACCGGTCTTGGCGGAGACCTTCAGCACGTCGCCGGGCTCGCACCCGATCAGGTTCGCGAGCTCCTCGGCGAACTTCTCGGGCTGCGCGGCCGGCAGGTCGATCTTGTTCAGCACGGGGATGATCGTGAGCTCGTTCTCCATCGCCAGGTAGAGGTTGGCGAGGGTCTGGGCCTCGATGCCCTGGGCGGCGTCGACGAGGAGGACGGTCCCCTCGCAGGCGGCGAGCGACCGCGAGACCTCGTAGGTGAAGTCGACGTGCCCCGGGGTGTCGATCATGTTCAGGATATGCGTATGGCCCGGATCGTGGGTCGGGGCCCACGGCAGACGCACCGCCTGGGACTTGATCGTGATGCCGCGCTCGCGCTCGATGTCCATGCGGTCGAGGTACTGGGCGCGCATCTGCCGCTGCTCGACGACGCCGGTCAGCTGGAGCATCCGGTCGGCGAGCGTGGACTTGCCGTGGTCGATGTGCGCGATGATGCAGAAATTGCGGATCAGCGCCGGGTCGGTACGGCTCGGCTCGGGCACATGGCTAGGGATCGCGGGCACGCAGGGTCCTGATTCTTGAGGCGTCCGCAGTGTCTGCGGTCTCGGGTCGGATCGATACGTAGCTTCCATGGTCCCACGCGCGGGAGGCTGCGACCGGTGAGGGCCGTGCCGGGACCGGCCGTGGTGGACCGCACGGGGACACGCTCGGGGGTGCTGTGACCAGTTTGCTACCGGTTTGCGGTGCGCGGAGGTCGACCGGAGCGGCGCGCGCGGGGGCATATGCGGGGGCATATAGGGATACGTTGTGACCGGATTGCCGCCCGTTCGGGTTGTGGAGGGTGGTGAAGTGGCGCGCTCAAGGGCCGAGAGGGTCCGTCCGGAGGGCGAAGCGGCGCGCGCAGGGGGGCGAGCGGGCCGTCCGGAGGCCGGGGCGGCGCTCGGCAGACCGGTTTGGGTGAGGCGGAAGGCGGCTGGTAGCCTGGGTGGCTGTGTCTCATGCCCTCTCAGCGCGAGACACGTCTTCAAGAAATCACCGGCGCGCGGGGCGGTCCGTCTCGCGTGCCTGAACCTGTAAAGGCTCATTCGTGGCGAACATCAAGTCCCAGATCAAGCGGAACAAGACGAACGAGAAGGCGCGCCTGCGCAACAAGGCCGTCAAGTCCTCGCTTCGCACCGCGATCCGCAAGGCCCGTGAGGCTGCCGCCGCGGGTGACGTCGAGAAGGCCACCGAGTTCCAGCGCGCCGCCGCGCGTCAGCTCGACAAGGCCGTCTCGAAGGGCGTCATCCACAAGAACGCGGCTGCCAACAAGAAGTCGGCACTGGCTTCCAAGGTCGGTGCCCTCAAGGGCTGACACTTGATTTGACGCCGGAGGGAACCGAGCGGGCCCTCTCTCATCCGCTCCCACCCGGCACCCGGGTCCGTGCGCGGCCTGCGTTCGCCACGCGGGCACGGACCCACGAGTTTGACCGAAGGCCCCGCCTCCCGTCCTTCCCCAGGACGGACGGCGGGGCCTTCGGCATGCGCGCCACCGTACAAACACGGCGAACGAGCCCGGAGCGTCGGGCTACGCCCGGCGCGCGGCCGATACCCGGGCCTCGGGCTACGCCCGGCCCCTGGACCGGGCCGCCCTCGCGATCGTGACGACCGCCTTCTCCAAGGCGTACTCCGGATCGTCACCGCCGCCCTTGACGCCCGCATCGGCCTCGGCCACCGCCCGCAGCGCGACCGCCACCCCCTCCGGCGTCCACCCCCGCATCTGCTGCCGCACCCGGTCGATCTTCCACGGCGGCATGCCCAACTCCCGGGCGAGGTCCGCCGGACGCCCGCCACGGGCAGAGGACAGCTTGCCGATCGCACGCACCCCCTGCGCGAGCGCACTCGTGATCATCACCGGCGCCACCCCCGTGGCCAGCGACCATCGCAGCGCCTCCAGCGCCTCCGCGGCACGTCCCTCGACCGCCCGGTCCGCGACCGTGAAGCTCGACGCCTCGGCCCGTCCCGTGTAGTACCGCCCGACCACCGCCTCGTCGATCGTGCCCTCGACATCGGCGACGAGCTGGGACACCGCGGACGCCAGCTCCCGCAGATCGCTGCCGATCGCGTCGACCAGCGCCTGGCACGCCTCCGGCGTCGCCGAACGCCCCTGCGCGCGGAACTCCCCCCGTACGAACGCCAGCCGGTCCGCCGGCTTCGTCATCTTCGGGCAGGCCACCTCCCGCGCCCCCGCCTTGCGCGCGGCGTCGAGCAGACCCTTGCCCTTGGCTCCGCCCGCATGCAGCAGCACGAGGGTGATCTCCTCGGCGGGCGAGCCGAAGTACCCCTTCAGCTCCTTGATCGTGTCGGCCGACAGGTCCTGCGCGTTGCGCACGACCACGACCTTGCGCTCGGCGAAGAGCGACGGACTCGTCAGCTCGGCGAGCGTGCCGGGCTGCAACTGGTCCGAGGTCAGGTCCCGCACGTCCGTGTCGGCGTCGGCGGCCCGGGCGGCGGCCACCACCTCCTGCACGGCACGGTCGAGCAGAAGGTCCTCTTGGCCCACGGCAAGGGTGACGGGGGCGAGAGGGTCGTCATTCGCGGTCTTCTTGGCCATCACGGACAGCATCGCACGCGCCACTGACATCGCGGTCCCGGCACCGCCCCGCCCGCCCGGCCTCCGGGGCGGCGCCGCGATGGACGGCGCCCGTGCTGTTCGGAGCTCCAAGGCTCTTTTAGGCGGCACCGTCCTCCGTGGACGGCTCGGCGCGCGGGAAGCGGCGCAGGATGAGGTGAAGCGTGGCGAGTTGCTCGGCCGGGCGGAAGCCGGCGGTGGTGGCCGCGCTGGTGCAGAGCGAGCCGATCAGGGTCTGGATCCAGGTCGCGGTGGTATCGGTGTCCGTACCTCATCGGGTACGACCAGATCATCGGCCGTCCGTGGGAACTGCTGACGGGGCTGCTCCTGCTCGCCCCGCTCTACGGGGCACCCACTGTGCTGATCCGCGAGGTCACCCGCCGCACCGGCCGCGGCTGGCCCACGATCCTGCTGCTGAGTGCCGCCCTCGGGCTGGTGGAGGCCGGGCTGATCGACCAGAGCCTGTTCAACCCGCACGTCGTCGACGAGCCCTCCTGGCCCCGCGAGCGGGCAGCCACACTGCTACCGGTCCTGGGCATCAGCGCAGGACCACCCCTGACCTTCCTGGCTGGACATGTGATCTGGAGCTTCGCGGCACCGATCGCCGTGGTCGAGGCCTGCACGCCGCGCTGCGCCACGCGGCCGTGGCTCGGCCGGATCGGCATCGACATCGGCATCGGCATCGGCATCGTGGCCGTGCTCTACGGCCGCCGTGGGCGGCCGCGGTGCTCGCCGGGGCGCTGCTGCTGGTGCACCAGTTGCGTCCGCCGACCTGGCCGGGTGTGTTCGCGGACATGCTGGCGCCGGCACTGCTCGGCGGACTGATACTGGCGTACTCTGCTCGAGCCTCCTGGGGCCCTGCCCATGTACTGGCCATCAGCAGCGCGGCCCTGCTGGTCAACGTGGGACTCTCCTTCGCGGTCGAGCCGCTGGGCACTGTGTCTCCCGTGGCCAAGTACGGCGCCAACGCGGCGCTGCTGACGGGTGTGCTGGCCTTGCTCACCTGGGCCCGCCACCGCCAGTGCCGACACCGGAGCACCACGAGGACCGAGCGGGCACCTGGACCAGGACCGGCCGGCCGCCGCCCCATCTGGGGCCCCGGCCAACACCACCGGCAGCACCAAAGCACAACAACGCGTGCGCTGACGGCTGGCTGCGCGGGAGCGGCCTAAGGCTCCTCGCGCCAGCCGTCCCACTCGGCCGCGAAGGTGTCCAGCGCCTCCGGGGCGAGACGTTCGTCCTCGTCCCGCAGCACCACCAGCCACTGCGCGTCCTCGGCGTCGTCCTCACCGGCCAGCGCGTCCCGTACGATCCGCGGTTCCTCATCCAGGGCGAACCGCTCCCCGAGTGCCTCCGCTGCCTCTTCCGCCGCGTCGCGGTCGGGCAGCACCAGCACATGTCTCACATCGCTCACCCGGCCATTTTCCGCTACGAAAGGACACCGCCGACGCCGGGGTGCGCCCCCGGGAGCCAGACCGCCCCGCGCACGGAACGCGCCGTCGTCGTCACGTCCTGACGTCGTGGCCGGATCAGTCGTCCCGACCGCCCTGCCGCACCGTCGGCAGCCGCTCCAGGACGATCCCGAACCGCTCCCGGTACACCTCCAGCGCCTCCTCGTCGCTCGCCAGGTCCGACACCTCCTTCCGCCCGTCCGGAGCGGTCACCGTGAGACGGCGGTCGCTGAGCGTGATCCGTCCTCCGTCCTCGGTGACCCGTGAACACACCAGCGAGCGCACGAAGTGCGAGACCGGCGAGGTGGTGTGCCACCAGGCCCCGCTCACAAAGTCATCGAGCACCCGCGGGCGCATCTCCAGCCGGTACCGCGGCGTGCCGTCCCGCAGCACATCAAGGTCCGAGGACTCCGCCGAACCCCCGCCTCCTCGTACCCCCGCCGCGTCCGCCCCGGCCTCGATCACCCGGAACACACCGCCCGGATCCCGCTGCTCGCCCCGCGCCCCGAGCTCCAGCGGAAAGTGGCTGTGCGCCCCGAACCCGACGTCGGCCAGCCAGTCACCCCCGTCCACCGTCCGCACCCGCAACACCAGGTGGTCGTACGGCACCCCGAGCCGCCCCTTCTCCCCGTGGACCCGCCCCGCGAGCAGCGTGACGTCGAAGCCGAGTGCCACCAGCAACGCCGCGAACGCTCCGTTGAGTTCGTAGCAGAAGCCGCCTCGGCGAGCCCCGACGATCTTGTCGAACAGGCGCTTCTCCTCCAGCACGATCTCCTCGCTGAGATGAACCGACAGGTTCTCGAAGGGGACGGTCTGCAGATGACGGAGGTGCAGCTCACGCAGCACCTCGATGGTGGGCCATGCGGGACGGTCCGAGCCGATCCTGTCGAGATACGCGTCAACCTGTGCGGAATCCATGGCCTCAGTCTCTCGCGACGCTCAGCTCACCGCCCGCTCCGACGACCGCGATCGCGCCGTCCCGGTCCGTCCGTAGCACGAGCGCGCCCTCGTCCCGCAGGGCCGCGACCGTGCTCGATGCCGGATGGCCGTACGGGTTGTCCCTGCCGCAAGAGATCAACGCGAGGCGCGGCGCGATCCTCCGTATCAACTCGGGGGATTGGAAAGCCGACCCGTGGTGAGCGACCTTGAGCACGTCCACGGGCCCCAGTCCGGCGCCCTCGGGCGATCTCAACAGGGCCTCCTGCGCGGGAGGTTCGAGGTCGCCGAGCAGGAGCAGGGTCAGGCTCGCCGACCGTACGGACAGGACGACGCTCGCGTCGTTCGGACCGTCCGGCGAGGGGGCCGGGTCCGGCGGTGGCCACAGCACCCGCCAGTCGAGGGCGTTGACACGGCGGCGCTCCCCGGCCAGGGCCCGCGTCACCGGGATGTGCCGGGCCGCCGCCCGGGCGCGGACGAACGCCGCCTGTTCCGGCGGCTCCTCGAACCCGGTTGTCTCGATCGCCCCCACCGACCGGCCGCGCAGCACTCCCGGCAGCCCGGCCACATGGTCGGCGTGGAAGTGGGTCAGCACGAGCAGGGGGATGCGGGTGACTCCGAGTGCGCTCAGGCATCGGTCGACCAGCACCGGATCGGGACCGGTGTCCACGACCACCGCCGTGCCCCGGCCCGCCGCGAGCACAGTCGCGTCTCCCTGCCCCACGTCACACATCGCGAACCGCCAGCCCGGCGGCGGCCACCCGGTGATCACCCGGGTCAGCGGCGGCGGCCGCACCACCACGAGCAGCAGCACCGCGGCACAGATCCCGGCTGCCCAGGGGCGCCGCAGCAGCCGCCGGCCGACGAGGACGACGGCCCCCGTCACCACCGCCAGCAGCGCCGCTCCGGCCCAGCTGCCCGGCCAGTCCACCGCGCCGCCCGGCAGCGAGGCACCGGTGCGCGCGATGTCCGCGATCCATCCGGCGGGCCAACTCGCGCACCACGCGATTCCCTTGGCGGCCTGCATCGTCACCGGTGCCGCCGCCAGCGCGGCGAACCCCAGCACGGTGGCCGGGGCCACGGCGAACTCCGCGAGCAGATTGCACGGCACCGCGACCAGGCTCACCCGCGCCGACAGCACCACGACGACCGGCGCGCACAGCGCCTGCGCGGCGGCCGCGGCGGCCAGCGCCTCGGCCGGTCGCGGCGGCACACGCCGCCGCTGCACCGCCGCGCTCCAGCGCGGGGCGACGGTGAGCAGGGCACCGGTCGCCAGCACGGAGAGCAGAAATCCGTAGCTCCGGGCGAGCCAGGGCTCCCAGAGCACCAACAGCAGCACCGCCGCGGCCAGCGCGGGAATCAGGGATCTACGGCGCCCGGTCGCGAGGGCGAGCAGAGTGATCGCCCCGCAGGCCGCGGCCCGCAGCACACTCGGGTCCGGCCGACACACGACCACGAACCCGAGTGTGAGCACTCCGCCGAGCAGTGCCGTTCCCCGGAGCGGGATACCGAGCCGGGGCGCGAGCCCCCGGCGCTCCGCGCGCTGCGCCAGCCCGGCCGGGCCGACGATCAGGGCCAGCAGGATCGTGAAGTTGCCCCCGCTCACCGCGAGCAGATGCACGAGATCCGTCCGCTCGAAGGCGTCGTCCAGCTCGGGCGCGACCCGTGAGGTGTCTCCGACGACCAGTGCGGGCAGCAGCGCCCGCGCGTCCGGATCGAGCCCGTCGGTCGCCGTACGCAGCCCGGCCCGTAACCGTCCTGCCCACCGCTGCGCCGGGGACGGGCCGTTCACCACCTGGGGCGGTGCGTCTCGTAGGCGCACCACGGCGGCGACGCGCTCGCCTCCGGTCAGCGCGGGGGCCAACGCGGCGGTGACCCGCACCCGTGTGGAGGGCAGCAGAGCCAGCCACGGGGACCGCACGGCTCCCCCGGTCGCGTCCGCCGAACCGCGCCGGGCCGCACGGGTGTTCAGGTCGACGACCATCAGCACCGGCGTCCGGGTCAGCACCACCGTTCCGTCCGCCTTCGTCAGCCGCCGGACCTCTCCGTCGAGCAGCACGGCGATCGGCGTCGGGTGATCCCCCGTGAGCCTGGGCCTGGTGAGCCGTGGATCGGAGGTGACCTCGATGTCCGCGGTCACCTCGGCATGCCGACGCGCCAGCGCGGGAATCGGCCCCCGCCGCAGATCCGCCGCCTGCAACCCGGCGGAGGCCGCCGCTGCCGCGACGCAGAGCAGGGCTGCCGCCGCGGACACCGTCGACCGCGAGCCCCGGACCCGGCGGCGACCGACTCCGGCCTCGCCCCTGCGCACCACCACCAGCAGCAGCCCTCCGGCCGCGGCCAGGGCGACGACCACCACGACGGCGACCCGTCCGAACGGCGCGCCCAGGGCCCAGGCGGTCGCGGCCCAGGCTCCCGCCGCGGGCCCCGCCAGCCGCAGATCCACCGGCCCCTCCTGGCGGGGGTGTGCCTCCCCGAGCGAGCTGGGGGCCATGTCGCGCAGGTTCTGCGGCGGGCTCATGGCCGGACGAGATTCCGTAGGTCGGCGAAGCGGCGCTCGCCGATGCCGTTGACCTCGCGGAGTTCGTCGACCGAGCGGAATCCGCCGTGCTGGGAGCGGTAGTCGATGATGTGCTGGGCCAGCACGGGTCCCACCCCGGGCAGCGTGTCGAGCTGGTCCACGGTCGCCGTGCCGAGGGAAACCGGACCGGCGGGTGCCGTACCGGCCGAGGAGCGGCCGGTGGCCGCAGCCGCCGGGTCCGGACCCGGCGCGGGTGCGGGGCCGCCCACCACGATCTGCTCGCCGTCCACCAGCAGCCGGGCCCGGTTGAGGCCGTCGGTGTCCGTGCCCGGGCGCACCCCGCCCGCCGCCCGCAGGGCGTCCGCGACCCGGGACCCGGCCGGGAGCCTCAGCAGTCCGGGCCTGCGCACCTTGCCGGCGACATCCACGACGACCACCGCACCCGGCGGCCCGGTCCCGCCCGCAGGCCGGGGGCCCGGCGTTGCCACGGGCTCCGCGGACCGCTTGGCTGCGCGTGCGTCCGGGGCTCCGTACGGCGCCGCCGCCCGTACCACCTCCGGTGCGGGCACCTGCTGCGTCCGGCCGGACCAGAAGTGCTGCGCTGCGAAGACCACGGCCACCACGAGCAACACCCCCAGCGCGGCCACGCTCCTGCGTTCCAGACCGCACCTCGACTGCAGCCACAGGGGCATCCGCTCCCGCAGAGCGGGACCCAACCGCTCCCGCCACGCCATGCCCGTCCCCAGGGGCTCGGGGGCGGCAGGGACGGCAGGGGCGTCGGCCGCCGGGAGGGCCAGGCCGCCGGCCGCCGGGAAGACTTCCGGTTTCTCCGCCGGATCCATCCCCGGCGGGCCGTTCCCCCCTGTTCGCCCGTCCGTCGGTGCCGGGGCGAAGAGTGCCTCCGCGCGCAGGCGCAGTGTGTCGGCCGAGGGGGTCCTGTGATGCCGCCGCGGACCTACCCGCGCGGGTTGCGGGCGATGGCGGGTGCGGCTGTCGGAGCCGGGGCCGCGGCCCGGACCGCTGGTGGGGACAACCGTGCGTGAACGTGATCGAAGTGCCATACGGCGAGGATCGGCCAGACCGCCGACCTCGCGATGATCTTGGTCAATTCCCGGGGACTACTTGCCAGTTGTGGATAACTCCGTCACCCACGCGAGGGAGGGGCAGTCACCGCGGCGACACCACGACCCCGAGCAGTCCGGGCCCCGTGTGCGCCCCGATCACCGCGCCGACCTCGCTCACATGCAGATCGCCCAGACCGGGCACCCGTGCGCCCAGGCGGTCCGCGAGGGCCGACGCCCGCTCGGGGGCGGCGAGATGGTGGACCGCGATGTCGACCTGCCCGCTGCCCGCGCGCTCCGCCACGATCTCCTCCAGGCGGGCGATCGCCTTGGACGCCGTGCGCACCTTCTCCAGCAGCTCGATACGTCCGCTGTTCAGCTGCAGCAGCGGCTTCACCGCGAGCGCCGAGCCCAGCAGCGCCTGTGCGGCCCCGATCCGGCCGCCCCGCCGGAGATAGTCCAGCGTGTCGACGTAGAAGTAGGCGGAAGTGTCCGCGGCCCGCTTCTGCGCGGCGGTGACCGCCTCGTCGACCGTGCCCCCCGCCTCCGCGATCTCCGCGGCGGCCAACGCGCAGAAGCCGAGGGCCATCGCGACCATCCCGGTGTCCACCACCCGTACCGGCACCGGGGCATTGCGCCCGGCCAGCACGGCGGCGTCGTACGTTCCCGAGAGCTCGGAGGACAGGTGCAGCGAGACGATGTCGGTCGCGCCCGCCTCGGCGACCTTGCGGTAGGTCTCGGCGAACGTCTCGGGGCTGGGCCGTGACGTGGTGACGGGCCGTCGCTTCTGCAGGGCCTGGGCCAGGGAGCGGGCCGAGATCTCGGTCCCCTCTTCGAGCGCCCGGTCACCCAGGACCACCGTGAGCGGCACCGCGGTGATGCCGTGGCGCTCGATCGTCCGCGGCGGCAGATAGGCCGTTGAATCGGTGACGACAGCGACATGGCGGGACATGTGCTGGAGGTTACCTGCCGGAACGCGCGGGGGGCAGTCCGGCCCCTCCGACCTGGTCGTACCTTGGCGGAATCATGTGGTGCTCTCGGGCCGGGGCTTTCTCTGCCAGGGGTGTACGGGCCGTTGTCCGGGCGGGGTGAGCGAGGGGCGGGACGGCCCGTGCGTCGCACGGGACTCGGGTGTCTCCGGCCAGGTCTGCGGGCCGGCGGCCTCGGGCGCCTGTGCCTGTGGCCAGGGGGTGGCGGACGACGCCGGCCGCTCCTTGGTCCAGTGGCGCAACGCGCCCGCCTCCACGTCGATCTGCGCGCTCAGGGTGTCCAGGTCGTCGTCCGCGAACCGGCGCGCCCGGTCGTGTGCCGCCCAGCGCAGCGCGTCCGCGGACCGTGTGATCCGCTCCGTGCGCTCGCGCAGGTCGGGCAGCCGCGAGGCGAGCGTGCCCCGGTCCGGCTCGGTCTCCAGGCGGCGCAGCTCGGCGTCCAGTTCGCGTCCGTGCACGCTGAGGCGCTCGAAGAGGCCCAGCGACTCCTTCAGCGACTCGTCCTCGGTCACCCCCGCGTCCAGCGCGTCCTGGGTGGCCCGCATCGATGTGCGCAGTGTCAGGCGGAGCTGCGCGAGCTCACCTGCCGGACCCGGCTGGGCGAGGGTTCTGGCACGCAGGGTGGTGTCCTCGACCGTGCGCCGGGCCTGGGCGATCGTGCGGTCCACGCCGCGTTTGGCGGCGCCGACCGCCTTCACCGTCGCATACACCCCGAGCGCGACGCACAGGACGAACAGGAGCGCGATGACGGTCAGCACGGTTTCCACGACGCTCCTCCTCCGGCCGGCCATGACGGTGGCTGCACCGCTCTCCACGGTAAACGCAGCAGGCAGGTCCGGGGTTCCGTCAGAACCCCGAACCTGCCCTTAGGGAACTACCCCGACACCGCGGCCGGGACCGGCACCCCGGCCGTGACGGTGACCGTCGTGGACCGGGCCGGCCGCCGGCGGTTACGCCGTGACGATGTTCACCAGCTTCGGCGCGCGCACGATCACCTTGCGAATCCCGGCACCGCCCAGCGCGGCGACCACCTTCTCATCGGCCAGCGCCACCTTCTCCAGCTCCTCGTCGGAGATCGAGGGGGGCACCTCCAGGCGCGCCTTGACCTTGCCCTTGACCTGGACCACGCAGGTCACGGTCTCGTCCACGACATACGCCGGGTCGGCGACCGGCAGGTCCCGGTGGACGACCGAGTCGGTGTGGCCCAGCCGGCGCCACAGCTCCTCGGCGATGTGCGGGGCCAGCGGCGCGATCAGCAGCACCACGGCCTCGGCGACCGGACGCGGCAGCGCCACGCCCGCCTTGGTCAGGTGGTTGTTCAGCTCGGTGATCTTGGCGATGGCGGTGTTGAACCGCAGCCCCTCCAGGTCCTGGCGCACGCCGTCGACCGCCTTGTGCAGCGCGCGCAGGGTGTCCGCGTCGATGTCGGCGTCCTCGGCGTCGACGACGGTGACCTCGCCGGTCGTCTCGTCGATCACGTTGCGCCACAGCCGCTGCAGCAGCCGGAACTGGCCCACCACCGCGCGCGTGTCCCACGGCCGCGACACGTCCAGCGGACCCATCGCCATCTCGTACAGGCGCAGCGTGTCGGCCCCGTACTCGGCGGCGATCTCGTCCGGAGTGACCGCGTTCTTCAGGGACTTGCCCATCTTGCCCAGCAGCCGGGTGACCTTCTCGCCCTGGTAGTAGTACGCGCCGTCGCGCTCCTCCACCTCGGCGGCCGGCACCGCGATGCCACGGCTGTCGCGGTAGACGTAGGCCTGGATCATGCCCTGGTTGAACAGCTTGTGGAACGGCTCGGGCGACGAGATGTGGCCCAGGTCGAACAGGACCTTGGACCAGAAGCGCGCGTACAGCAGGTGCAGCACGGCGTGCTCGGCGCCGCCGACGTACAGGTCGACACCGCCGTGCGGCATGCCCTCGCGCGGACCCATCCAGTAGCGCTCGATCTCCGGGTCGACCAGCTTCTCGCTGTTGTGCGGGTCCAGGTAGCGCAGCTCGTACCAGCAGGAACCGGCCCAGTTGGGCATGGTGTTGGTCTCGCGGCGGTACTTCTTCGGCCCGTCGCCCAGGTCCAGGGTGACGTTGACCCATTCCTCGTTGCGCGACAGCGGGGTCTCCGGCTGTGTGTCGGCGTCGTCCGGGTCGAAGGTGCGCGGCGAGTAGTCCTCGACCTCGGGCAGCTCCAGCGGCAGCATCGACTCGGGCAGCGCGTGGGCGACGCCGTCCTCGTCGTAGACGATCGGGAAGGGCTCGCCCCAGTAGCGCTGGCGGCTGAACAGCCAGTCACGCAGACGGAAGTTGACGGTGCCCTGGCCGATGCCCTTGCGCTCCAGCCACTCGGTGATGCGCGCCTTGGCGTCGGTGACGCTCAGGCCGTCCAGCCTGATGTCGTCGTTGGAGGAGTTGATGATCTTCGCGTCGTACGACCCGAAGGCGTCCTCCCACGTCGAGGTGTCGGTGCCCCGGCCGTCGGTCGGCTCGACGATGCAGTGGATCGGCAGCTCGAAGGCGCGGGCGAACTCGAAGTCGCGCTGGTCGCCCGCCGGGACGGCCATGATCGCGCCGGTGCCGTAGCCCATCAGGACGTAGTCGGCGATGAAGACGGGGACGCGGTCGCCGTTGACCGGGTTGGTCGCGTACGCGCCTGTGAAGACGCCGGTCTTCTCCTTGGCCTCGGCCTGCCGCTCCACGTCGGACTTGGCCCCGGCCTGCGAGCGGTACGCGGCGACGGCCTCGGCCGGGGTCGCGTGCCCGCCGGTCCACACCTCGTGCGTGCCTTCGGGCCAGGCGGCCGGGGTGAACTTGTCGACCAGCGGGTGCTCGGGGGCCAGCACCATGTAGGTGGCGCCGAACAGGGTGTCCGGGCGCGTGGTGAAGACCGTGATGTGCTCGCCGTCGATCGGGAAGTCGACGCGGGCGCCCTCGGAGCGGCCGATCCAGTTGCGCTGCTGCAGCTTGATGGCCTCGGGCCAGTCCAGCCCGTCCAGGTCGTCCAGCAGCCGGTCGGCGTAGGCGGTGATGCGCATGTTCCACTGGCGCAGCTTGGCCTTGAAGACCGGGTAGTTGCCGCGCTCGGAGCGGCCCTCGGCGGTGACCTCCTCGTTCGCCAGGACCGTGCCCAGGCCGGGGCACCAGTTGACGGGGGCGTCGGAGGCGTAGGCCAGGCGGTACTCGCTCAGGATGTCGGCGCGCTCGGCGGCGGTCAGCTCGTTCCACGCGCGCCCGTGGTCACCGGGTACCGCGCGCTCGCCGGACTCGAACTGGGCGATCAGCTCGGAGACGGGGCGGGCCTTGCGGGCCTCCTCGTCGTACCAGGAGTTGAAGATCTGCAGGAAGATCCACTGGGTCCACCGGTAGTAGTCCGGGTCGATCGTGGCGAACGACCGGCGCTTGTCGTGGCCCAGGCCCAGCCGGCGCAGCTGCGCCTTCATGTTCTCGATGTTGGCCTCGGTGGACACGCGCGGGTGCGTGCCGGTCTGCACGGCGTACTGCTCGGCGGGCAGGCCGAAGGCGTCGAAGCCCAGGGTGTGCAGGACGTTGTGGCCGGTCATGCGCTGGAACCGGGCGAAGACATCGGTGGCGATGTAGCCCAGGGGATGACCGACGTGCAGGCCCGCACCGGAGGGGTACGGGAACATGTCCATGATGAACTTCTTGGGCCTGGCGACCAGCTCCGGGTCGCCGGCCAGGTCACCCTTGGGGTTCGGCGCCTCGTAGGTGCCCTCGGCGTCCCAGAAGTCCTGCCAGCGTGCCTCGATCTCGGCCGCCATGGCGGCCGTGTAGCGGTGCGGCGCGGCCTCCGCCGACGCGGCGGCGGGGGCAGCGGGGTTCGTCTCGCTCATGGTCCTCAAAGCTCCATCGATCGTCTCTGCCAGCGGCTGTGTCCAAGAAACGAAAAATCCCCTCGCACAGGAGGGGACGCCGCGCCGATGCCGACCATCCGATGCACCGGTGGTCGGGACTGATCAGCGCGGCCCGCTAAGCAGAAGGCGTACGGCACGCATGGCGCCAGGGTACCCCAGGGCCGTAGCGCACCGCGACGGGCTTGGGACGGCACGCCCGGATGCAAAGGCGACTGAACCCAACGGGAGGCGGAACCGTACTCAGTCACCGACGGTCAGGTTGTGAAGGTCCCGAAAAGCTGAACAAAGTTCAACTGTTACTTCGCGTAACAGTAGCTACTCGGACATCGCCACCGCCCCGTCGCCCTTTGATAACAACGCAATAACTCAAACCTCGTACTGCTCGGTTTGGAGCCCCTTAGAGTGCGGCAGCGGGACCGCCTTCCCGAAACTGTTCGGAGTTGCCCCCATGAACCCTCCACGTAGTAACAGCTCGCTACCCAAGCCGGGCCGCTCGGCCTACGGCGTGGCGTCGGCTGTGGTCCTGCTGCTCATACCCGTCGTCGTGCTCGCGGGCGGAAACGCAGTCCGGGACTTCCTCAACTTCGGAGCGGGCGTTCTCGCGCTCGTCTCCCTCAGCTGCTCCGTGATCTGGGGACTCGTCGCCCAGGACCGGATCTTCCTCAACATCCGCCAGCGCATCGTGGCGCAGGCCGTGCACCGGACCACCGCGGTGGCCTCGATCGCGTTCCTCCTGGTGCACATCACAGTCAAGCTGGCACTCGACCACACCGTGCTGATCGCCGCACTGATCCCCTTCAGCACGGGCATCAGCGGCACGGGCGGGCTCATCGGCCTCGGCTCCCTGGCCGGACTGCTCATGATCTTCGTCGGCGTCACCGGCGCCCTGCGCAGCAACTTCGCCACCCCGGCGCCGGTCGCCGCGCGCTGGCGGGCGATGCACATGCTGGCCTATCCGTCCTGGTGCGCCGCGCTGGTCCACGGCCTGTTCGCGGGGCGTGCGGCGAAGCCGTTCTTCATGGTGTCGTACGAACTGTGCCTGCTCGGCGTCATGGCGGCACTGGGCCTGCGTGCGGCCCCGCGCACGTTCAAGCGCAGGGTCGCCGACCAGATCTTCGCCATCATCGGGACCGACAACCGGTACGGACGGGACGAGCTGGACGCCAGCCGCGCCCGCAACGCGGAGGCAGCGGCCGCTCTGGCGGGCTTCGGAGCGCGCTCCGCGGGCCGTGGCGGCGGCAGTGAGGGACTGATCCCTCCGCAGCCCTCCGCACCCCGCTACGACGCGCCCCTCTACGACGCCCCTCCTGCCCGCACCTACGACGCCCCTCCTGCCCGCACCATGACCCCGGAGCCGGGCAACGGCTTCGCGGCGGCCTACCGGGCCATGTCGGGCACCCCGACCGCACAGGGCCCGATGACCCCCGACGCGACCCAGCGCATCGACATGCAGGTCACCGAGGCGATGCCCCGGGTCGACGGAGCGAGCAGCACCTCCGGCAGCTGGCCGATCCCCTCCCCGCCACCCGTCGGCGAGGCGCCGCCCTCCGCGTACGACCCGCTCCAGGACACCGGCTACAACATCCCGACCTACGGCAATTCGGGATACAACGGGTACGGCGCGAGTGAGATGTACGACACGGGTGAGACGAACGCCGCCCATGGCACGTACAACTCGAACAACACGTACAACAGCGGTCCCGCGACGGAAACGCTCCCCGGTTCCACGCCGGGGACCGGCGAACCCTGGAACGCGCCTTCCGGAGGTTTTTAAGTGAACGAGGCCCTGCCCGACGTCCCGGAAGTCCGCGTGGTCGGACTTCCGCAGCTCACGTCGGGCTTTGACCTTGTCGAGAGACTCGACCTTCCGATGCACCTCAAGGTGCACGGCCCGCTCGAACCGGTGGGCGGCGAACAGCTCGCACAACTGGCCGAGCAGATCTCCCTGAAGGGGCGCGGCGGCGCCGGTTTCCCCTTCCACAAGAAGCTGCGCTCGGTCGCCGAGTCGGCCATCCGGCGGGGCATCAGGCCCGTGGTGGTCGTCAACGGAAGCGAGGACGAGCCGGCCTGCCGCAAGGACACGGTGCTGATCAACCGTGCCCCGCACCTCATCCTGGACGGCGCGCTGCTGGTCGCCGAGGCCCTCGGCGCCCGGCAGCTCGTGGTCGGCGTGACCCGGGCCTCCACCGAACGCTCGATGGAGCAGGCGCTGGCCGAGCGGGGCCTCAGCGACCGCCGCGGCGCGCCGATACGCGCGCGCGTGCAGCGCAACCCGGTGCGCATGGTCACCGGTGCCGCCGCGTCGCTGGTCCGCTCCATCGACGGCGGGCCGGCCATCCCGCCCGGCCGCAAGACCAGCGCCTCCCAGAGCGGTGTGGGCGGCGCACCCACCCTGCTGTCGAACGCCGAGACCTTCGCCCAGCTGGCGATCGCCGCGCGGATCGGTGCGGAGCGCTACTGCAACACCGGCCTGTACGACGAACCGGGCACCGTGATGCTCACCGTCTCGGGCGCCGTCAACCGCCCCATGGTGGTCGAGGTCCCCACCGGCGTCCCGCTGCGCTACGTGCTCCAGCTGGCCGGCGCCCCGCCGGTCCCGCAGGGCGTGCTGACCGGTGGCTACCACGGCAAGTGGATCGACGCGGCGACCGTCAACGAGGCGATCATCTCGCGCAACAACCTGGACGCCGTCGGCGGCGCGCTCGGCGCCGGCGCGATCCTGCCCATCAGCCAGGACACCTGTCCGCTCGGCGAATCGCTACAGGTGGCCAAGTGGCTGGCCGAGGAGAGCGCGGGCCAGTGCGGCCCCTGCTACCTCGGACTGCCCGCCGCGGCGCGCGGTATGGAGGACATCCTCAACGGCGGCGGTCCGGCCGCCCTGGAGGCCCTCAAGCAGGTCGCCAAGGCCGTGAAGAGACGTGGTGCCTGTTCGCACCCCGACGGCTCGGCGATGTTCCTGGAATCGACCATCAAGGCCTTCACGGACGACCTCGCGGCGCATGTCCTCGGCAACGGCTGCGGCAGGCCCGTGGAGGGCGTGCTGCCGCTCTTCGAGGGCGGCCGGGCCCCCACGGGTATCCCAGGCGGCGGCCAGGCCGAGCCCGAGGCGGGCGCCAGCCGGCAGAAGATCTACGTCGACTGGACGCTGTGCCGCGGCCACGGCCTGTGCGCGGACATCCTCCCGGAGGTCTTCGAACTGGGAGCCGACGGCTTCCCGACGGTCGCCCAGGCGTCGGTGCCGCTGTACGCGGAGGCCAAGGCGCTGCGGGCGGTGCGCCGCTGTCCCGCGCTCGCGCTGCGCATCGAGGAGGACACCCGGTCGGCGCCGTCCCGCAACAACCTCCCGGTGCTGTCGCAGGGCCGCGGACGCCGGGCCCTCGGCCGCTGAGGCCGACGCGGCCGCGTACGACCGCGTACGACCGCGTACGACCGCGTACGACCGCGAAGACACTGACGGCGGGCCACCCCTCTCAGGGGCGGCCCGCCGTCGGCGTTCCACGGGCTCCCAGGGCGAAGGCGGCGCTTCCGACGAGGCCGGTGGCGGTCCATACGACGAAGGCGGCCCATCCTGAGGATGGACCGCCTTCAACTCCTGTGGAGCTAAGGAGAATTGAACTCCTGACCTCCTGCATGCCATGCAGGCGCTCTACCAACTGAGCTATAGCCCCTCGTGGCCACCCGGCGGAACCGGGTCTTCACCGTGCCGCCCGGTCTCCCTGGCGGCGACGCCAACATTACACGGTCCACCGGGTGGAACACCAAATCGTTTCCGTGGGGCGCGCGAACGCGGGCCGGCGGCCGTTGCCGGGCGCGCCCCGGGTCAAGCCGTGGCGAACGAGTAGAACCGTTTGAGCGTGCAGTGCTCGTCGAGGAGGCGGCCGTAGATCGGCTCGCCCTCCAGCTCCCGATAGGTCTCGATCGGGTCGCCTTTTATGATCAGCGCCCGCGCGCATTCCTCACACCAGTACTGGTAGTCCGGGTTGACCGGCTCCATGTCCCGGACAATCGGTGTGCCGCTGCCACACCAGTCGCACTTCCGCCTGTGTGCACCCATCGATCAGCTCCAGCTGTGGCCGCAGGCCGTGCACACGTACGAGATGCCACCGTTGTCGCCGAGGACCTGGGCGACATGGGCCGAGCCGCAGTAAGGGCAGTCGAGGAGGGTCGCATTCCGACGTGTCACCGCCACTGCGGGGAGATCGTGGACCTCCCCGCGGATGCTCGCAGGCATCGCTACTCCCTCCCGTCGGGCCGCGCCCCCTTCCGGCCGTTTGATTCTGCCACGGCCGGGCCAATACGGTCAGCGACGCCTTCGTACCAGTCCGGACACGGCCCCCGACGTGACCGCCAGGGCCAGCGTGTACGTGCACAGGAGGAGCGCGTCTGTAGAGGTATACGCCCCGGAGGCCCCAAGTGACTCAAGCAGTTCGAGAACGGTGTGCCGAGGGCCGCGGCCCGGGAGCCGGCCAGGCCGGCCGCCCGTCGCGTCCCTTTCCGCCGCACCGATGAGGTGACGCCGGATCAGACCCCGGTCGGTGTGAGGCCGGACACAGCGGGACGTGACGGGTGGCCGGAAATCCGGCAAGAAAAAATCCCGCCCCTCGTGGGACGGGATCTTCTGTCGATCTCTGGCACTCAGGAGTGCCGATCCGTGGAGCTAAGGAGAATTGAACTCCTGACCTCCTGCATGCCATGCAGGCGCTCTACCAACTGAGCTATAGCCCCTCATTACCCGGCGGCGAAGCCGCTCGGTGTTTCGTCCCGCTCGGCGGGGCGAACAAGAAGAACTTTAGCCTGCGACCTGCCAGAAAGTGAAATCCGCGTCCCGCGCCCGGTGAGGCGGTGTCAGTCGTCGTCGCCGAGGACCGGTTCCGGCAGGGTGCCCGCGTTGTGCTCCAGAAGTCGCCAGCCGCGCACACCCTCGCCGAGGACCGACCAGCAGCAGTTGGAGAGACCGCCGAGGCTCTCCCAGTGGCGGGCCTCCAGACCGAGGAGACGGCCGATGGTGGTGCGGATCGTGCCGCCGTGGCTCACCACGACGAGAGTGCCGTCCTCGGGGAGCTTCTCGGCGTGCCGCAGCACCACGGGGGCGGCGCGGTCGGCGACCTCGGTCTCCAGTTCGCCGCCGCCCCGGCGGACGGGCTCACCACGCTTCCAGGCGGCGTACTCGTCGCCGTAGCGGGCGATGATCTCCTCGTGGGTCAGCCCCTGCCAGACGCCCGCGTACGTCTCGCGCAGGCCCTCGTCGGCGGTGACCTCCAGGCCGGTGAGCGCGGCCAGCTCGGCGGCCGTGTCGGCGGCGCGCCTGAGGTCGGACGCGATGATGGCGTCCGGCTTCAGGGAGGCGAGCAGGCGGGCGGAGCGGCGGGCCTGGCCGACGCCGGTCTCGGTGAGCTCGACGTCCGTGGAGCCCTGGAAACGGCGCTCCACGTTCCACGACGTCTGGCCGTGGCGCCACAGGATGAGGCGGCGGCCGCTGCCCTTCCTCCCGGTCTCGGCGCCCGGGCCGGTCACCGCAGCTCCCCGCCCAGCTCGGCGTTCAGCGCGGCGGCGTCCCCGGCGGCCTGCAGCCGGGCGTGCTCCTCGGCCTTGCCGCGGGTGGCCTGGGCTTCGGCGGGCAGCTCCAGCTCGGGGCAGTCCTTCCACAGCCGCTCCAGGGCGTAGAAGACGCGCTCCTCGCTGTGCTGTACGTGCACGACGATGTCGACGTAGTCCAGCAGGACCCAGCGGGCCTCGCGGTCGCCCTCACGGCGCACCGGCTTGACGCCGAGTTCCTTGAGGAGCCGCTCCTCGATCTCGTCGACGATGGACTTGACCTGGCGGTCGTTGGGCGCGGAGGCCAGCAGGAAGGCGTCGGTGATCGACAGCACATCGCTGACGTCGTAGGCGATGATGTCGTGCGCGAGCTTGTCGGCGGCCGCCTGAGCGGCGGCGTTGATGAGTTCCAGAGAGCGGTCCGTGGCGGTCACTACAAGGCTTTCGGTCGGCGGTCAGTAATACCTCAAGGGTCTCACGGACCGCCGACGCCACCGCATGTGATTAACGGGGCACACCCCGCGCCCGGTGTGTGGCCCCTGTCACGAGCTCGCCTTGTAGTTCTGCCCGAGGACGACGGAGACCTCGGCGTTCGAGGTGACCTTGCCCTTCTGTACGGCGCTGGTGGGCAGGCCCAGGGTCTTGGCGACCTCGATCGCGTTCTCCTTGTCGCCGTCGTCGGCGTAGGTGACCCGGGACGCGGTCTGGACGGCTCCGGTACCGCCGTCGACGAAGGTGTAACCGCCGTTGACGAGGGCGACGCGGGCCTGTTCCGCGGTGGCCTTGGAGCCGGTGGCGTTCTGGATGCCGACTCGCACGGCGTCGCCGGCCTGGGGGCTCTTCACGGTGCCGCCGAGCAGTGTCTTGACCACGGTGTCGCTGTCGTTGACGGTGCCGTCTGACCGGACCGGCAGCAGCGCGGTCTTGTAGGCGCCCTCCTTGGCGCGGTCGGCGAGCTTGGCGAGGAAGCTGCCGAGGTCCTTGTCGGTCAGTGGCGGGTCGAGGATCTGGGCGAGCGTCTGCACGGTGGTCGTCGCGGCCTGCGGGTCCGAGGACAGCTTGCGCAGCACGCCCTGCATCACCTGCCCGAACCGCTCCAGCTGGGCGTCCTGGGCCTCGCCGGGGGCGCGGTAGGTGGCGTAGGCGACGGCCATCTTGCCGCTGAGGGTCTGGTCCTGCCCCTTGTGGACGAGGGGGGAGCCGCCCTTCTTCTTGCTGTCCGGGTCGGGGACGTCGGCGTCGGTGGTGACATCGATGTTGCCGACCAGCTCGACGAGGTTGTTGAGGTAGGGGGTGTCGAGCCGCCAGGAGCCCTCGATCTTGGTGCCCAGGGCGGAGTCGATGGCGTCGCTGGTGCCGGAGGAGCCGTCGTCGGAGACCGACTTGGCGAGGGTGGTCGTGGAGCCGTCGTCGGAGGTCAGCCCGAGGGAGTTGGGCAGCAGGACGGTGGCGCCCTGCTTGAGGGTGGTGTTGTCGACGAGCAGCGCGGTGGAGGTGCCGCCGCCCTTGGTGTTGTGCAGATGGACGACGAGCACGTCACGGTTCTGGGCGCCGGTGGCCGTGGTCGTGGCGGACTTGCCGCCGGAGGAGGTGCCGGGCAGCCGGCCCGCGTACCAGAGGTAGCCGACACCGCCGACGGCGGCCAGGGCGACGACCACGACCAGGGCGACGACCCGGCTGCGGGCGCGGCGCTTGGCCTCCTCGCGGCGCTCGGTGCGGTTCTCGGTGAACTTCAGCCAGTCGATGACGTCTTCGGGGTCGCCGTCGGGTTCCTCGGCGAAGGCGAACTGCTCGTTGCTCGCGTCGCGGTCGCCGTGCGGATCCTTCGGGGCGGTCCCGGAACGTCCCGCGGCACCGCGTTTGGTGGCACCCGCCGGGTCGCCGTCGTGTCCCGGACCGCTGTCGGCCGGGCCCGCCTGCTGGGGGATGTAGGCCGTCTGCTCGGCAACACGCGGCTGCTGTCCGCTGGTTGAGGGCCGGCCGTACGGATCGTAGCCGCCGGCCGTGGGGGTGTCGTACGGGGCGTAGGAGTCGTACGACGCGGTGGGCGGCTGCGTGCCGGTGTCGGTGTCGTAAGGGGAGTGCTGCTGACCCTGGTGATACGGCGGCCGGGGCTGCTGAGGACCGCTCGCGTAGGGGTCGTAGCCGTAGCCCTGGGGCTGTTGCTGGCCCGGGGGCTGCTGGTGCTGCTGCGTGCCGTAGGGGTCGTAGCCCTGCGCGGTGCGCTGTGTCGGCACCTGCTGGTACACAGGCTGCCCGAACTCGTCGTAGCCGACGAGTTCGTACTGGTCGCCGCCCGCGTACCCGTCGTATCGGTCGTTCACCGGTGCCCCTCTCGGCTCACTCGCCGCGGTACAGCTGCCGTTTGTCGATGTAGCGCACCACACCGTCCGGCACCAGATACCAGACGGGTTCGCCCTTGGCGACTCTCGCACGGCAATCTGTGGACGAGATGGCGAGCGCGGGAACCTCGACCAGCGAGACGCCGCCCTCGGGCAGGCCGGGGTCGGCCAGGGTGTGGCCGGGGCGGGTGACGCCGATGAAGTGCGCCAGGGAGAACAACTCGTCCGTGTAGCGCCAGGTGAGGATCTGGCTCAGCGCGTCGGCACCGGTGATGAAGAAGATGTCGGTGTCCGGGTTGAGGGCCTTCAGATCGCGCAGGGTGTCCGTGGTGTAGGTGGGGCCGCCGCGGTCGATGTCGATGCGGCTCACCGAGAACTGAGGGTTCTCGACGGTCGCGATGACCGTCATCAGATAGCGGTCCTCGGCCGCGGAGACCGTGCGGTCGGTCTTCTGCCACGGCTGCCCGGTGGGCACGAACACCACCTCGTCGAGGTGGAACTGCGCGGCGACCTCACTGGCCGCGACCAGGTGCCCGTGGTGGATCGGGTCAAACGTTCCGCCCATGACGCCGAGCCGGCGTTTGCCCGGGTTGGACGGGCCGCTGCCGGGGCCGGTTCGTGTGCCCTTCGCCGGACCGGTGGGCATGTGGTGCTCTCCCATGCGTGCAGACCCTACCGGCCCGGCCGACAGGTCCCGGCCGACAGGCCCCCGCGGGCGGCCGGGGCCGGGCCCGGTGCCGGACTCAGCGGTCGCGGTTGAAGCGGGTGGTGATCCACAGCAGCAGCAGCAGGATGACGAGGGCGGCGCCGCCCGTCATGAAGGGGCTGATGCTCGCGTGGCGCTCGGTCTCGCCCTCTGCGAGGGTGGCCAACTGGGCAGCGGTGCTGTGGAAGCTCATCTTCAGCAGAACCTATCCGGTGTGGGCGGGATAAAGACGTCGGCTCATCGTATGCGGGCGCCGTCGCGTCGATCACGCCGACTCCGCCGTTCAGGCCGACTCCGCCGTTCAGGGCCGGCTCAGAGGCAGGCCGGCTCCGGTCGGGCCGGCTCCGGCGCCGGGCGGGGCACGGCCGGTCGGTGGCCGTGCGCCCGCGGGCCGTCACTTGCGCTTGTAGCCGCGCAGCAGGAACCACGCGGTCAGGACGCAGCCGAGGACCATCACGATCAGCACGACACGGAGCAGATCGCCCGCGCCCTGTCGATCGGCGGCCTGCGCGGCCTCGGTGAGCCAGGCGGCGGACATGTGCTCCATGGGATCGCTCCTTACGTGTGCTGCCCTGCCACGGTATCTCCGCCTAGGCTGGACTCCGCTTCGGGGGCACATAGGGTCCTCGCTCGTCGCTCGGTCGCGATCCGCGAGGGACCCGCGATCCATCCGGCCATCAGATACATGGGGGAACACATGTCCGACGACGGTCTTGGGCAGAACGCGTCCGGCCAGGGGCACGGCACCGTGCCGAGCAGGCGGCGCCGGCGTTTTCCGGGAATCTCCTCACGCACGTACGAACACCCGGCGGACCGCTCGGCCCTGGTGGCCCTGCGCAAGCTGAGCGGCTTCGACACGGTCTTCAAGGTGCTCAGCGGTCTGCTGCCCGAGCGGAGCCTGCGGCTGCTGTTCCTCTCCGACTCGGTGCGGGTCTCGGACGCGCAGTTCGCCCACCTCGACGACATGCTGCGGGACGCCTGTTACATCCTCGACGTGGACAAGGTCCCGCCGATGTACGTGACGCAGGACCCGCAGCCGAACGCGATGTGCATCGGCCTGGACGAGCCGATCATCGTCGTGACCACCGGACTCGTGGAGCTCCTGGACGAGGAGGAGATGCGGGCGGTCGTGGGCCACGAGGTGGGGCACGCCCTCTCCGGCCACTCCGTCTACCGGACCATCCTGCTGTTCCTCACCAATCTCGCGGTCCGGGTCGCGTGGATCCCGCTGGGCAACCTCGCGATCATGGCGATCGTGACCGCGTTGCGGGAGTGGTTCCGCAAGTCGGAGCTGTCGGCCGACCGGGCCGGGCTCCTGGTCGGGCAGGATCTTCAGGCCTCGATGCGCGGGCTGATGAAGATCGCGGGCGGCAACCATCTGCACGAGATGAACGTGGACGCCTTCCTGGAGCAGGCCGAGGAGTACGAGGCCGGGGGCGATCTGCGCGACTCCGTGCTGAAGATCCTGAACGTCCTGCCGCGTACGCATCCCTTCGCGGCGGTCCGTGCGGCCGAGCTGAAGAAGTGGGCCGAGTCCCGTGACCACCAGCGGATCATGGACGGTCACTACGACCGGCGCGGCGAGGACAAGGACACCTCGGTGTCGGACTCCTTCCGCCAGTCGGCCGCCCACTACGCGAACGATGTGAAGCAGTCCAAGGACCCGCTGATGAAGCTGGTCAGCGACCTGGCGGGCGGCGCGGGCGACCTCGGGGGCCGAGTGAAGCGCGGCTTCACGGGCTTCGCGAGCGGCGCCCCCAAGGACACCCCGCGCGACCACGGCGACCACAGCGACCAGCGTGACGAGGACGGCGGCCCCGACGACAGCCGCCCGGGCGACAGCCACCCGGACGACGACACCGGGAACGCCAAGGGCTGAGCGGCCCGCGCGGGCCGAGCGCGGCCTCTGGCGGCCGCCCAGGGCTCTGGCCGCCCGCTGGGGTCCCTGTGGCACCCGCCGGGGCCCGGCGGCGGCTCCCGGCCGCCCGCCGGGTCTCTCCGGGCGTCAGACGCTCGGCTGCGCGCTGGAGGACAGGGTGCCGCACAGGGCCGTGGCACTGTCCGTCTCGTACGGGTTCGTACCGGGCGGTGCCCCCGCCTTGGCGGTCTGGCCCGCGAGCAGCGGGCTGAGGTGGTCCGCGGTGTCCCCGCCGCAGGCGAGCGGGCCCGCCTGGACGTACGAGGTGAGCAGCTCGGCCTGGTGCGTCCGCAGGTCGTCGCGGTCGAAGCGGAAGGTCAGCTCGCGTCGCACGGTGACCAGCGAGGCCTTCGCCCTCGCATCCGCGCCGGCCGGCTTCAGCGCGTAGACGAGAGTGTGGTCGGCGGTGACTTCCAGGGCGTCGGAGCTGGGCTCCACCGCCTGCAGCGTGCCCTGGACGCGGATCCGGTGGTCGGCCAGCTGCACATGCGCGGGGTCGAAGCGGACGAGCCAGCCGGTGGGCGAGTGCCTCCCGTCCGCGGCGGGGCGGTAGAAGCTCTGGTCGAACTGGTCGAGCTGCTGGGGGGCGACCAGGAGGCGCACCCCCCGCACGGTGTCGCCGGTGAGGACGTCCGGGTCGAGCGAGGACGCCACGAGGTAGTCCTTCGCGATGGTGACGGCGGCGACGACCTGGCTCTCGGAGAAGTGCGCGGTGCGCCGGACGGGGGGCAGGGTGAAGCCCTCGGCGCCGGTGCGGAACTGGGCGGCGGGGCTGTGGTCGTACAGGGCCTCGGGGTTCACGGCGCCGGGCACGGCGGACTGGGGGGCCAGCGGTATCACCGTCATCCGCAGCTGTTCGACGAGCTGGGCCTTGGGTACCTGGGAGGGGTGGCGCACTCCCATGTAGACGGCGGTGCCGAAGGCGAGCGCGATCAGCAGGACGAGGATCAGCGCCTGCCGGGGCAGCCCGCGGTGCAGCGCCGGGCGGCGGCGTACGGCCGGGGCGTGGTCGGCCATGCGCTCCTGGGCGGAGTACTCCTGGAGGCGGGCAGCACGGACGAACGACTCGTCGAACACGACGGATCGGTACTCGTCCTCGCCACCGCCGGGAGCACCCTCGGGCGTCCCCTCAGGTGGGTCTCCAGGCCCGCCCATACTTTCAGAGTAGGTCTCCTGGAGCCCCGGTAAACGCCCTGGTACACGACAACTTCTGACAGGTTCTCACCAGGTTTTTCGAACGGAATCCGAGCGGACCTCAGGGCGTCCGCGGTACGGCCGAGAAGGCCGGGGGCGAGCTCTCCGCGGAGATCGAGGGGCCCGGGCCGACGCTGGTGCCCTGGCCCTGCTCCAGACCCGTCGGGGCGGTCGGCGGGACCTCCTGTCGGCCCGCGGAACCGCCCCGGTAGACCGCGGTGAAGGCCAGCGCGACCATGCCTATGCCCATCACGAGGGCGAGTATCCAGGCGACCGGACGGTGCCAGCGGGCGGCCTTGCCGTACGGCCTGCCCCAGACGCCCGAGGGGCCGTAGCGGCCCTCCAGGAACTCCGCGTCGTCCAGGTCGTCCAGTTCCCGGTGGTGGCCGAAGACGCCGTCCCCGTCGGGGCCGAATCCGTCGTCAGGGTGGGTGCCCCGGCTGTGCGCCCGGCGTGCCTCGGTCTCCTGGGCCTCCGCGCGGGCCTGTGCGGCGGCCAGGAGTCTCTCCACGGCCGTCGGTTCGTGGACCACGGCCGCCCGGACGAAGGCCTCGTCGAAGACCACGGAGGCGAACTCTTCGTCCATACCTCCGCGGTCGCGGTCGTCGTCGGGCTCCCGGCCGTCAGCGAACGGCGTGCCCCCCACGTCCTCCGGCACGGATCCAGAGTAGACCTGAGGGGTCAATTTGGGCAGACGGTAAGGAAATTCAACCGCCTGGCGAGACGGGATTCACAGGTGGTTGCCAGGGGCGACGAACGGCCCCTGGCTGAGCGTCCGCTCAGCGCCGTACATGCCCGTCGCCGGTGACGATGTACTTGGTGCTGGTCAGCTCCGGCAGGCCCATCGGGCCCCTGGCGTGCAGCTTCTGCGTGGAGATGCCGATCTCCGCGCCGAAGCCGAACTGGCCGCCGTCGGTGAAGCGCGTCGAGGCGTTCACGGCGACCGTGGTCGAGTCGACCAGTCGGGTGAACAGGCGAGCGGCCTGCTGCGAGGTGGTGACGATCGCCTCGGTGTGACCGGAGCTCCACAGCCGGATGTGCTGCACGGCCTTGTCCAGCGAGTCCACGACCGCGGCGGCGATGTCGTACGAGAGGTACTCGGTGTCCCAGTCCTCCGGCGTGGCCTCCACCACCGTGGCCCGGGAGTCCTTGGCGTAGGCCATCACCCGCGCGTCGGCGTGCACGGTGACCCCGGCGTCCGCGAGGGCGTCCAGGGCGCGCGGCAGGAACTCGGGGGCGATGTCCTGGTGGACGAGGAGCGTCTCGGCGGAGTTGCACACGCTCACCCGCTGGGCCTTGGAGTTGATCAGGATCTCGATCGCCATGTCGATGTCGGCCTGGGCGTCGACGTAGACGTGGCAGTTGCCGGTGCCGGTCTCGATCACCGGCACCGTGGACTCCTCCACCACCGTGCGGATCAGGGAGGCGCCGCCACGCGGGATGAGCACGTCGACCAGTCCGCGGGCGCGCATCAGCTCGTGCACCGACTCGCGGCTCTCACCGGGGACGAGCTGGACGGCATCGGCGGGCAGCCCCGCACCGCCCACCGCGTCACGCAGGACCCGCACGAGGGCGGTGTTCGACTCGTACGCGGAGGACGAGCCGCGCAGCAGCACCGCGTTCCCGGACTTCAGGCACAGGGCGGCGGCGTCGACGGTCACGTTCGGCCGGGCCTCGTAGATGATGCCGACGACGCCGAGCGGAACGCGGACCTGGCGCAGGTCGATGCCGTTGGGGAGGGTGGAGCCGCGGACGACCTCGCCGACCGGGTCGGGCAGGGCGGCGACGTCCCGCACATCGGAGGCGATGGCGCGGATCCGCTCGGGCGTGAGGGTCAGCCGGTCGATGATCGCCTCGCTGGTGCCGGCCTCGCGGGCCTTGGCGATGTCCTTGGCGTTCGCCTCGACGATCTCGCTCGTACGGACCTCCAGAGCGTCCGCGACCGCGAGCAGCGCGTCGTCCTTCTCCGCGCGCGGCAGCGGAGCGAGGTCGGCGGCGGCGGCCCGGGCCCGGTAGGCGGTCTGGGCGACCGGGGACATGGAGTCGTACGGCGAGAGCGTGGTCATGAGGGAAGGGTAGTGCGCCGGGCGCGGCCGACCGACGGACGTCTTACACCCCGAGACGCACTCAAAACGGGTGAACTCCGACCGGTGTCGCCCGTGGCGGTCCCTGCCCCTCGGCGACCCGCTGGTGGTAGGTGTCGCGGTCGATGACCTCCAGGCCGACGATCTCCCAGGGCGGGAGTCCCGCGCTGCGGCGGTGCTCGCCCCACAGCCGCAGTGCGACCGCGGCGGCGTCGTGGAGGTCGCGGGCCTCCTCCCAGTAGCGGATCTCCGCGTGGTCGCCCGCGTAGCGGCTGGTCAGCAGGAAGGGGTGGTCGTGGGCGAGCTGTTCCAGGGCGCGCCGTACCTCGGTCAGCGGCGCCTCGTCCCCGGCGAGGCTGAGCGTGACGTGCCACAGGCGGGGGACATCGCCGGGCTCGTCGCAGGCGTGACCGGCCGCGACGCTGGTCAGTGCGCGCTCCTCGCCCGCCGCACGGGGGGCACCGCTGCGAACGGTGCCGGAGGTACCACGACCGCGGGACGTCGCCGCTCCAGGGCGCACTCGTCTCACGACGGCCTCCTTTGCAGTGCTCGTGTCCGTGCTCGTGCGGAATGGGTTCCCGAGACAAAGTTGAGCAGGCCGCACGGGTCCGCGGGGCGGTTTTACGGAACGTCCCCCACCGGACCGGCCCGCGAGGCGGGCTTTTCGAGCCGTTAGGGGTGCAGGAGGACCAGGTCGTCCCGGTGGACGACCTCGCGTTCGTAGGCGGGGCCCAATTCGCGTGCCAGTTCCCGCGTCGAGCGGCCGATCAGCCGGGGGATCTCCTTGGCGTCGAAATTCACGAGCCCGCGCGCCACCGCCCGCCCCTGGCTGTCACGCAGTTCCACGGGGTCTCCGGCGGTGAACTCGCCCTCGACCGCCGCGATGCCGGCCGGCAGCAGGGAGGTGCGGCGTTCGACGACCGCGCGCACGGCCCCGTCGTCGAGCGTGAGCGCGCCCTGCGGGGTGGAGGCGTGCTGCAGCCACAGCAGCCGGTCGGCGGAGCGCTTGCCGGTCGGGTGGAAGTAGGTGCCGGTGTCGCGGCCCGCGAGGGCGTCGGCGGCGTGCACGGCGGAGGTGAGCACCACGGGGATGCCGGCCGCCGCCGCGATCCGGGCCGCCTCGACCTTGGTGACCATGCCTCCGGTGCCGACGCCCGCCTTGCCCGCGCTGCCGATCTCCACGTGCGCCAGGTCCTCCGGTCCCCTCACCTGAGCTATCCGCGAGGTGCCGGGCCTGCTCGGGTCCCCGTCGTAGACACCGTCCACGTCCGACAGCAGGACCAGCAGGTCGGCGTGGACGAGGTGGGCGACGAGCGCGGCGAGCCGGTCGTTGTCGCCGAAGCGGATCTCGTCCGTGGCGACCGTGTCGTTCTCGTTGACGATCGGCAGGGCGCCCATCGCGAGGAGCTTGTCGAGGGTGCGGGAGGCGTTGCGGTGATGGGCGCGGCGGCTGGTGTCGTCGGAGGTGAGCAGCACCTGGCCGACGCGGATGCCGTGGCGGGCGCAGGAGGCCGTGTAGCGGGCCACCAGGAGGCCCTGGCCGACGCTGGCGGCGGCCTGCTGCCGGGCCAGGTCCCGGGGGCGGCGGCGCAGCCCGAGGGGGGCGAGGCCGGCCGCGATGGCGCCGGAGGAGACGAGGACGATCTCCTTCTCTCCCCCGCCCACCCGTCTCCCGCCGCCGCCTTCGACCGCGGTCTTTTGGGCCACACCCTGCTTTCGGTGTCTGGCGAGGACGTCGACGAGGGCGTCGACCCGGTCGGCGTCGAGCCCGCCCGCGGCCGTGGTCAGTGAGGAAGAGCCCACCTTGACGACGATCCTGTGGGCCTCGCTCACGGCCTGCCTTGCCCCTGCCACCTTGCCCTCGGTTCCCTCACGTCGATGCGGCTGCCCCGCCCCGCAATCTACGCGAAGGGGGCCGGGCATCGCTCACCGGTCCAGTGGGCGGACCACCGGGGAGTGACCGGGGGCTCACAGCCGGTCTCGGACCTCAGGCCGCGCGGCGCACCTTGAGCACCTTCCGGGCGGCCTTGCGCAGCCGCGGGAAGGCGACCGACGTCGTCGCCTTGAACGCCTCGATGGTGACCGTCTCGCGGGTCGTCGGCACGAACCAGTCGTCCGGGAGCCCGGCCGCGCGGTCGCGGAAGTGCGGGTAGGCGAGATACGCCTTGCCGACGCGGGCGTCCAGGTGCGCGGTGGGGGCCTTCTTCGCCTTCACGAACTGCACGACGTCGGCGAGCAGATCGGCCCGGCCCCGCGCCACCAGGTGCAGCCGCAGCCGCTCGTTGACCTTGAGCCGGCGGGCGATGCCCTCGTGCCAGTGCGCGTCCATCAGCGGCTTGGCCAGCTCCAGCTTGTGGGCGCGGACCTCCTCGCTGTCCGTCAGGAAGCCGGGGCCGAACTGCGGAAGCAGAGTGATGAGGAAGGGGCGCAGCATCAGGGAGTCGCGGCGCGGTCCGGCGGGCACCATGTCGGCGATCAGCCGCATGAGGGCGCGGGCGGAGTCGAAGCGCAGGGTGTAGCTGCCGCTCTTGGTGACGTGCTTGCCGTCGTCGCGTCCGACCAGGTAGTAGCAGGTGTAGTCGGAGATCACGGAGATGCCGTCCGCGCGGAGGTACGCCTCCATCGTGAACAGCGCGTCCTCGCCGGTCTTGAGCGTCTCGTCGAACCGCATGCCGTGCCGGGTGAGCAGCTCGTGGCGGAAGAGCTTCTGCGCGCTCAGCGTGAACTTGATCTGCGACGAGAAGACGTCGGTGCGCGGCAGGGTCTTGCCCCACATCGACTTCGGGGCGGTGCGGTTGACGCCCACGACCTTGCCGAGGACGACGTCCGTCCCCTGCTCGTCGGCCATGGTGACCATGCGCTCCAGCGCCTCGGTGCCGAGCCGGTCGTCCGCGTCGAGGAAGAAGACGTACCGTCCGCGCGCCTCGCCGAGGGCGACGTTGCGGGGACCGCTGGGGCCGCCGGAGTTCTTCTGATGGATGACGGTGACCGTCATGGGGGCCCGCTCGGCGAACTCGTCCAGGTAGTCCGCGGTGCCGTCCGTCGAACCGTCGTCGACCGCGATCACCTCGATGCGTGCGGGGTCGAGGGTCTGGTCCTCTACGGACCGCAGACAGTCGACCAGGTACGGCATCGCCTCGTACGCCCCGATGATCACACTCACATCAGGCTGCGCAACGGTCACGCTTCCCCCTCGTCACGGGATATCCCCGTATCGCATCGATCGCTTGCCGACAAGACAGCCGCCGGCGCACAGGGGTTGCCTTTGCCCGAAGGTTTCGTGGCGCAGATCACATGGTGAACATACAGAAAACACCGTATGCGGCTTCGGTAAGAAACAGGAAAGGGCCCGGTGACCGAGGAGTCCTCGGTCACCGGGCCCCGTGTCCCGTCGCGGTCAGCCCTTGACCGCGTCGCTCGCCTGGCCGGCGGTGCGCTGGCCGGGCACCGCGTTCGCGTTCCCGGCGACGGCCGCCCGGGTGCCGGCCTCCTGGCCGCGGTTGCGGGCCTCGGCCTTCTGCGCCAGCTGGTGCACCGCGGAGTTGAACTGCTCCATGGACGTGGGCTCGTCCGGCCCGAGGAGATACTGCTTGAGATCCTGGCGGTCGGCGGCCAGCGGGTCGGCCTCCGGCGCGCGCACGGCGGCCAGCAGCTCGGGCAGCTCGCGCGCCGAGTTCGACAGGATCACGGCCGCGCGCACCGCGGTGTTCTGCAGCTTGAACTCCTCGACGCCCAGCTCCGCGGAGTCGGTGACGGCGTACGGCTTGCCGCTCGCGATGAAGTCGGAGACGACGCTGGAGATGTCCGAGACCATCGCCTCGGAGACGTTGAAGCAGTCGTACAGGCGCGGCTCGGCACCCGTGATGACGCGGTGCTCCCAGCTGCCGAAGGAGCGCCAGTAGGCGTCGTTCCACTCGTCGCGCAGCCGGGCGATCTCCTCGTGCCGCGCGACGTCGACCACACCGTCGCGGGTCGCCTCGGCCTCGTCGCCCTTGTCCCCGGTGGACCCGGCCAGCTCGGCGAGGCGGGCCTCGATGCGCACCAGCTCGGCCTTGGCCTGCGTCTGGGCGGCGGCGTCCGTCGCGAAGCGCGGGTCGGCGGCGCGCTCCGCGGCGGCCTTCTCGACCAGGGCGGTGATCCGCCGGTGGGCTGCGGCCGCCTTGGCGCTGCGGGTGCCGGTGAACGGGTGCGGCTTGTACAGGACGCGGACCGGCGGGTCGGCCTGGATCAGGGTGCGCACGATGTTCTCGCCGGCCAGCAGGATCGAGGTGTTGCCCGGGTTGTCGTCCCAGCCCTCCCAGGTGGGGGCGTAGAGGATCGTCGGGATGCGGTCCTCGGGCACGCCCCCCGCGGGCTGGATGGGCGCGAGCTGCGGACGGCCGACCTCGACGATGTCGTCGTCGCGGACCCCGACGTCGGCGATGGCGTAGCGGTCGCGGCCCGCGCGGCCGGCGGTCCACACCTCGTCGTACACCTTGCTGAACGGGTTGACGCTGGCGAGCTTGTCGCTGTCGCCGTGGCCGATGAAGACGTGCTTCATCGTCGGCACGCGCAGCATGTGGATGTTCTTGCCGACGTTCGCCGCGTACAGCGCGACCTGCACGGAGGACAGGTCCATGTTCATCAGGTTCACTCCTCCGGGCACGCAGATGACGGGGACCGTGGTGGGCGCGAGGTTCTGCAGGATGACGCGCTCGCGCAGGAGGATCAGCGGGCGGGTCTCCAGCTGCTCCATCGTCTGCAGCCACATGTTGACCTGGTACGCGGAGTCCTTGGACCCCGAGAAGTACAGCACCGTCTCCGGGCGGTACTCGCGCAGCCAGCTGTCGACGGCCGCGAGCACCCGCTCCGCTTTGGGCGGGGTCTTCTTGCCGCGTACATAGGGGACGAGCGCGGCGACGTAGAGGAAGGCCAGCGCCAGGGTGACCGCGGCGCCCACGAAGCCGTAGACGGATGTGCCCGTGGCCGCCGTGACGAGCAGACCGGCGACCGCCACCAGGTCGAGGTGGAGCATCTTCTCCGCGGCGCGGTCGAGCAGCCCCCGCGGCGGGGCGTCCGGGATGCGGATCCGCGAGCCGAGGTCCACGTTGCGGGTGGCGACCGGCATCCGGCGGCGGTTGCGGATCAGCGTCACCAGGGCGCCGTGCGGGGCCTGGAAGGCGTAGAAGGCGATGAAGCACCCGATCGCCACATAGAAGACCAGGTCCGCGAGGGGGGCCCGGGCCAGGAGCAGGACCAGCAGCAGCTGCCGGATCAGGAACCGGATGGACAGACCGGCCCGCACCTTGCTGAGGCGACTGATCAGATAACTGCCGCGCCGGTGCAGATAGTGGTCCGCCAGGTACGTCACTGCGGCCGCGGCCGCGAAGGCACCGACGCTCGGGAGGAGCGCGGCCAGCATGAGCGCGGGGTAGCCCAGCATCATGAGGGCCGCCGCGGCCAGCTCGGCCGCACTGCCCACCCGGGCAACGCGTATAGCGGTGGAAATCACGGAGGAACCTGCTCTTGGAGGGGAGTGCCGGTGGAGGTACGGATGAACCGCTTCGAAAAGCAGCGGGAAAGAGATGGAAAGGACTGGGGAAAGCGGTTCGGAAAGAGACTCGGAATGAGGCTCGGGGAAGGTCCCGGAAAAGGCCACCGGAAGAAATCCCGAACGGAATGTCTCCGGTGTTTCCGGTCCGGAGTTCTACGGCTCAGGCCCCTGTGCCCGCGCGTTCGCCGCGCCATCACAGAGGCCTGAGTTCCGGAACACCGGTGAACCGCTGATTACGCCACGCCGTCCTGACGGTCCAGGACGGCGGCCAGGGCCGCGTCGAAGCCGGTAGCCCTGCCCGCACCGGCCGTCGGGTCCTGCTGGCGCACGTCGATGACATGGCCGGTGAGTTCGGAGACCAGGACGTCGAGCGAGGCGCGCGCCACGGCCTCGGAGGACAGCAGCGAGCCCGAGGGCTCCTGGCCGAAGGCCTTGGTGCGCATCGGGGTGGCGGTGCGCTCCGGGTTGATGCAGTTGACGCGGATGCCGTCGGCGGCCCACTCGTCGGACAGGGCCTGGGTGAGGTTCACCATGGCGGCCTTGGTCGAGGAGTACAGGCTGTACTCGGCGCGGCCACGCGTGTAGCTGCTGGAGGTGTAGAGCAGCAGCTGGCCACCGCTCTCGGCGAGGTACTTGTAGGAGGAGCGGGCGATCTGCACCGGGGCCAGGTAGTTGACCTTCAGCGCTTCCTCGATGGTGGCGTTGTCGGTCTCCGCGAGCTTGCCGATGCGCAGCACGCCGGCGGTGTTGACGACGTAGTCGATGCGCCCGGTCTCGGCGTACGCCTTGGACAGCGCGTCGTCGACCTCCTCCGGGTTCTCGACATGGGTGCCGGTGGTGGATCGGCCCAGCGCGTACACCGTGGCGCCGTAGGAGCGGGCCAGCTCGGCGATGTCCTGACCGATGCCGTACGAGCCGCCGAAGACGACGACGGTCTTGCCGGTGAGGAGCTCCCGGTAGACCTCCTCGCCGTTCTGCTCCGGCGCGGTGGTGGAGGCGAGTTGGAACAGCTTGTCGGCGATGAAGACGTCGACGGGCTGAGTGACCTTCATGTTGTACTCGTCACCCGCCACGACGTGGATCGGCACGTCCGGCAGGTACTTGAGTACGACGCTGCAGTCGTCGGTGGCCTGGAAGTTGGGGTCGCCGGCGGCGACCTCGTAGGCGCGGCGGATCGTGGACAGCTTGAACGCCTGCGGGGTCTGGCCGCGACGCAGCCGGGAGCGGTCCGGGATCTCGGTGATGAACTCGCCGTCCTCGCCGTGTGTGCGGGTGACGATGATGGTGTCCGCGGAGGGGATGGCGACGTCCACAGCCTGGTAGCGGTCCAGGGCCGCGACGCAGTCGTCGATGACCCGCTGCGACAGCAGGGGGCGTACGGCGTCGTGGAACAGGACGTTGCGGTCCTCGCCCTCGGCCAGGCCCTCGCCGAGCAGGGTGATGGCGCGCTCGGTGGTCTCGTTGCGGGTCGAGCCGCCCTCGATGATGTGCGTCACCTTGGTGAAGCCCGCCTTGGCGACGATCTTCTCGACGTCCGCCACATAGCCCGGAGCCATCAGCACGATGATGTCGTCGATGGAGTCGGCGCTCTCGAAGGTGGTCAGCGTGTGCTCGATCACCGCCTTGCCGGCGATCTTCAGCAGCTGCTTCGGAATCGACAGACCCACGCGCTGACCGGTGCCACCAGCCAGGATCACTGCGGTGGTACGGGGCTTGGCTATGCGCTCAGACACAGGTGACCTACCTCGGGGCTTCAGGGAACCTTCGAATGGTCCCACTTTCGGTAAGCGAAGTGCAAGGTGAGCGCCGCCTGATGCATATGTGCGCGCAACCTGTTATTTACCTTTCACCCTCCGTCATTACCGAGAGGTCAGGTCGAATTGTCCGGATTTGCTGTGAGTGACTCCACACGTTTCTCGCGCGATATCGCCGCGCTTTCCCCGTGTTGCATTCCGGTCACGACGGGCGGGAACAGGGACTGCTCACCGAGGGCATGCGCGCCGCAGCGTTCGGTGACCGCGCGCGGGGCGGACCGCCCTGTCGGCGGACAGGGGTCGAGGAAAGGGTAAGAGGTTTCCCTGAGACGAAGGTGAGAGAAGCCCGGGACACGGACGCGTCCCGGGCTCCTGTCGTACGGCTTCATGTGCCGCGGCTCACAGCAGCCGCACGCCGGGCACACCCGACTCGACCCGCAGCCGGGCGAAGGTGCTGGAGGCGGCCTCCGGTCGCAGCACGGTCTCCGGGACCCGCACCCTCGTGTCGATGCCGTCGGGGCGGATGTCGAAGAGGTGGTAGCCGCGGTGGGCGTCGATCAGCTTCCAGTGCGGGTTGTCCGCGATCCGGGGATCCCACTCGCGGTGGAAGGCGTCCAGGTCCTGGTCACCGCCGCTGGAGATCGAGGTGCCGACGAACTCGGCGCCCACCACGGCGGAGCCGGGGTCGGCGAAGTTCCGCCTGAGTTCGCTGATCATCGTCAGATGGCGGTCGCCGGAGAGCACCACCGGGTTGCGGACCCTCGCGAACTCCCTCAGCAGGGCGTTGCGTTCGGTCTGGTAGCCGTCCCAGGCGTCGTAGAACCACAGCTCGCCCGGGCCGGCCTGCAGGTCGGTCTCGGCCATCATGATCAGCGAGGCGACCAGGTTCCAGTGGGCCGGCGAGCGGTGCAGTCCGTCCAGCAGCCACTTCCTCTGCCGGGCGCCGAGCATGGTCATCGAGGGGTCCTGGGCACCCCTCCTGGCCGGTCGCCTGGTTGCTGCGGAACTGCCGGGTGTCCAGGACGTTGAGCCGGGCCAGGCGGCCGAACTCCAGGCGCCGGTACACCTGGATGTGCGCACCCGTGGGGATCGCGCTCGTCCGCAGCGGCATGTGCTCGTAGTACGCCTGGCAGGCGGCGGCCAGCCGGGCCGTGAAGGCGTCGTGGGACTGTTTGTCGGGGTCCTGCGGGACCTCGCCCGCGTAGTCGTTGTCCACCTCATGGTCGTCGAAGGTCACCACCCAGGGGGCGGCGGCGTGCATCGCGGCGAGGTGCGGGTCGGTGCGGTACTGCGCGTGGCGGTTGCGGTACTGGACCAGGCTGTACGGTTCGTCGCTGCCCTCATGGCGGCGCACCGCCGTGGCGGAGGGCCGGGACTCGTAGATGTAGTCGCCGACGAACAGGACGATGTCCGGGTCCTGGTCGAGCATGTCGGCGTACGGCGTGAAGTAGCCGTTCTGCCAGTTCTGGCAGGAGGCGAGCGCGATGCGCAGGTGTCCGCCGGAGCGGTCCGCGGGGGAGCCGTCCGGGTGCGCCCGGTGGGTGAGACCTGGCCGCCGGCCCGGAAGCGATACCAGTACGTGCGGCCGGCACCCAGTCCGCGGACGTCGACGTGGACGGTGTGTCCGCGCGCCGGCAGCGCCTGGGCGGTGCCGCGCCGTACGGCGGTGCGGCACCGCTCGTCCTCGGCGATCTCCCACTCCACCAGGACCGCCCGCGCGGGCATGCCGCCGCCGTTCAGCGGGTCGGGGGCGAGCCGGGTCCACAGCACGATGCCGTCGGGCAGCGGGTCCCCGGAGGCGACCCCGCGGCTGAACACGCCGTCGGGCAACGGGGGTTCGGCGGCGCGCGCGGACCGCGGCCGCCATAACTGAGCGGTGGCGCCGGCACCGAGTACCGCGGCGCCCGCCGCGAGAAGGCGTCGGCGATCGGGCAGCGCTGGTCCGGTCATGGGCGAACTCCCTTGCGTCGGTGGCCTCGCGGACAGAGGGAGGCTCACCGGCGGGGCGACCCGACCGCTGAACGATGCGCGGCACGCGCATGACAACCGCATGAAGGGCGACCGGGGGCGTGGCCGGGGCCTGCCTCACATGAGCGAGGGCCGGGGTGGGGGGGGGCGGGGGGGCCCCCCCCCCCCCCCCCCGACGCCAGGACGGGGGGGCCCGGCCCCCCCGCCCCCCCGCACAGCGCCGCAAAAGAAAAAACCGCCGGGCGGACCTGCCCGGGCGC
>NZ_JBFAWW010000023.1:0-120415 GCF_040680495.1 Streptomyces sp. NPDC052036 | reverse complement strand
TCCGCCGATCTGGTGGTGGCGCTGTTGGCGGTGGTGAAGACGGGTGCGGCGTATGTGCCCATCGACCCGGACTACCCGGCCGACCGCATCGCCTACATCCTCGACGACGCTCACCCGATGTGCATGATCACCGGCCTTGAGGCGGAAGGCGTTCTGCCCCAGGGCATCCCCCGGATCCCCGTGAACGCTCCGTCCGTCGCTGAGTACTCCGGTGCTGACCTCTGCGATGCCGAGCGGCTGGCGCCTGTGACCTCGGATGTGCCGGCGTATGTGATTTATACGTCGGGTTCGACGGGGCGGCCGAAGGGTGTGGTGGTCGAGCATCGGGCGTTGGTGAATTTCCTGTCGTCGATGCAGGAGCGGTTCGGTCTGGGTGCGGGTGACCGGTTGCTGGCGGTGACCACGGTCGCGTTCGATATCGCGGGTCTGGAGTTGTATCTGCCGTTGTTGAACGGTGCTGCTGTGGTGCTGGCTTCTCCGCAGGACGTTCGCGACCCTCTTGCCCTGCGGTCTTTGATCTCTTCGGCCGGGGTGGGCGTGATGCAGGCGACGCCGAGTCTGTGGCATGCGGTGGTGGCCGATGCTGGGGATGGGCTGGCCGGGGTGCGGGCGCTGGTCGGTGGTGAGGCGCTGCCGGGCGAGCTGGCACGCACGTTGGTGGCCCGGACGGTGTCGGTGACGAATCTGTACGGTCCGACCGAGACGACGATCTGGTCCACGGTCGACGAGGTCGGTGAGGAGGCCGCCGCCGGCGTGTCCTCGATCGGCCGTCCGATCGCCAACACTCAGGTGTACGTCCTGGACGCGGGTCTGAGCCCGGTGCCGACGGGTGTCGCGGGGGAGTTGTACATCGCCGGCGATGGCCTGGCGCGTGGATACCTCAACCGTCCGGGTCTGACGGCGGAGCGCTTCGTCGCCGACCCCTTCGGCACTCCCGGCTCACGCATGTACCGCACCGGAGACCTCGTGCGGTGGAGCACGGCTGGGAAGCTGGAGTACCTCGGACGTATCGACGACCAGGTCAAGCTACGGGGCTTCCGCATCGAACTCGGTGAGATCGAGTCCGTCCTGGCCGCCCACCCCGACATCGCCCAGGCCGCGGTCATCGTGCGCGAGGACCGCCCCGGCGACAAGCGGCTGGTCGGGTACGCCGTCCCGGCAGCCGATACAGTGCTCGACCCGCAAGCCCTGCGGGCACATGTGGCCAAGACGGTCCCGGGCTACATGGTTCCCTCGGCGGTCATGGTGCTGGACGCGCTGCCGCTGACGCCGAACGGGAAACTCAACCGTCGGGCCCTGCCCGCGCCCGAGTTCACGGCCGGCACGACCGGACGTGCCCCGCGCACCCCGCAGGAGAAGCAGCTGTGTGAGCTGTTCGCAGAAGCTCTCGGCGTCGAGCAGGTCACCATCGACGACAACTTCTTCGAACTCGGCGGCCACTCCCTGCTGGCAACACGCCTCATCAGCCGCATCCGAACGGCCATGGGCGCCGAGTTGGGTATCCGTGCTCTGTTCGATGCTCCGACGGTGGCCGGACTGGTGGAGCGGCTCGGCGTGGACCATCCCGAGGACTCCTACGGAGTGCTGCTGCCACTGCGGACCACTGGCAGCTCTGCGCCGCTCTTCTGCGTGCACCCGTTGGGCTCCCTCGCCTGGACGTACAGGGGCTTGGCGGACCGGCTTGGGCCGGACTATCCGGTCTACGGTCTCCAGGCCCGAGGCTTGCTGCAGCCGGAGCGGCAGCCCGGGAGTGTGGCAGAGATGGCCGCCGAGTATGTGGCGCAGATACGAACGGTGCAGCCGTCCGGGCCCTACCGCCTGCTCGGGTGGTCGTTCGGAGGGAACGTCGCGCACGAGATGGCGGCGCAACTCGAGGAGCAGGGCGAGCAGGTGTCGTTGCTTGTGCTGCTCGACGCGGGTGCTGAGTATGCGGTCGCACCTGATGGGTCGATCGTCGAACACGAGACGCTCGAGATGCTGTTGCAGAGCCTCGGGTACAAGGCTGGTGATGTGGTCGGTGCCGAGATCGGCGGGGAGGCCTCGGCCGGCCGGCTCAGTCGGGCGGATGTGATCGAGTTCCTGCGACACGCCCATGCTGATTGGCGCGACGGAGACGAAGCGCGGATCAACGCGCTGGTCGACACCGCACAGAACAACGAACGGATCCTGGGTGACTTCAAGCCCCGCCGTTGTTCCTCGCGGATGCTGTACATCGCCGCGGACCCGGCTCGGACCGGTGATACCACGGCGGCGGACAAGTGGCTCCCGCACACCGACGGTGGAGTCGTGAAGCATGCCGTGCCGTACGAGCACGAAGCGATGATGAGCCCTGATTCGCTGTCGCACATGGTTCCGCTCGTCGCGGCTTCACTGAGGGGCGAAGCCTGACTGAGCGGAGACAGTGGTCAGGCAGGAGTCCTTACCTGGGATTCCACATGCCTGGTTTGGGCGGCGGGGCTTGCCCCGCCGCCCAAACTGAACAGCCGGCACGTCTCAGTACACATGCACTGTCCACGCGGGGAGCAGAGGTATGGAGTTCGGAATCCTGGGGCCGTTGTCGCTGGTCGACAGCGATGGTCGGTCATATGCGCAGGGCGCGATGAAGTTGACGAACAACTTGCTGAGCGAGCAGTCCGGGCTCGCCGTCCCGAGCCACCGCCTGCGGTTTCAGCAGGTGATCCTGTCGCGGAGTATCGACGTCCTGTCGATCAGGCCGCAGAGCCCGATGCGGTCGATCGCGTGATCCAGCGCACCGGAACCCCAGAAGGGCCAGTGCCGGCCCACTCGGAGGAATGACACTTCATGCGCGAACTCTTCCGCATCCGTAACCTACGTATCTGCATTCTGGGCAATACGGTCACCATGATCGGCGACAATGCCTTCTGGCTCGCCGCTTCCATCTGGGTCAAGGAACTGACCGGGTCAACTGCGCAGGCGGGCACCGTCATTCTGTGCCTGACTCTCGGGACGATGCTCTCGCCCGTCACCGGAGTGCTGGTCGACCGGTTCCGGCGCAGACGGCTGCTGATGTTCACCGAGGTGGCCACAGCGCTGTTGGTCCTGTCTCTCGTCACCGTGGACGGCCCGGACCAGGTCTGGCTGATCTACCTGATGATGTTCCTCTACGGGGCCAGCTCCGCGATCACTTCCGGGGCCTTCGCCGCCCTGCGAGAACAGCTCATGCCCACGGAACTCGTGAGTACGGCCATCGGGCTCAGCCAGGCGCTGAATCAGGCCGCTCGGCTGATCACCCCCGGTATCGGGCTGGGTGTCCTGGCGGCCTGGGGCGGGCACACCCTGGTCGTTGTCGATGCGGCCACCTTTGGTGTGTCGGTGTTGTGCTGGTCGCTGGTTCGGATCGATGACCCGAAGCCTGTCCAGGGGGCGCACCGGGAGAGCTGGACCCAGCAGGTCGTAGTCGGATTCCGGTATCTGCTGACCACGGCGTTGCTGCGTCAGCTGTCCTTTGCCCTTGCGCTCGCCTTCTTCGCGATGGGCTTCTATGAGACGCTCGGCATCGCTGTGGTGACCGTCGGGCTGGGCCGCCCCGCGACCTGGGTGGGCACTTTGGTCACCGTCATGAGCCTGACCGGGCTGATCGGAGGCTTGCTCGCGCCGGTGTTCATCAAACGTGCCGGACCTGGGCGGACGGCGGCAGTTGGCTTGGGGTTGTGCGCGGTCGCCGCCGGCTTCGTCGCGGTCCCGACCAGCGCGGTGGTCATCGCAGCGGTTGCGATCGTCGGGTTCTGTCTGGCGCCGGTCGTGGTCAGTTCCATGACTGCATTCCAGCTGTACACCGCGAACGAGCTGCTCGGCCGGGTAACGGGTGCAGCGAGCTTCATCATGACCGGAATGCAAGGCGTCGGAATCTTCGTCGGCGTCATGCTGATTGACGTGCTGCCCTACCGGTATCTTGTCTACTTGAGCGTCGGCATTCTTATCATTGGCTCATTTTACCTGACCACCCGTCCCGAGCAGCGTCGACGTGTCATCTCGACACAGCCGGAAAGTGATGAGCTGAAGAGCGAGGAGTCGGTCGAAATCGTGAAACGATGAGGGACGCAAGTTTATTTTGAGCACGCCATGAATGGTCGTTTTTTGTGCGTGGATATCGAGGTCTGAAACCATGCACTCATTACTGGAGCACACCCAAATGTCTGTGGATGCATCTGACACCGCGCTGTGGCTGCGGCGGTTCGGCGCGGTCGCCGAACCCGAGCAGCGTCTGGTCTGCTTCCCCCACGCCGGAGGTTCCGCCAGCGCCTTCAGCGGCTGGCGCCGTCGGCTGCCCGCCGATGTCGACCTGTTGGCGATCCGCTATCCGGGCAGGGAGGACCGGATCACGGAACCGTTCGTCGAGGACATGGACGAGATGGCCGGCGAGATCTCCGCGGAACTTGCCCCGCTGCTCGACAGCGGCATGGTCCTGTTCGGGCACAGTATGGGTGCGGCCCTTGCCTTCGAAGTTGCTTTGCTGCTGGAGGAAAAGCATGGCCGGAGCCCGACCATGGTCGTCGTGTCCGGCCGCAGTGGCCCCGGCACGGGAGGTCGCGATCTGCCTGATGACGACGATGATTCGGTCATCGACTTCGCCAAGTCTCTGGGGAGCGCCAACTCGGCGGCGTACGACAACGAGGACCTTCGCCCGCTGCTGCTTCCGGCACTCCGCGCGGACCTGCGCGTGATCAGGAACCACTCTCCTCGGTCCGGCCGGACCATCAAGAGCCCCCTCTCGATCTATGTGGGAGACAGCGACCCGGACGTCACTGTCGCGGAGGCGTACGCGTGGTCGCATGCGTCGACCGGTGAATCGAGCATCAAGGTGTTTCCCGGCGGGCATTTCTACTTGGTCGACGGCGAGGCAGAGGTGCTGGATGACTTGTCCGCACGGCTGCGCAGGGCACGGGGTTCCAAGCCGGTAGTTCCCAGCGGGTGATCAAGGCCATCCTGCTGCCCGCGGCCTGCCGCCTGGCATCGCTTTCGGTTCGCGGCACGGGGTCGCCCGCGCCGCCGCCGGCCCCTGGTCTGGGACAGGTGGCAGCTCGACGGGTATCCGTGAAGCTCAACGAAATGCGGCGTGCGGACACGACGGTCACAACACAAACCGGGCCCTGCTCTGGGCGGGACCAACGGAAGGCGCCTGCTGGGCAAAGGCCTGGGTCAGGTGCTGCCGCTGCCGCTGACCTGATCGAGGCGGGGGCCTGTCACCGGAAGGCGGCCCGGCGTTTCGGAGTGACCGGATGTCGGCAGACCGATGGCGGCGGGCGTTGCCGCGGGCGGCCGGCGGGGCCCTGGCCTCCAGACGAGCAGTGGCCCGTCATTAGTTAGTGAGAAGAGGGACCGTTCCGTCGCATGGCGCTGACCAGGCGACAGCTGACCGGACGTGCGAAACGATGTAGCCTTCGGAGACCGCCCTTGACCTGCAGGAGCAGGCAGGGAGCAGACGAATCGGGAGTTTCTCCTCGCGGGTGGGCGCTGTCGTTCCGCCGTTCACGCGGTCAGCACCCGGTACTGCGGCTGCGTGACGTCGATCTTGGCCATCGCGTCACGCAGATGCCGGGTCACGGCCGTGTGTGCCAAGCCGCTCCAGTAGCCGATGGGCTGAGTAGCCGGCATGTCGCCCTTTGCCGCCGGGTCTGCCGGCGCCTGGTAGTGAAGCCAGTCAGCTGTTCCACGGTCGCGACGCTACATTCGTCAGCCCACGTGAACACCGTTGGGGCGCCGCATCAACTATCCCAAGGCATGCCACGGCCATCCCTGGCGAGAACCGACGAAGTCGCCGTCGCCAAGGAGACAGGCCCTAGCCGTAAAGGGCCTTCGCCCAACCCTGGGTGACCGTTGCCTTCGCCTTCTCCAGTTGTGCGTCCGTCGGGAACTGCGGCGTTCCCTCAACCGTCGGCAGTCGTTCAGCGGCGGCCCTGTCGAGGGTGCCGTTCCGCCTCATCGCGTCCATGAGTACCGGGCGGGCATAGGCGCGCAGCCGGAGGTTCTGGCCCTCTGGGCTGAAGAGGTACTCATGCCACAGACGGGCAGCCGCCGGGTGCGGGGCGTTCTTGTTGATCGCCAGCGCAAAATACTGGGCGAAGCTGCCGTCAAAGGGGATCGCGACCTGCCAGTTCACGCCCTTGTCCCGGAGCTGGTCGGCGTATTGGAGGTTGATGTAGTCCCAGTTGATGCTGATGGGGGTCCGGCCGCTCGCGACCGTCGCCGAGTTGGAACTGACAGGGTTGAAGTTGCCGCGAGCCTTGAGTTCGGAGAAGAAGTCGAGACCGGGCTGGACGTCGTCGAACGACCCGTTGTTCGCCAGCGCGGCCGCGTAGACACTGGCGAAGGCAGTGGCCGAACGGGGCGGGTCGCCTTCGAGTGCGACTTTGTAACCGGGCTTCAGCAGATCGGCGAAGGTCTCCGTGCAGGGTTCGACCCGGTTGGCGTCGCAGCCGATGGAGATGTAGCCCCCGTAGTTGTTGGACCAGCGGGCCTTCGAGTCCTTCTGGTTACCGGGAATCGAATCGTAAGCGGCTACCTTGTACGGTGCGAGCAGATTCTGCGCCGCTGCTTTCCGTGCGAACGTATCGCCCACGTCGATCACGTCGGGCGCTGTCGGCCGGTTCCCCCTCTTCCGCAGGGCGTCGATCTCGTCCTCGCTGTGGCCCAGCGGATTCTCGACCGTGACCTTGATCCCGTACTTCTTCTCGAAGCCGTTGATCAGGCCGTCGTAGTTGGCCCAGTCACGAGGCAGCGCGATCGCGCTGAGCGTGCCCTCCTTCTTGGCCGCGGCGGTCAGTGCGCGCATGCCGCCCATGCTCTCTGCGGACGTGGCCACCGACGGCTTGGCGATCTGTGTGTTCTCGCAAGAGCTCAGTCCCAGCGCCACGAGAGCGAAGCAGCCGAAGACCGCCGCTGCTCGGGCACACGGTGTAGTCACGGCTGCTCCCGGACGTGGGGGATGAGGCGGTCACCCCGACCGGCTGTGGGCAGCGCCACTGGATCCGGAGAGGCGGGCGTCCGGCTGTGCCTCCCGGCTTCCCCAGTTCCACGGCGCCGACGAAGTGGTCATCGAGGCCAGCGTACCCGGCCGCCCCGATGGCGGAATGCCGCCCGGCAAGCCCGCGTTCACCGTCTTCTCCGGGGGCACTCGGCTTCTCTACGCCCCGGCCCCCCGCTGCGCCCACGCCGGCACGCGACGTGGGCGCGACGGTGGAGGGACGGGACGTACCGGCCCACCTCACAACGCGGTGTCGTCCCATCGGTCCAGCGCAAGCTCGCCGAGTCCCTCCTCCTCCGGTGTGGCGTCGTGGTGCAGGGACCGTTCGGCCCAGATGACCTTGCCGGTGGTCGTGTAACGGGTCCCCCAGCGTTCGGAGAAGCGGGCGACCAGGAAGAGTCCGCGGCCGCCTTCGTCGGTGACCTTCGCCCGGCGCAACCGCGGCAAGGTGCTGCTGCCGTCGGCGACCTCGAAGATCAGGGTGCCCGCAGCGGTGCTGCCGACCGGCTCCGTGCGGAGCAGTCGCACGGCGATGGGCTCGGCTCCGTAACGGATGGCGTTGGTGATCAGCTCGCTGAGGATGAGTTCGGCGGTGAAACCGACCTGCTCCAGCCCCCACTCCGCCAGCCGGCGGGCGCAGGCGGTGCGCACGGAGGCCACCGCCGCCGGGTCACGGGGCACCTCCCACTCGGCGACCCGATCCGGTCCGAGCCGGCGCGTGCGGGCCACGAGGAGCACGATGTCATCCTGGGGCCGGTCGGACCGCATGGCCTCCATCACCGCCGCGCAGGTGGCCTCCGGCGTGCGCCAGAGCCCCGTCAGAGCGTCGCGCAGGGCCTCCAGGCCGGCGTCCAGGTCCCGGGTGCGGTCCTCGATCAGCCCGTCGGTGTAGAGCACCAGTCGGGAATCCTCGGGCACGGTGAGTTCGGCGGTCTCGACAGGTAGGCCGGCTCCGAGACCCAGTGGCGGGGAGACGGGCAGCTGAGGGAAGTCGACGGTACCGTCGGGCCGGACCACCGCCAGTCCCGGGTGGCCTGCGGTGGCGATGGTCAGTCGCCCAGAGGTGGGGTCGTAGACGGCGTACTGGCAGGTCGCCCCGGTGATCACCACCTGCCGGTCCTCCGCTGCGGTGACCTCCTCGGCGTCGATCTGCGCCACCAGCTCGTCCAGCCGGCCCAGCAGCTCCTCCACGGGCATGTCCAGGCCGGCGAAGTTGTGCACGGCGGTGCGAAGTCGGCCCATCGTCGCCGCGGCGTGCAGACCGTGGCCGACGACATCGCCCACGACCAGCGCCACCCGGGTACCGGACAGCGGGATGACATCGAACCAGTCCCCGCCCACCCCGGCCTGTGCGGGGAGGTAGCGGTAGGCCACGTCGAGGGCGGACTGCCCGGGCAGCGCGCGGGGTAGCAGGCTGTGCTGCAGGGTGACGGCCATGGCGTGTTCGCGGGTGTAGCGGCGGGCGTTGTCGATGCACACCGCCGCCCGGGCGGCCAGCTCCTCGGCAAAGGACACGTCTTCGTCCTCGAACGACGGGGAACCCTGCGCGCGCCAGAAGTCCACCACACCCAGCACCACACCGCGGGCGCGCAGGGGCATCGCGAGCATGGAGTGGATGCCGTGATCGAGGAGCCGCCGGGTAGATTCGGGCTGCTCGGCCCGCCAGGCGTCGCCGGCGCTCAGGTCCCTGACCAGGACCGGGCGTCCCTCGGCCATCGCGGTGGAGACGGGGTGGGCCGGGACGAGCCGGATCAGCTCGCGGACGGGGTGGAGGGGATGGCCCGCGTCAAGACCGGCAACGGCGCTGCGGCGCAGCTCGGTGATACCGGTGGGCGCCTCGAAGATCTCCTCGCCGCGCAGGACCGGGTCCAGCAGATCGACGGTGACGATGTCGGCGAATCGGGTCACCGTCGCCTCGGCCAGCTCCTCGGCCGTGCGCTTGACATCGAGCGTGGTGCCGATCCGCAGCCCGGCGTCGTAGAGCGACTGCAACCGTTCGCGCGCCACCTCCGCCCGGCCGGAGAGGGCCCGCAGCTCGGTGGTGTCCCGGAGCGTGACCACGCTGCCGACCGGTCCGTGGGGCGCGGTGAGCCGCTTGCTGACGGCGAGCAGCCGGTCGGCCGCCGGATACACCTCGTCGGTGGCGGGCCGGTCGGAGACCAGCAGCCCGGCGAGGTCCTCGTCCAGCCCCAGATCGGTGGTGTGCCGCCGCTCCGCGTCCGCCGGCAGGTCCAGAAGCCGTCGTGCCTCGTCGTTGGCCAGCAGCAGCCGGCCGTCACCGCCTACGATCAGCACCCCTTCCCGCACTGCGTGCAGCACCGCGTCGTGGTGCTCGTACATCCGGGTCATCTCGGTCGGCCCCAGGCCGTGCGTCTGTCGCCGCAACCGCCGGCTCACCAGGCCCGACCCGCCTGCGGCGACGGTCAGGGCCACGGCGGCGCCGCCGAGGAGGACCGGCAGCTGCCGGTCCACCCTGTGCTGCACCCGCTCGACCGTGACGGGCACGGAGACAACGGCGATGACGGAGCCGTCGGGACCCCTGACGGGCACGGCCGAGACCACGGAAAGCCCCAGCGAGCCCTTGAACGTACTCGTGAACGGTTTGCCGGCCGCCGCCGCCGCGTAGGGCCCGATGACGCGTTTCCCGATCTGACGCGGGTCGCTGTGAGTGAGGGTGATCCCGTTCAGCCCATACACGATGATGGCGTCGACGCCTCCGGCCTTCCGGGCCGCCTCGGCGTCCGGCTGCAGCACCGCGGTCGGGTTCGCGCTGTTCAGTGCCGCCACGATCCCCGGGGAGTTCGCGAACGTCTGCGCCGTGGTGAGCGTCCGGTGGCGGGCGTCCGCCATCACGTCGCGTTGTGCCTGCACCACGAGCACCACCAGGGCGGCGGTGACGAGCAGCATCACAACCGCCAGCTGGAGCAGGAAGACCTGGCCCGCGAGGCTGTACACGCTCAGCAGCGAGCCCCGCCGCCGCGGCTCTCCCGCCCGACGAGGCCGACCGGGCCTATGAGTCGTCCTGGACGCATCAGGCATATCTCGCCCGTTGCGACCTGAAATTCCTCCCATGTTCCCTTTCTATCGTTCTGGGTGGTCGACCACGAAGCGACCGGGAAGGGAGTCCAGGAACCATGGCGGACGACCCTGTGAAGGGCGTCCAGGAACCTGAGTATGTCCGCGAGAAGGTGGTCATCCCGTCCCTCGCCTACGTGAAGAAGGCGCTGATCGTCGCCGACGAAGATCTCGCGCTCGAGATCGTCATGATGGTGGGCTGCGGCTTGCGTAACGGGGAAGCCCGGGCAGTGAACGTCAACAACGTCGTGGCGGACGATGTCTACAGGGTGCACGAGCAGATCCACTCCAACACGCACAGGCCGGCGAAGCTGAAGCACCGCAAGGCGGGGGAGTTCCGAGAGGTGCCTCTGCCACGCTCGGTGCGGGAGGCCATGGAGCACTACGAGGATAAGCACGGCACCACGCGTGACGGCTGCTTGCTCCGTGGTCCGAGCGGCCACTACACGGAGCCGATGGAACGTCGGCGTGTGCAGAGATTCTTCAAGAACCTGCCTGCGGAGGACGGTGTCGGCATGTACAGCTTCCGGCACTACTTCGCCTCGAACGCGCTCGGGAACGGGATACCGATCACCGATGTGGCGGAATGGATGGGACACAAGTCCATCGAGGAGACGTATCGCACTTACCGGCATCTGATGCCGGGCAGCATCGCCAAGGCGGCCCGCCTCCTGGACGCCGGTCTGTGGGAGGCGGCCTGAATCGACCTCGGTGGGCAGCAGGTCCTTCGTCTGCAGCTATACCGTCTGCGGATTGGCTACGCCAACGAGAGCTACCTCGCCGGCCTCCACCCCCGCGCCTCGATGATCTGGGTCGACGACTACCTGCAGGCGCCTGGTTGTGACTGAGCGACCCGCCACGCCGGGCTGAAGCATGGCAGCTGGCCGTCGGATGGTTGTACTGGGTGCGGCTCCGGACTACCGAAAGCCGAGGTTCGGATCGGTGCCGGCCAGCTCACTGCTGGCGGCCCAAAGGCGAGCGGCGACGGCCGGGTCGGCCATGTGAGGAGGGACGGGCTCGCGCCGTGGTCTGCCACGCAGGCCGAAGGCCCTCGGCCCCCACAGCTGCCCTCCCTGTATCTCCGAGTCGAGGACGGCACGGACGACGGGCCATGCTCCGGCGTCCTTGCCCTGCACCAAGAGCCCGGCGGGCAGGGCTCGCAGCCGCTCACCGGGGGTTGTCACGTGTACCGGCGGGCGGGACGGGGTGAGGGAGTCCAGCGCGCCGCCGGGATGGGCCACCACACTGAGCACCGTGCTGCCGACGGCACGCAGGCGGCGATCGAGTTCGAAGCCGAAGCTCATCTGAGCCAGCTTCGTTCGGCCGTAGGTGCGCTTGGGCCGGTAGTCCCGCGTCGACTGCAGGTCGTCGAGGTCCAGTCGCTCGGACCGTGCCGCGAAGCTTCCCACCGTCACGATGCGGCCCGCCGGCGCCGCGGACAGCAGGGGGGCCAGCCACTGGGTGAGCGCGAAGTGGCCGAGGTGGTTGGTGCCGAACATCAGCTCGTGGCCGTCCTTGGTCTCTCGACGCGGCGGCTCGTCGAGCGCGACCCCTGCGTTGTGGACCACAGCGTCGAGATGATCGAGGTCCAGCCTGTCCACGGCGGTCTTCAGGGACGACAGGTCGGCGAGGTCCAGCTGAAGGTGCCGGACATGCGCACAGGGAACGCGCGAGCGGATCGAGGTCATGGCGGCGTCGGCCTTCGCGGCGTCCCGGCTGCCGAGTACGACGACGGCTCCGGTGGCGGCGAGCTGCTCCGCGGCGAAGTAGCCGATCCCGGCGTTACCCCCGGTGATCAGGAAGGTCCTGCCCTCGGCAGACGGCGGACGGTGAACGTCCCACGGTCGGCTCTGGGGTGCGGTAGACACGATGACAGGCTCCTTGCGCTCTGGGGCAGCGTGCTCATGGGGAGCACCAACCCGCCCAAGGTCGCAATCTCCCCCGACATACCGCCGACAGATCGCGGAGATCGCCGACAAACTTCCGATACCTCGGGGAGCTATCGAGAGAGCAGAAGGCCCCTACACCGCGACCGGCGCAGAACCGAGAGGGCGGCAAGGTGACGCACTCACTGGTCGACTCGGGTGCTCAGTCACACTGCTTGATCACAACCACATACAGACCCTAGAGGCGCCGATGCCACGCTCCACGGAGCCGTCCGGGCGGGCCGGGACCGGATCCTCGACGACCCAAGCACCGCCGACGGGAGGCGGTACCGCGCCGACCATGACGTGCATTGCCCGTGAATACCGACCGCCGGCCGTCGTGCCAAAGCACGGTCGCAGAATGGATGAAGGATTTCCTCCACTCATAGGCCGTTGTTGATGTGCGCGCCTCAAGCGCGGCGTGACCGGGCGTGCCGCGCCCTCTCTGGCACAGGAGGCCACGTGTCACCGCGTCGCTTCAAGACGAGGGAGCGCAGATACTCCGGCAGGCGGTGAGTGAGGATCCGGGCCATCTCGGAGGGCAGGCCCCTCCTACCACAGAGAAGGGTCCGCTGGTCCACCCGTTCGGCAGCATGCCGCGCCTGCGGGCCGGGGCACCCCTAGCATGCTGCCTGTGCGACCCATTCTCCCGAAGATCGAGGGCGGCCGGGTACAGGGCCTCCTGCAGCTCATCGAGGACGGCATCCACCTCGTCGTCGCGGCGCTCCTCGTACTGCTCGCGGGGCTCCTGAGCGTTGGGGTCGTCCACGACGTCATCAGGTCGGTCCAGGGGCCGTACCGCGAGGAGACGGTCGTTCTCTCCGCCCTGGACAACAGCCTTGTGCTGTTCATCGTGGCCGAGCTGCTCCACACCGTCCGCCTCACCATCAGGAACCAGACCCTCGATGCGGAGCCGTTCCTCGTCGTCGGCCTGATTGCCGGCATCCGCAAGGTGCTCATCGTGACGGCCGAGGCGGAGAAGTCCTTCCGGTGGAACGTCGAGGGGATCGAACTGCTCATCCTGGCGGGTCTGATCCTCGTGATGGCGACAGCGGCGTACGTGTGGCGGCGCTCGACGCGGCCGGGAGACTACTTCCCGCTCCAGGAGGCGCGGCGCTCCCCGTCGCCGGCGCCGTCACCCACCTCGGTGCGCGGGTCCTGATCCGTCACCTTCCGCCGCCACGGCGGCCCGCACCCGCTGCTCCTCGCGAGCAGAGCCGACGTCCCGTTCCAGGGGTGTGCGGCTCACGGCTGTCGCGAGGTCTTCCAAGGCCCGTTTTTGCAGTTCCGCTTCCCGCCGCACGACCGGGCTCCCATCGCCGGCGGCGTCCTCCCACGCGTGGAGCGCCTTCTCCACGCGTCCCCAGTCCGGATTCCTGTGCTCGCGCACGTCGACCGCTGCTTTTGCGGTGTCCGTCTCCAGGGCCTCGGCGAATCGCTTCGCCTCGGGGACGAAAGGGCTGTCGGCCCGCGGGACGTGGCTTTCCATGAGCATCGCTGCCCGGCCGAATTGCTTGAGTGCCTCCTGCGCCTCCTGCGCCTCGCGCGACGTCAGACCCCTGGGGCGGACCGGTTCCCGCCTTGCCCGGTCGTATGCCTCCTGCCAGGCGGCCCGTGCCTCCCTGCTCGCCAGCAGGGCCCTGCGCATGTCGGCGTGATGCTCCCGGGTCGGTTCGGCGTAGTTGCGGAGCACCGCGGCCGCGTAGCGGCCGTTGGCGGCGAGCCAGTCCGCGAGCCGGCCCGGCAGTCGGGGTGTCTCCCATGCGGGGAACACCACGTACGCCAGCATGGCCAGGGCCCCGCCGAGCAGGGTGAGCACCACCCGCTCCGGGACTGTCTGCTCCCATGCCTGGCCGCCCATGCCGAGCAGGAAGACGACGTATGCGGCGGTGAAGCACTGGGAGTAGGCGTAGCCAGTACGGTTCAGCGTGTACGACAGGCCCGCCGAGACCACCGCCAGCGCGCCGGACACATGGGCGTCCGGGCCCAGGGCCCGCACCATCCCGGTGGCGAGCGCGACCCCCGCCAGGGTCCCGGCGAGACGGGCCACCGCACGCGCGTACGTCCGGTGGAAGTCCGGCCGCATCACCATCACCGAGGCGATGGGCGCCCAGTAGCCGTGGCCCAGGGGTAGCCGGGCGGCGATCAGATAGCCGAGCGTGGCCACCGCCGCCAGGCGGACGGCGTGCCGGAACACGGGCGAGTCCCGGCGGAGCTCACGGCGCACCGCCCGGACGACGACCGGGACCAGCCGGAGCATTGTCGGGCGCACCAGGAACTGGCCGCCGGCGAGGCCGGGGGGCGTGGGCGTCCTCCCGCTCACGCAGCCGCTCCCGGCGATCTCCAACGCCTCACCGAGCAGTTCCACGAGCCGCTCGGCGGCTTGCCGGGCGGGGCCCTCCAGCACCTCGTGCTCCTCGTCGACGCGCAGGACGTCCGTGCTCCCGGGCCGCACTTCGGCGGGAGTGCCGCGGCGGATCGAACGGGCGGCCGCGTCCAGGACGTCGGCGGCCGCTTTGAGCAACTCCCGCGCGCGGTCCCGCCCGGGTCCTTCCGCCGGGGCGCCGACGTCGGGGTCGGCGAGCGCGGCGACGACCGGCCGAATGCGCTCGGCGAGGCCGCGGGGGCCGTGGAGGACGGGGGGACGGGTGCGGGCCTGTGACGGCGTCACGGCGGCCGCGTCCCGGGCCGTCAACAACGGCTCCGGGTCGAACGGGGCGGTCGGGTCGTGCCGCAGCCGGCGGGCGTAGTCCGCCACGGCGGCCAGGGCGTCGGCGAGCGCGTCACGATGCGCTCCCCAACGGCGGATCGGGAACAGCAAGATCAGCACGGCCTGTGTCACGCCTCCGAGTGCGATGACCCCGGCGTGCTCCAGGGCTCGCCCGACGCTCGTGGGCAGGGTGACGGTCACGAGCATGCTGCCCACGGTCGTCGCTGCGACGATCCCAGCGGTCGATCCGACGGCCCACGCCATTCCCGCGGCGAAGGTCCATACGGCCAGCAGCGGAAGGAACGTCACGAGTCGCCCCGCCGCCAGGTAGCCCACGAAGGTGCTGAGCGCCAGACCCGCGCCCGCGCCGAGCGCGACCACCTTGCGTGGACGCCAGCTGCGCTGGAAGGTGGCCCCACCCGCAGAGTAGGCGCCGAGGGCGGCGGACGCGGCATACGCAGGGGAGATCAGCCACAGCACCGGCCCGACGACGATCGCCACCCCAGCGGCCGTGCGCAGCGCGAGCAGGGGCTCCAGCCGCGTCTCCTCGATCGTGAGCCCGGATCGCACGACCTCCCCGAAGGCCCGCAGCCACGTCACGGGTGTCCGCCTGGCCGGAACGCCCTGCCGGGTCGCGTCGGCCTGGTTGAGGTGCGGCAGCCGTCGGGCAAGGAAGCCTCCCACACGGCCCGCGAACTGGCTGGCGGCCGCAGCCGCTGGACGGGGTGCTGCCACTGCGGACACTGCTGAGCGTCCGCCGTCCGTCCTCCGGGCCGGAGCGCGGGCAATCGCTGTTGGTTCAGGTCCGGCCGGAGCGCGGGCCATCGCTGTGGGTTCAGGTCCGGCCGGAGCGCGGCGATTGCCCCCAGCACCGTCCGGCGGACGGGCAGATCGCCACCCGTCCCCCGGGCCGGTCCGGGGGAAACAGGTGGCACGGCGGCCCCGAGTCTCTTACCGCTTGTGGCCGTTGCCGCGGCCGTTGGGATGCAGGACCACCTTGGTCCAGCCCTCGTCACGGGCGTCGAAGTGCTCGTAGGCGGTGGGGGCCTCGTCCAGGCTGAGTTCGTGGGAGACGACGAAGCTCGGCTTTGCCTTCTCGCCGGCGATCAGATCCCGCAGCGCCCGGTTGTACTTCTTCACCGGCGCCTGACCGGTGCCCATGCGCTGGCCCTTGAACCACATCATGCCGAAGTCGATCGGGACCTTGCCCTGAGCTTCCAGTTCCCCCTGGGCCTCGGCGCCGCCGGGGTCCTGGGGCAGGAACACGCCCACCACGCCGATGTCGCCGGTGAACCTGACCGAGTCGATCAGTCCGTTGAGCGTGAGGCTGGCGTCCTCATGTCCCTCGGGGTCGTGTGCCTGGTAGCCGACGCATTCGCAGCCGTTGTCGGCGCCCAGACCGAGGGTGGCCTCCTTGACGACCTCCGCCGGGTTCTGCTCGGCGGTGTTGATCGGGATGGCCCCGATCTCCTCCGCCTTGCGCAGCCGGTCGGGCTGGTGGTCGGCCACCCACACTCGGCCCGCGCCCTTGAGGAGGGCGGAATAGGTCGCCATCAGACCAACCGGACCGGCCCCGAAAACGATCGTCTGGTCACCCGGTTTGACATGGGCCATCTCGGTGGCGTGGTAGCCGGTGGGGAAGATGTCGGCGAGCATCACGTAGTCGGTCTGCCGCTCGGCGGCGTCCTCGCCCAGACGCAGCGCGTTGAAGTCGCCGTAGGGCACACGCAGCAGCTCCGCCTGGCCGCCCTGGTAGGGGCCCATGTCGGCGAATCCGTAGGCAGCTCCGGCGAGGGCCGGTTCCGGCTGCATGGTCAGGCAGTAGTTGGTGAGACCCCGCTCGCACTGCTTGCAGAAGCCGCAGGCGATGTTGAACGGCAGGACCACGTACTGGCCGACCTGGACCTTGCGGACGGCCGGGCCGACCTCCACGACCTGGCCCATGTTCTCGTGCCCCAGGGTGCGGCCGGCCTCGAACGAGGTGCGGCCCTCGTACATGTGCAGGTCCGAACCGCAGATGTTGGTGGTGGTGATTTTGACAATGATGTCGCAGGGGTGTTCGATCTTCGCGTCCGGTACGTCCTTCACCGTGACCGTTCGCGGGCCTTCGTAGACCGCTGCTTTCATGATTGCTTCCTTCGGTGCCGCGGCATGGCCGCAGCACGGGTGCGAGGGAGACGGCGTACAGAGCCTGACTCCCGGGAGTTGGTGCGGCGGGTCCATGACTCCGGGATGCCTCTGTGGGCCGTTCACCCGGTTCAGGTGGCACGGTGGTGCCGCCGTGGGCCTGCCCGGCGGAGCTGCGGCGCTCCGGCGGCGCGCCGTCCGAGTCCCCGTCGGTCCTTGAGCGAAACAACCACGCACCGAATCGATCAGCGGAATCTTCGTGCGCGGACGACCACCAACCACCAATCACCAACGAATCTCCGACTCAGGTCATCAGTTGCTCACCGTCGTCGTCCTGGAGCGTGCGGCGGCGTTCCTGTTCCACGATCAGCCAGCCGATCATGAGCGCGACGGACCCGACCGTGGCGATCACGAGGCGTGGCGCGCTCAGGAACTCGGCCAGGTTCCAGATGGTGGAGTTCACAGTGGCGACCGCTCCCCTGGCGAGTGCGGCCGCCAGGGCTTTCGACGAGCCCGGCACCAAGCGCCACGGCCGGTTGGCGCGCACCATACCGACGAGCACCCTCAGGTAACCGCGCGATCCGCTGACGACGTACCGAAGATCAGCGGTCTCCTCCTCACCGACCCGGCCCGGGTGAACAGGCGCGAGGCGACTGACGAAGGGCCCCCACAGCGGCTGACTCTGCGGAGGTCCCTCAGCCCCGGTGGCCCGCGGGCCCGCCAAGCTGAGCACGGCTTCTTCCACGGCCCGACGAGCCCTCGTCTGCAGACGCAAGCCCCCCCAGCGGAGGAAGAGACAGCAGCGCCAAGCCGTGTTCGTGACTCAGATCCACCACGAGATTGCGCCCATGTGAGTGCAGCGGAAGGTCGGTGAGAGCCACGACGATGTCCCAGTTCCCCTGAAGCCCAGGTTTTCGGTGCGGTGGTGCCGTGCTGGCCGCCCTTGACCGCCCTCGGTCATGGCCGCCATGGGGGCATGCTCGCGACCTGGGGCTGAGCTGCCGGGGCGAGTTCGCCACCGGGAGGCGAACCACCGCGTTCGCCGAAGCGCGCCGACAGGGGGCAGGCGAAGGCCCCGACTGGTTCGGGGAATCCCCATCCAGGGCCGATCGAGAGTGGGCGCGAAGGGCGGTCGCCTCGCGGCGGGGCTCCATAAGGCTTCAGCCGAACGATCGTCCTCATGGCAAAGGGTGAGGCCCGGGGACACAGTTCCCTTCACGCCCACATACGGATGAACGGTGAAGCACTCTCGAATGTCCCCTGGGAGCGTCTCATACCGGGGTTTCTTCGAGCGCTCCTGTGAGCGAGGCCCGGTGACGGCGCCTGTCGCGCGGTTCCCGGCGTGATCAGGTAGTCAGGAACGGTGAACAAGGACGCGACCGACCCCTTCGTGCATGTCCGGGGCGCCGGTGAGAACAACCTGCGGAACATCGATGTCGACGTTCCGCGGGACGCGATGGTCGCCTTCACCGGCGTCTCCGGTTCGGGCAAGTCCTCGCTCGCGTTCGGCACGCTCTACGCGGAGGCCCAGCGGCGCTACTTCGAGTCCGTAGCACCGTATGCCCGAAGGCTGTTGCAACAGGTCGGCGCACCGCACGTGCAGGAAATCACCGGACTGCCACCGGCTGTGGCCCTGCAGCAGCGACGCGGGTCGCCCAGCTCGCGCTCGACGGTCGGCACCATCACCACGCTGTCCAATCTGCTGCGCATGCTGTACTCCCGCGCCGGCACCTATCCGCCCGGGGCCGCACGGCTGGAGGCCGAGTCGTTCTCACCCAACACCGCGGCCGGCGCCTGCCCGGAGTGCCACGGACTGGGCGTCGTGCACGACGTCGCCGAGGACCTGCTCGTCCCGGACCCCTCGCTGAGCATCCGCGAGGGGGCGATCGCGGCCTGGCCGGGCGCCTGGCAGGGCGCCAACCTGCGCAGTGTCGTGAGCGGCCTGGGGATCGACATCGACCGACCGTGGCGCAGGCTCAGGAAGAAGGACCGGGACTGGCTGCTGTACACGGACGAGCAGCCCTCCGTGTACATCGAGCCGGAGGAGGACCGCGTCGACTACGGCTACCAGGGCAAGTTCTGGAGCGCCCGCAAGCACGTCATGCACGTCCTCGCCGACTCCAAGAGCGAGAAGATGCGCGAACGGGCGCTCCGGTTCGTCAGGAGTGTGCCCTGCCCCGCCTGTCACGGCAGCGGTCTGCGGCCCGAGGCGCTCGCCGTGACCTTCGCCGGACGTTCCATCGCCGAGATCAACGCGATGCCGCTCACCGAGGTCGTGGCACTGCTGCGGCCCGTCGCGGGGCGGTCCGAGGCCGACGCCACCACGTCGACCGCCCGGTCCGGGGAGACGACCGAGGTCGCGGTCCGGATCTGCGGCGATCTGGTCGCGCGGGTCGACGTACTGCTCGACCTGGGCCTCGGATATCTCAGCCTCGGGCGCCGCTCGACGACCCTGTCGCCCGGCGAGGCGCAGCGCCTGCGGATCGCCACCCAGCTGCGCTCGGGGCTGTTCGGCGTCGTCTACGTCCTCGACGAGCCCTCCGCGGGCCTGCACCCGGCTGACGCGGAACCGCTGCTGGACGTGCTGGACCGCCTCAAGGCGGCGGGCAACTCGCTGTTCGTCGTGGAGCACGACATGGACGTCGTACGGCGGGCGGACTGGGTGGTCGACATCGGCCCCGGTGCGGGCGAGGGCGGCGGACGCGTGCTGTACAGCGGGCCGGTCGCCGGTCTTGAGCGGGTCGGGGAGTCGGCCACGAGCCAGTACCTGTTCGGGCGCGCCCAGCCGCTCGATCACCGCCCGCGCACACCGCACGGCTGGCTGCACCTGCGCGGCGTCTCCCGCCACAATCTGCACGACGTGTCCGTCGACGTACCGCTCTGCGTACTGACGGCGGTGACGGGCGTGTCCGGTTCCGGAAAGTCGACGCTGGTGACGCAGGTGCTCGCCGAAGTCGTCCGCGGCCACCTCGGACTCGTACCCGAGGAGCCCGACGAGGCGCAGCTGGAGGTCGACGTCCAGGATGCGTCGGGGATCGAGTCGTTCGACCGGCTGGTCCGGGTCGACCAACGGCCCATCGGCCGGACTCCCCGGTCCAACCTGGCCACGTACACGGGGATGTTCGACGCGGTGCGCAAGCTGTACGCGGCGACGGACGAGGCCGGGGCGCGCGGCTACTCGGCCGGGCGGTTCTCCTTCAACGTGCCCGAAGGGCGGTGCGAGACCTGCCAGGGCGAAGGATTCGTCGCGGTGGAACTGCTGTTCCTGCCCGGCACCTACGCGCCGTGCCCGACCTGCGAAGGCGCCCGGTACAACGCCGAAACGCTGGAAGTCGCCTACCGCGGCAAGAACATCGCGGAAGTACTGGCGCTGTCCGTCGACGCCGCCGCCGAGTTCCTGTCCGCCGTCCCGGCCGCGTCCCGCAGTCTGGAGACGTTGCGCGAGGTGGGACTGGGGTACCTGCGGCTGGGCCAGCCCGCGACGGAACTCAGCGGCGGTGAGGCGCAACGCATCAAACTGGCCACCGAACTGCAGCGAGCCCGCCGCGGGCACGCGCTCTACCTGCTCGACGAGCCGACGGCGGGGCTGCACCCCTCGGACATCGCGCTGCTGCTGCGACAGCTGCACCGGCTCGTCGACGCCGGCAACACGGTCGTCCTCGTCGAGCACGACCTGGACACGATCGCCACCGCCGACTGGGTCATCGACCTCGGTCCGGGCGGCGGCGACGCGGGCGGGCGGGTGGTCGCGGCGGGCCCGCCGGCCAAGGTGGCGAGGGCCCGCCGCAGCGCCACCGCGCCCTATCTCGCGGCCCGGCTCGCGCGCGCCTGACGACAGCGCGAGGGGCTGAGCACCGGTCAGCCGGGTTCGGGGGCGCAGAGTCGCGCGCGTCGCCATGCCGCGTTCCAGCTTGTGGCGGATATCGCTCGCGAGGTATCCCGTCTGGGCCCGAGGCGTCGGCGACCAGGCGGTCTACGGGGAAGGTTCCGGCCGCGTTGAGGTCGAACTGGCGGGCCCGGATCTCGCCGTGGTGGAGCGAGACGATCTCGGTCTTCGCCCCTGCGCCCTGCAGCGCACCGCGCGGCTGGTCGAGTTCTACACGTTCGACGCTGGTTGTAGGACGCGAGCGGTTGGGACACCCGGCAGGGCCTGTCCGCATCCCTTTTTCCGGACCGGACTGCAAGGCCCGGCCGAAGGCGCCCCGAGCGCATGTCTGCGCGCGGTCAGTGAAAGCTGCCGTCCGAGTGAGGACGACCTTCGTCCAGCCGTCGTCGCGGGCGTCGACGGGCTGGTGTCCGTGTATTGGTTTGCTGCCTTGTTCAGATGAGTTCGTTGGAGACGATCCGGGGCGGCTCGGCCCTCCCGGCCTGAGACGAGTCCGGCGACATGCACTGGGGCGCGACTGCTACAGCAGCCGGTCGAACACCGCGGTCACGCCCTCCCAGTGACTGGTCTGCGGGTTTTTGACATCCGGATACATGATTTTGAACGTCTCGGCGAGGGCGACGCTGAGACCGCCGATGATCTCGGGGTAGCGCTCTTCGGCCTCCTGGGTGGGTGTCCTGTCGAGGGGAGGGTGCACGGCGAGCTGTTCCAGGATCGGCTTCAGCTCGACCTCCTCGTCAAGCCGCCGGAACCGGTGGATGCTCTCCTGGAGGCCCTTGGTGATCGGTAGATCCCACGGTTCGACGGTATCCCTGCCGTTGGCCTTGGCCGACGCCTGGCCGACGACCAGGAGATCGTAGAGCTTGGCGTCGACGAAATCGCCGTATCGCTTCAGGTCGTTCCTGTCCACGTCGAGGCTTGCGGCGGCGCGGAAGAACCTCTCGAACTTCGACACACCCATCAGGGTCATGCCTCTCGCCTCCTCACCGGGAAGGACGGCGCCGATCGCTCCCGCCCGCGCCGCCATCGGCTGTTACCTGGTCGAGATTCGCAGAGCCCCCTGCTGAGCGCCTCCGCACTCCAGGCCGAAAAAAGGCGCCCCCTCTTCCCCTGGCAGAGCAGCATGAAGTGCGCAGGCATCCCTCGGCCAGCCGTACGGCCGTCCGTCCGCAGGAGGCTGCACGGCGTTGCAACGCCTCGAACGCGAATTGCTGACCGGATGACACGACCAGCTCGGGGGAGTGGGACTGTATCAGGCACCCGGCCGAGACTGGAACAAGACCGGGCTCGGTGCAGGGGTCGGGTTGAAGAATGGGCAGCGGCAGCCGTTCTTCTCCGGACTGCGAGGTGTCTCGTGAGACACCGGCGACTGAGCTGCCCCTCTTGTCGCCAAGCCGTTGACGTGTTTCCGGCGAAACGATCTACGCGAAGCTGGATGAACCACTCCCCGCATGAGCAGGCAAGGTATGGCGCCGGCCTCTTGGGGTCCGAAGCTCGAGGACGGCTGGCGGTGCCCTGCGGACATGAGCGCGCGGACCTGGTGCGCCCGGGACCCGGGGCGCGCAGGGCGCCACGCGCTCATGTCCGCGGAGCCGATACCCTCTGCAATGCCGAATACGGGCAGGTCAGCGACGAACGCTTCAACCACCGCAACAGCTGTCGCCCGCGCGAGTGGGACACGAGGGCCGGGACGATCGAGCAGGCCATCCTCAAGCTGCGCCAGGGCAGTTACTTCGCGCACTGGCTGCTGGAGAGGCGCCAACGGGCCGAACAGGCCCTCATCTCGGTGGTCGCCACCGCCTACCTGCTCGGCGTCAGCACGCGCGCCTGCTCGTCGTCAGCACGGGCGACGGCGCGCAGCGAACCCCCATTCCGACGACGAGCGGGGGTGCGCCACCCTGTCAACTCCTTCAGAGCATCTCCAGGGGCGTGGGCCCGCTGGGCGGCGGGAACGACTCGTCGAGAGCGTCGAGCGCCTCGGTGGGAAGGTGGAGGTCCACCGCGCCGCGGTTCTCCCGAACGTGGTCGGGTGATCCGGAACGCGGGATCGCGGCCACCCCCTGTTCCAGCACCCAGGCGAGTGCCACCTGGGCCGGCGTGGCTCCGAGGGCCCGGCCCGCGGCACCCAAAGCCTCGACCTTCAGCAGCCGCCCCTGCTCGATCGGGGAGTAGGCCATGACCGTCACCCCGGCCTCGCGGCACCAGGGGAGCAGATCCCATTCGATGCCGCGCCGGGAGAAGTTGTACAACACCTGTTCGACGGCCACGGCGTCGCCGCCGGGGAGGGTGGTCAGCTCGACCATGTCGGCGACGTCCAGATTGCTCACGCCCCAGTAACGGATCTTTTCCGCCTCCATCAGGTCGGTGAATCCCGCAAGGGTCTCCTCGAGTGGCCACCGTCCCCGCCAGTGCAGCAGGTAGAGGTCCAGCCGTTCCGTACGGAGCCGCCGCAGGCTGCCCTCGCAGGCGGCGACGGTGCCTTTCCGGGTTGCGTGGCCGGGCAGCACCTTGCTGACGAGGAAGACCTCTTCCCGGCGTCCCCGGAGGGCCTCCCCGACGAGTTCCTCGGCTGCGCCGTCGCCGTACATCTCCGCCGTGTCGACGACGGTCATGCCCAGGTCCACGCCCAGCCGCAGCGCGGCGATCTCCCGTTCACGCCGGGCCGGGTCCTCGCCCAGGTACCAGGTGCCCTGCCCGAGCGCCGCGATCTCCTCACCGGAGGGGAGCGCGATCGTTCTGGCCGATTCCGCAGACATCTCGGGCCTCCCGTCTGTCGCGGATCCGCGTCGCGCGCCCGCACCGGGTGCCCAGGTCCGCGCCTCCCAGACAACGGGTGTTGCATGCGCCGCAGGGAGGTCAGTAGGGGCGAGCGGACTGCGCCGAGAGCTCGCCGGGACCGGCTGCGCGGTCGCGCAACGCGACGGCGACCGACACGACGGCGCCGCAGGAGAGGACCGCCGCGAAGCCGATCATCGCGGTCTGCACGGCGAAGTGCCGCAGGGCGATGCTGAACAGGACGGAGGGCAGGCCCATTCCCAGGTACGCGACGACGAAGAACACGGCGAGGACCCCTGCGCGTGAGGCGGGCTCGGCCACTGAAACGGCACGTTCGACGCCTCCCTTGAACAGCAGCCCGGAGCCGGCTCCCGACAGGGACACGGCGACCAGGTAGAGCCAGAGCGCCGGGTGGTAGAGGGCGACGGCGCACAGGACCAGGCCGACCGGGAAGGCCACTGCCCCCACGGTCAGGAGCCGGGGCAGTGGGAGGCGGCCCAGCACCAGCTGGGCGGCCGCCGCGGAACCGAACATGAGGAAGGCCGCCAGGCCGACCACGAGGTGCGAGTCGGTGTGCAGGGTGCCGTGGAGCACGCTCGCCCCGAGGGAGGAGATCAGGCCGAGGATCGCGAAGGCGAAGGCGCCCAGCGCGCCGGCCGCGCCGAACGTCCGCCGGCCGCCGGGGCGCAGGACGAACCTGCTGGGCGGTTCGGCGGCGGGCAGCTCCAGGTCCACGGTCTCCGGGGTGGACAAGACCAGCGCCAGGCACACTGCCATGGCGAGCGTGAAGATCGCCTGGGTGGTGATCAGGGGCGTGGGAAGCCATTCGGCGGCGGCTCCGGCGACCAGGGGCCCTGAGGCCAGGCCGCCGAGGTTGGCGGCGGTGGCCACGATGCCGGGCAGCACCGGCCCCGTCCGTTCCGGACGGGCCTCGTGGTGGAGGTCGTGCAGGTACGTCGTCGCGGTCGAGGCCATCAGCCCCAGTCCGACACCGTTCAGGATCCTGCCCGTGATCAGCCCCGGCAGGTCCCGCCACACGATCAGTACGACCGACGCGACGATGCCGACCAGCAGCGCCGGGACGATGATGCGTCGCCGGCCGAGCCGGTCCGACAGGTGGCCCAGTCCGAGGAAGGCGGCCGCTGCGCCCACGACCATCGAGGCGTACGCCACCGTGACCGTGGTCGCGCCGAAGTGGTCCCGGGCCTCGTACAGCGGCCACAGCGGGGTCGGCGCGGTGCCGAAGGCCATCAGCACGGTGAAGGCCACCGCCACGAACCAGAAGCCGGTCGTGTGCGAGGCACGGCGCCGGGCGGGGGCGCGGGGCGGCAGGCCGGCGGGAGCGGGTGCTGGGATCCGGTGGGTCGGGTCGCCGGGAGCGTCGGCTGTGGGACGGCTCAGCGGCGTCGGAACGGCAGGCAGGGGTACCCCTCCTCGGGCGGAAGTGGATGGCGTTTTCCATCCTCCTCACCAGCGGGGATCAGTGCCAACGAATGTTTTTGCTGGGCTCGAGCAATGCGAGTGATACTTCTCGTGTGGAGCTACGTCAGCTGGAGCACTTCATCGCGGTCGCCGAGGAGCTGAGTTTCACGCGCGCCGCCCGTCGGCTGCACGTGGTGCAGTCCGGGGTGTCCGCCGCGATCCGCTCCCTGGAGCGAGAGCTCGGCGGCGCGCTGTTCGAGCGCACGTCGCAGCAGGTACGGCTCACCGGGGCCGGCGCGGCGCTGCTGCCGGAGGCCAGGGCCACCCTGCACGCCGCCCAGGCGGCCCAGGACGCCGTGCGCGCCGCACAGGACACGCTGCGCGGCACGGTGAATGTGGGCGCCATGGCCTCTGTCGAGGTGGTGGACCTGCCTGCGCTTCTCGGGCAGCTGCACGCGCGGCATCCGGCGATCGACGTCCGGCTGCGGCTGGCGACGACCGGATCGGCGGGACTGGCGCACGCGCTGCTCAGCGGCGACCTGGACGTGGCCTTCCTGTCGCTGCCCGAACGCAAGCCCGCCGGGATCGACGCACGGGAGCTGGCCACCGTGCCGCTCGTCCTGGTGGTGAGCGCCGCCCATCCGCTCGCGCAGCGGGGAAAGGTGGCACTTGCGGACCTCGCGGGGGAACCCTTCGTGGACTTCCCGCCGGGCTACGGCAACCGCGAGGTGGTCGACCGGGCGTTCGCGGCGGCGGGCGTCGTACGCCGGGTGGCACTGGAAGTGCCCGACATCGACATGGGGGCGGCACTGGTCCGGCACGGTCTGGGCATCGCCTTCCTGCCCGCGTTCGCCGTTGCCCGCACCCCCGGCCTGCACGTCCTGGACGTCCCCGGCACCATGCTCCGCTGGAGCATGCATCTCGGCACGTCGTCGACCCGGCGGCCCAGCTCGGCTCTGCGGGCGCTGCTCGACCTGGTCGACCTCCACGTCATCGCCCTGTGACGCCCGGGCCGCGGACCGGACGTCACCCGTCAACTGCTACTGACACCGCTCGGCGCAGTTCCAGTGAGGCATCAGCCCGGTCCGCCCAGCACGATCTTCCACACTCGGGTCGCCACCTGGAGGTTCAGCCGGTCCTCGACGTTCGCGAGGTCGTTGCCGCTGATGTCGCGGATGCGCTGGAGCCGATAGCGCAGCGTGCTGCGGTGGATCGCGAGGGATTCGGCGGTCTCGTCGTAGTTGCCGCCGCAGTCGAAGTACCGGGACAGGGTCTCCACCATGGCCGCGTGGTGCCGGGAGTCGTAGTCGATGAGCTGCCCGAGCCACTCGTCGACGAACGTCTCCAGTTCCCGGTAATCGTTGCCGGGTCCCAGGATGCGGTAGAGGCCGAGCTCGTCGAAGAACGTCGTGCCGTAGTGCTCGCGGGAGTGGCGGCGCACGTCGAGGGCGCGCTGCGCCTCCTGGTAGTGGTGGGGGATGTCGTTCAGGGAGTCGGAAGGGGCGCTCACCCCGATCGTCCCGGACCGTGTTCCGGTCTCCCGGGCGAGCGCCTCGTACAGGGCGCGGGCGTGCGGCCTCTCGTCGGCTATGAGGACGACGTGGTCGGAGCGGCGGGTCAGCAGCGAGCGCATGCCCACGGCAGAGGCCGCCCGCCCCACGGTCTGTGCGAAGGAATCGTCGGGGGTCCGGTTCGACCACTGCACCACGACGATGTAGTGGCTGCGGTGCAGGTCGTGTCCGACCGCCTCGGACCGGGCGTAGGCGCTCGGCTCGTCCGTTCCTGCCAGGAGGTCGTCGGCCAGCGCGCGGTGCAGCCTCAGCTCCGTTTCGGCCAGATTGCGCAGGTGCGTCATTTCCAGGGCGAGCGACGCGGCGGCGTGTTCCAGCGCGAGCACGGTGTGCTCGTCGGCCTCGTCCCGGGCATCGACCAGGGCCAGCACGCCCAGGATCTCGCCGTGCGGGCGGATCAGGGTGATCAGCCGGTCCCTTATCCGCACCGGCCCGGTCTCTTTGGCGACGGCGTGCAGCATTTCGTCCTGGCGCACGGGGTCCGGTTCGGGATAGGGGATGGGGCGGCTGGGGCCGGTCCAGGACCTCAGCCGACCGAAGCGGTCCTCGACCAGCGCGGGAAGTCCAGTGAGTCCGTGCAGTGCGCGGGTGACAGCTTCGTCGCCGCCACCCGAGGCAGCGACGTCGGCCATGAGAGCGTGAACGGCTCGCTCGTAGCCCAGCTCAGCCACCACAGAGATCAGCTGCCGCTGGAGGGCTGTGCGTTCCTCCCTGAGCCGGCGCAGCTCCAGCGCGTCCTCGCGTTGGCGGCGGTGTGCGAAGGCGACTGACAGAGCAGCAGCGGTGTGCCGGACGAGCAGGGCGAGCAGGGATCGCTCGGCCTCGGTGGGCCGGGAGCGGGACGTGACCACGAGGTAGCCGTGGAGTCCCCCAGGTCCGCGTAGCCCCAGGGCCCGGCCCCAGGGCCTGCCGGCTACGGTCACGTTGCCGTCCTGCCCGGCCAGCTCCCGCACCCTCCGGCCCACGGCCAAGGCATGCGGCTGCCTGTTCCTCGGGCTGGGGACCAGGTCGCCGCCCACCTTGAGGTATGCGGCCTCGGCGCGGTATGGCCCCGCGGCGACTATGTGGTCCATGGCCAGGCGCAGGATCTCGCCTTCGTCCGGAGCGTCGAACAGGGCGCGGGAGAGCGCGACCAGTGCCTGGAGGGCATGGTCGGCTGGGGTGCGAGCGGGCAGGCGGGGCCCCCTGGGCGCGGCCGTGGGGTGCCGCCCGACGCTGCCCCGCGGAAGGCTGCCCTTCCGGTCGGAGTAGCGGTGGTACAGGCTGTATGCCCGACTGCCGACCATGGGATCACTCCGTCCTTCGGAGGTGAGCGGCTTTCGCGTACCCGCTCCGGGGCTGGCTACCCGAGACGTGTGCGTTATTTCTCTCGTACTCCTGGGGCGACCGGACCCGTGCATTCCTGACTCGCCAGGCGCAGGCGTGGAGCCACCTGGTTCGTCACCCTGGGGAGTGCTCGAGACCCTCCGTGCGCACCGGTGGGAAACCGGCGGAGTCCCACCTCTACCTGAGCGAACGTGATCCGGAGAGTCGACGCAGGCGCTGCACCGGGAGGAGTTCCTCATGGCCAAGGCAGTGGGTATCGACCTGGGCACCACCAACTCGGTGATCGCCGTGTGGGAGGGCGGCGAGCCGTCCGTCGTGCCCAACAGCGAGGGCAACCGCACGACACCGTCCGTGGTGGCCTTCACCGACACCGGGGAACGTCTGGTGGGCCAGCTGGCCCGGCGCCAGGCGATCCTCAACCCCAAGGGCACCATCTACTCGGCCAAGCGGTTCATCGGCCGGCACTTCGACGAGATCTCCGACGAGGCCAGGGCGGTGGCGTACGACGTCGTCGAGGGCGACGGCGGGGCGGCCCGCTTCAAGGTGCGCGACAAGCTGTACGCGCCTGAGGAGATCAGCGCACAGGTGCTGCGCAAACTCGCCGACGACGCGTCCAAGCAGCTGGGGGAGCGGGTCACGGAGGCGGTCATCACGGTGCCCGCCTACTTCAACGACGCTCAGCGCACCGCCACCAAGGACGCCGGACGGATCGCCGGACTGGAGGTGCTGCGGATCATCAACGAGCCGACGGCGGCCGCCCTCGCGTACGGCATGGACAAGAAGGAGCACGAGACCGTCCTCGTCTTCGACCTGGGCGGCGGCACCTTCGACGTGAGCATCCTCGACGTCGGCGACGGCGTGGTGGAGGTGCGCTCGACCGCCGGTGACAGCCACCTGGGCGGCGACGACTTCGACCGGCGTCTGGTGGACTACCTGGCAGACGACTTCCAGAAGGAGAACGGCATCGACCTGCGCAAGGACCCGCAGGCGCTGCAACGACTGTTCGAGGCGGCGGAGAAGGCCAAGACCGAGCTCAGTTCGGTGACGCAGACGCAGGTCAGCCTGCCGTTCATCACCGCTGACGCCTCGGGCCCCAAGCACCTCACCGACTCGATCATGCGGTCCACGTTCGAGCAGATCACCGGCGACCTGGTGGAGCGTTGCCTGGGACCGGTCCAGCAGGCCATGGCCGACGCCAAGGTCGGCGAGAGCGACATCGACGAGGTCATCCTCGTCGGCGGTTCCACCCGCATCCCCGCCGTCCAGGCTCTGGTCCGCCGGCTGACCGGCGGCAAGGAACCCAACATGAGCGTCAATCCCGACGAGGTCGTGGCCCTGGGCGCCGCGATCCAGGCCGGGGTGCTCAAGGGCGAGGTCAAGGACGTCCTGCTGCTCGACGTCACACCCTTGTCGCTGGGCGTGGAGACGCGCGGCGGAGTGATGACGAAGATCATCGAGCGAAACACCACCATCCCCGTGCGCCGCAGCGAGACTTTCTCCACCGCCGAGGACAACCAGCCGGCCGTCGATGTGGTGGTCCTCCAGGGCGAGCGCGAGCGGGCCGCCGACAACCGGGTGCTGGGCCGGTTCCAGCTCACCGACATCCGGCCGGCACCGCGGGGCGAACCACAGATCGAGGTCACCTTCGACATCGACGCCAACGGCATCCTCGACGTCAAGGCCCGCGACCGGGACACCGGCAAGGAACAGGGCATCACCATCAGCGAGAGCTCCAACCTGGACCGCAGTGAGGTCGAACGCATGGTCCAGGAGGCCGAGCGCAACCGGGGCCAGGACCAGGCACTCCGCGAGGCCGTCGACGCCCGCAACGAACTCGATGCCGTCGCGTACCAGGTCGAGAAGCGCCTCGCCGAACTGGGCGACGCAGCGCCCGCGCACGAGAAGGCACGCGCCGAGATGCTCGTGTCCGACGCCCGGGCGGCGGTCAAGGAAGAGGCGGGCGTGGAGCGCGTGCGACCCCTCACCTCCGAACTCCAGCAGGTCCTCGCCGGGCTGGCGGCCCATCAGGGCGCCGAGGCCACTGGCGGTCCCGGCCAGGACGCCGCCACCGGTGGTCCCACGGGTGGCGGTGGCGGTGGCGACGATGTCATCGACGCAGAGTTCGACAAGGACTGAGGCGCGCCATGCCCAGCCACCCCCAGGAACCCGACCGGGCCGCGTCTGATCCGGTCGAACAGGCCCCGGAAGGCGTCGTACGCCCTCCTCGCGGAGATTTGCCGCAACCGGGCCCGCCGCCCCGGCCGGAGGCGGCGAACGACGAACCGGGTCCCGACGCAGCCGGCCCCGCGCCTGCCGAGGACGAGTACACGACCGCGATCCAGGAACTGGAGGACCGCTGGCGGCGCGCGCTCGCCGACCTCGACAACCTTCGCAAGCGTCACGCCAGGGAACTGGAGCGGGAACGCGCGGTCGAGCGGTCCCGCACGGCGTCCGCCTTCCTGCCCGTCCTCGACAACCTCGAACTCGCCCTGACCCACGCCGACGCCGATCCGGGCGCGATCGTGGAGGGCATCCGGGCCGTACGCGACCAGGCGGTGAACGTCCTTGAGCTGCTCGGCTACCCGCGGCATGCGGAGACCGGCGTCGCCTTCGACCCGGCCCGGCACGAGGTGGTCGGCGTCGTCCAGGACCCCGACGCCCCACCGGGCACCGTCGTCGAGGTGCTGCGCCCCGGCTACGGGGACGGCGAACGGCAGCTCAGGCCCGCCGCCGTGACGGTCGCGAAGCGGGAGTGACCGGTCATGGCACGGGACTTCTACGAGGTGCTGGGCGTGTCGCGGACCGCGAGCCAGGACGAGATCCAGCAGGCATATCGCAAACTCGCCCGCAGGTACCACCCAGACGTCAACAAGGACCCCGGGGCGGAGGAGCGTTTCAAGGACCTCAACGAGGCGTACAGCGTCCTGTCCGATGCGAAGACCCGAGCCCGCTACGACCGCTTCGGCGAGGATTTCCGCAAGATCCCGGAGGACTTCGACGAACGGGTCGCGGCGGGAGCGGGCGGCGGCTTCCGCGGTCGGAGGACCGCAGGCGGTGGCGGTCCCCGCGTCCGGTACGCCACCGGCTTCGGCGACGACTTCGGCGCGGAGGGCATCGACATCGAGGACCTGCTCGGCTCCATGTTCGGAGCCGGCGCCGCCCGAGGCGGCGTCCCCGGAGCGGACCAGGAGGCGGAACTGCCGCTCACTGTCGAGGAGGCGTACCGAGGCGGCCGTCGCACCGTCACACTCGCCGGTCCCACCGGGCAGCCGCGGCGGTACGAGGTCGAAGTGCCGCCGGGCGTCACCGACGGGCAGCGCATCCGGCTGGCGGGCGAGGGTGGCCAGGGCAGTGGTGACGCCGCCGCGGGCGACCTGTACCTGCGGGTGCGTATCCAGCCCCACCCCCGGTTCCGGCTGGACGGCCGTGACGTGCACGTCCAGGTCCCGGTCGCCCCGTGGGAGGCGGCCCTGGGTGCGACCGTGCCGGTGCCCACGCCCGGCGGCGGCACGGCGAAGGTCACGGTGCCTGCGGGCTCGTCCAGCGGCCGGCGGCTGCGGCTGCGCGGCGAGGGCATGCCGAACCCGCGGGGCGCGAACGGCGACCTGTACGCCGAACTTCGCATCATGGTGCCTCCCGCCCTCGGCGAGCGGGAGCGCGAACTATTCGAGGAGCTCGCCGCCACTTCCTCGTTCGACCCCAGGAGGACGCGATGAACGACCGACCCGCGGGAGCGGGAGGCATCGGCCGGGCCGGCGTGGGCGCCCGTCCGGTACGAACGGGCGCCGACATCACCGCCTCGACGGCCGTCCGGTACGCGCTCGTCCCCGTCCCCAGGCTCTCCCTGGCCGCCGTGGCCCTTCGCTCGGGCCTCCACCCCGATCTGATCCGCCGGTTCGTCGCCCTCGGCCTGGTCGACGCCGAACGCGACTCCGCGGGGCGACTGGTGTTCGACCCCACGGCCCCGGCGGTTCTCGCCCGTATCCAGCGGCTGCGCACCGGACTCTGCCTCAACTACGCATCCATCGGCCTGGTGCTCGACCTGCTCGACCGCATCAGCCTGCTCGAAGCCGCCCTGCGCGGCCGCGGCACGAGGAGTGAAACACCCCCATGGACATGAACCGTCTCACCCAGAAGTCCCAGGAAGCCCTCCAGGAGGCCCAGAGCGCGGCCGTCCGCATGGGGCAGACCGAGGTCGACGGGGAACACCTGCTGCTCGCGCTTCTCGATCAGGAGGACGGTCTGATCCCACGGTTGCTGCAACAGGCCGGCACCGAGCCGAAGGAGCTGCGCGCTGCCGTGCGCGAGGAACTCTCCCGCCGCCCGAAGGTCACCGGCCCCGGTGCGGCACCCGGCCAGGTCTTCGTCACTCAGCGACTGTCCCGCCTGCTCGACGCGGCCGAGCGGGAGGCCAAACGCCTCAAGGACGAGTACGTGTCCGTGGAGCACCTCCTGCTCGCCCTGGCCGAGGAGGGCTCGGCGACCGCCGCCGGACGCCTGCTCAAGGAGTACGGCGTGACCCGGGATTCGTTCCTGAGCGCGCTCACCCAGGTCCGCGGCAACCAGCGCGTCACCTCCGCCAACCCTGAAGTGGCCTACGAGGCGCTGGAGAAGTACGGCCGCGACCTGGTCCTCGAGGCTCGGTCCGGGCGGCTGGACCCGGTCATCGGCCGGGACGCCGAGATCCGCCGCGTCACCCAGATCCTCAGCCGCAAGACCAAGAACAACCCCGTCCTCATCGGCGACCCCGGCGTCGGCAAGACCGCCATCGTCGAGGGCCTGGCCCAGCGCATCGTTCGCGGCGACGTCCCCGAGGGCCTGCGCGACAAGACGGTGTTCGCTCTCGACATGGGCTCCCTGGTCGCCGGCGCCAAGTACCGCGGCGAGTTCGAGGAACGCCTCAAGGCCGTCCTGTCCGAGGTGAAGGCCGCCCAGGGGCGCATCCTGCTCTTCGTCGACGAACTGCACACCGTCGTCGGTGCGGGCGCCGCCGAAGGGGCCATGGACGCGGGCAACATGCTCAAGCCGATGCTCGCCCGCGGCGAACTCCATATGATCGGCGCCACCACCCTCGACGAGTACCGCAAGCACATCGAGAAGGACGCCGCCCTCGAACGCCGTTTCCAGCAGGTGCTGGTCGACGAGCCGAGCGTGGAGGACACCATCTCCATCCTGCGCGGACTGCGCGAACGCCTCGAGGTCTTCCACGGCGTGAAGATCCAGGACACCGCGCTGGTCTCCGCGGCCACCCTCAGCCACCGCTACATCACCGACCGGTTCCTGCCCGACAAGGCCATCGACCTCGTCGACGAGGCGTGCGCCCGGCTGCGTACGGAGATCGACTCCATGCCCGCCGAACTCGACGAGATCACCCGCCGCGTCACCCGCCTGGAGATCGAGGAGGCGGCCCTGTCCAAGGAGAGCGACCCCGCCAGCAAAGCCCGCCTGGAGGAGCTGCGCAGGGAACTGGCCGACCTGCGCGGCGAGGCCGACGCCAAACACGCCCAGTGGGAGGCCGAACGGCAGGCGATCCGCCGCGTGCAGGAACTGCGACAGGAACTGGAGCAGGTCCGCCACGAGGCGGAGGAGGCCGAACGCGCCTACGACCTCAACCGCGCCGCCGAACTCCGCTACGGCCGCCTCCAGGACCTGGAGCGCCGGCTGAAGGCCGAGGAGGAGCAACTGGCCGCCAAACAAGGGCAGAACCGGCTGCTGCGCGAGGTCGTCACCGAGGAGGAGATCGCTGAGATCGTCGCAGCCTGGACCGGCATCCCCGTCGCCCGCCTCCAGGAGGGCGAACGCGAGAAGCTGCTGCGCCTCGACGAGATCCTGCGCGAGCGCGTCATCGGCCAGGACGAGGCCGTCAAACTCGTCGCCGACGCCATCATCCGCGCCCGCTCCGGCATCCGCGACCCGCGCCGCCCCATCGGCTCGTTCATCTTCCTCGGCCCCACCGGCGTCGGGAAGACCGAGCTGGCCAAGACCCTCGCGGCGGCCCTGTTCGACTCCGAGGAGAACATGGTCCGCCTCGACATGAGTGAATACCAGGAGCGTCACACCGTCAGCCGGCTCATGGGCGCACCGCCCGGATACGTCGGCTACGAGGAAGGCGGCCAGCTTACCGAGGCCGTACGCCGCAAGCCGTATTCGGTCGTGCTGTTCGACGAGATCGAGAAGGCGCACACCGATGTCTTCAACACCCTGCTGCAGGTCCTCGACGACGGCCGCATCACCGACTCCCAGGGCCGAACCGTCGACTTCCGCAACACCGTGATCATCATGACGTCCAACATCGGCTCCGAGTACCTCCTCGACGGCGCCACCGCCGAGGGCGAGATCAAGCCGGACGCCCGCGCCCTGGTGATGGGCGAGCTGCGCGGGCACTTCCGCCCGGAGTTCCTCAACCGCGTCGACGACATCGTGCTGTTCAAGCCGCTCGGTGAGCGGCAGATCGAGCGGATCGTGGAGCTGCAGTTCGACGAACTGCGCCGCCGCCTCGCCGAACGCCGCATCACTGTCGAACTCACCGAAGCAGCACGGGAGTTGATTGCCCACCAGGGCTACGACCCGGTGTACGGGGCCCGGCCGCTGCGCCGCTACATCTCCCACGAGGTCGAGACGATGGTCGGGCGCGCCCTGCTGCGCGGTGACGTCCAGGACGGCGCGACGGTCCGCGTCGACGCCGAGGCGGGGGAACTGGTGGTCACCTACGACCAGCCCGAGGACGTGAAGGGAGCGCGGGCGGCATGAGCACGATGCAGGCGACGACCGTCAGTTGTCCCCACTGCGGGCGCACCAACCGGGTGCCCGTGGCCGCGGAGGGCCGCCCCAAGTGCGGCCACTGCAAGCAGCCCCTACCGTGGATGGTGGACGCGGGCGACGACGACTTCACCGAGGTCGCCGAGCGGGCCGATGTCCCCGTCGTGGTCGACCTGTGGGCCACCTGGTGCGGCCCCTGCCGCATGGTCAGCCCCGCACTGGAGAAGGTCGCCACCGATCTCGCCGGTCGAATCAAACTCGTCAAGGTCGACATCGACAGGAACCCCCGGCTGTCGCAGCGTTTCGAGGTCCAGGCCGTACCGACACTGCTCGTCCTCGACCAGGGCGAGACGGTCGCCCGGCAGACGGGGGCGGCGCCCGCCCCCGCTCTGCGCCAGTGGGTGGAACAGTCGATCACCGCCCGGAAAGGGTGATCCGGATGACCCTGCACGCAGACCCCCACCTCGCGCTTGTCCGACCGGTCCAGCCGCTGACCCCAGAAGGGTGTCAGGAGTGTCTGCTGCTCGGCTCCCCGTGGGTCCACCTGAGGCTCTGCCTGACCTGCGGGCACGTCGGCTGCTGTGACTCCTCGCCGAACAAGCACGCGCGTAGGCACGCGGCAGCCGACGCCCATCCGATCGTGCAGTCGTTCCAGCCCGGCGAGGAATGGCGCTGGTGCTACGTTCACGAGGCGTTCGTCTGATGTCCGGCGACCAGCCGCTGCCGGGCGGAGAACCGGTGCCGGAGGAAGCGGACGAGGCCGTCTTCTGGGAGACCCCGGACATCTACGGCGCGTATCCGCGCCTCACGGAGGACCAGATAGCACGTCTGGCGGAGCACGGGCAACGCCGGAGCATGGCTCCGAACGACGTGCTGATCCGGGAGGGGGAGCGCTGCGAGACGTTCTTCGTCGTCCTCAGCGGTACCGTCGCCGTCGTCGAGGACTACGGCACTCCCGAGGAGCGCGTGCTGCGCGTGCACGGCCCCGGTCGCTTCATCGGCGAACTCGGGCTGCTGCACGGACAGGTGGCCTTCTACACCGCTGTCGCGAGGGAGCTGGGCGAGGTCCTCGTCGTCTCCTTGGACCAGGTGCGCCGCCTGGTGTCCCAGGACTCCACCATCGGGGACCTCGTGCTGCGCGCCTGTCTGGGCCGTCGCGCGCTGCTCGTCGGACAGGGCGCCGGCTTCCGCATCATCGGTTCGCGCTACTCGCCCGACACCCGGCGGTTGCGCGAGTTCGCCATCCGCAACCGGCTGCCGCACCGGTGGATCGACCTGGAGAGCGACGAGGAGGCCGAGAACCTGCTGCGCCGCTTCGGCGTCGGCCCGGAGGAGACACCGCTCGTCATCTGGCGGGACACCACCCTGTTGCGCAACCCCAGCAACGCGGAACTGGCCCGGCTCATCGGCCTGCCGTCACTGCCCGCCGGAAACCGTCACGGCGACGTCCTCATCGTCGGCTCCGGACCCGCCGGCCTCGCTGCCGCGGTGTACGCCGCCTCCGAGGGCCTGAGCACCACGGTGGTGGAGGCGATGGCCACCGGCGGCCAGGCCGGCACGTCGTCCCGCATCGAGAATCTGCTCGGCTTCCCATCCGGCATCTCCGGCGCCGAACTCACCGAACGCGCCGTGCTCCAGGCCGACAAGTTCGGCGCCAGGATCAGCCTTCCGCTGGAGGCGACCGGTCTCCATCCCAAGGACGAGGACCACTACGTGGTGGCGTTCGCCGACGGCAGCGAGATCGCCGCCCGCGCCGTCGTCCTGGCTACGGGCGCCCGCTACCGCCAGCTCCAGGTGCCCGGCATCGAACGCCTGGAGGGAACGAGCGTGCACTACTCGGCGACCGTCTACGAGGCCCAGCAGTGCCGCACCGACCCGGTGGCCGTCGTCGGCGGAGGCAACTCGGCGGGCCAGGCGGTGCTGTTCCTCGCCGGGTACGCGCCGAAGGTGCACCTGCTGGTCCGAGGAGCCAGCCTTGAGGCCAACATGTCCCGCTACCTGGTCGACCAGGTCGAGCGCCATCCGCGGGTGGAGGTCATGCTGCACACCGAGGTCACCGAGGTCATCGGCCAGGAAGTGCTGGAGGAGCTCGACGTGGTCGACAACCGCACGGGCGGGCACCGCCGGCTCGCGGTACGGAGCCTGTTCGTCTTCACCGGCGCCGACCCTCACACCGAGTGGCTCGCCGGCATCATCGCCCTCGACTCCCGCGGCTTCGTCCTCACCGGGCCGGAGGCCCAGGAAGCTTGCGCCTACCCCGAGGTGTGGCACGGCCGCGGGCGCTCGTGCATGACCCTGGAGGCCAGCCTGCCCGGGGTCTTCGCGGTGGGGGACGTCCGTAGCGGCTCGGTGAAGCGGGTGGCCTCCGCGGCCGGTGAGGGCGCGATGGCCATCCACTTCGTGCACCGGCACCTGGGGCACTCGGCCGTACCCGGCACCACGGGCACGTCAGATGTCGCGGGCCACTCGGACGTCTCCCCACGCATACGCCACAAGGAGTCCGCATGGCTCGCATGACGCATGGCGGACGATGAGATGACGAGAAGGAAGAAGGAGGCGATTGCGATGGCCATGCCCGTCCGGCACCACCGCGGTGGCGGCCTGCAGGAAAGGCCCGTCTGGGTACCCACCCCTGTCAATCCCCTGGTCGAGTTCGACGAACTGCTCAACCAGATGAGCGGCCTGCTGGAGTCGACGGTCGGCGCGGCACCCGCGGTTGCGTGGACGCCTCTCGCGGACGTGTCGGAGTCCGAGGACGCGTTCCACATAGAGATCGAACTCCCGGGAGTGAAGAGCAAGGACATTGACGTAGAGGCCAACGGTCCCGAACTCGTGGTCACCGGAGAGATCAAGGAGCGGGAGCGCAAGGGTGTCCTGCGCCGCAGCACCCGCCGCGTCGGAGCCTTCGAGTACCGTTTGCGGCTGCCCGGAGAGTTGGACACCCACAAGATCAAGGCTGGGATGCAGGACGGAGTGCTCAGCATCACCGTCCCCAAGGCCGACGTCGCAAAGCCGCGACACGTCGAGATCAGCGAGACGAGTGAAAGTGCCGAGAGCAGCGGCTGAGACGCGAGCGCCGCGGTTTCGGGCACCCATCCGGGACTGCGGCCGGGCCGGCGAGGCTTGACACCCCTCACGGCGGCGGGGACGCGCCACGCGGCTCCCCACCGTTGGTGGTTCTTTCTGCTGGTCTCGCTGACCTTATTCGTGGCGTACGCGGGAGCGAACTCGGCCTGACGGTGAGCGAGGTCCTGAAAATCGCCGACCTCACCGCCCGCCGCCGGGAGTAGGAGCGCGCCGGAGCCCGCCGTTACCGCCCGGGCAGCACCCTGTACTCGCCGAGGATGGCCGGCACCGCGGGCACGGAAAGTCGTACGTCCGCCATGGCCGAACAACGCCTCGACGACGAGATCGAACAGATGACCCACGCGCTCCAAGAAGCCGGCCCGACGAGCGGCGACCGACTCGAACAGGCGGTGGGCGGCCGGCCCTGGGGCTCCGGGCGCTTGCGCCGTGCCCTGCGTGAGTCTCGGGCCAAGGGCCTTGCGAACGGCAGCTACGCGCCGGCGGACGGACCCGGCCGGCCCGACGGCGCACCGGGCGATCCCCATGACCAGCGGTGACCAAGGCAGAAGGAAGGCAGCGATGAAATACGACGGATTCCTCGCCCGTGTGCGCGAGCGAGGCGAATACAACGACCAGGACGAAGCCGCGGACGTCACCAACGCCGTGCTGGAAGTGCTGGCCCAACGGATCAGCCCGGGAGAGGTCAAGGACCTCGCATCCCAGCTGCCCGGCCCGCTGGGACAAGTCCTCGACCATGCCGCGCCGCAGCAGGCGCGAAGCTTCGGGATCGAAGAGTTCTACCGCCGGGTCGCCGAGCGCACCCATGCCCGGCCGCGTACGGCGCAGTGGGACGCCAGCGCCGTCCTGACCACCGTCGCCGACGCTGTCACCGGCGGAGAGCTGAATCAGATCATCAGCCAGCTCCCCTCCAGTTACGCGGTCCTGTTCGGCAAGGCCGACCTCGCGGACTGAGCCCGTGAGGCGCGGTGGTTGCTGAGCGTGATGATTGTCTGACAGTTCTATGGGATGGATTTTCGTGGTTCTGCTGCCGAAGTGTGAGGGGTTCACAACGCTCTGTCCGGAACTTCCGCAGCAGCGCCTGGGAATGTACGACGGACAGGTGTCAACCATGTCCAACTTATGCGTTCGAAGGGCCGGCTGCCGGCACAGGACCGCCGGTCGCTGAGCAGTGCCAGCATCGGCCGGTCCGCCGAGCACGCCTGTGACGGCGGGCAGCGCCATACCCGCGCTTGCGGAGGGGCCCCCGGCGACGGACTGCAGCCCCTTGGCCGCAACGGCACCCTGTTTATCGGTGGATGCTGCCGAAGGCTTGAGTTCTGTGGTGGCCAGCCGCAGATACACCGTCTCGTAGCCGGCCGCCATGGCGTCCGGGGGGGGAGATGCGGGGCACCGTACCCGCGCCGCTTCCCGGAGACTGAGCTACGCTCGGCATCCACCGACGTCAGCGTCTGCGTCCCCGCAGTGCCGGCGCCACGGCTGCGCCCTCCCTCGAGGTTGGCATGGATGAGCAGGCGCAGCACTTCTGGGGCGCTCTACCCTGCTGCGGTCGACCGGACGATGCAGTCGGTGAAGCGCTCCAGGCCGAACTCTTCGCCCGTCTCGTCGCGTGACTCTACGACGCCGTCTGAGGATTCGAGTCCCACGCCGTCACGCTGGTGGCGTCGCTCATCCTCGGCGAGGCGACTTTCGGCCCGTCCGGCCTGGTGTTTTCCCTGCTCGTGCCTGCGATACGCGGGGTCACGGCGGTCATCGGCGTCCTGACCGTCACGCCCGACTTCGCATAACTGACGTATCGTCAAGTAAGTCGGCGTCTGATCAGCATCAGTCCCCAGAGGGTCTTCCTGGCAGACGTCTGATCGGCGGCGTCACTACAGCCTGGCTCGCACGGAAGCGCAGGCAGGGAGCCTTCTTCTCATAGTGGACCGATGTTGTTCACGATCTTCGAGTCCGATGCGTGTCAGTGTAGAGTGAAGACCGCCCTTGACCTGCAGAAAGCTGGCAGGGAGCCGTCTTCTAGGAGTCCAAAGTGCTGCGAACTTTGATCAAGTCCAAGATCCACCGTGCCACGGTGACCCAGGCCGACCTGCACTACGTCGGATCCGTGACCATCGACGCCGATCTCCTCGACGCCGCCGACCTGCTGCCCGGTGAGCTGGTCCACATCGTGGACGTCACCAACGGTGCCCGTCTGGAGACGTACGTCATCGAGGGCGAGCGTGGTTCCGGTGTCATCGGGATCAACGGGGCCGCGGCCCATCTGGTCCAGCCCGGCGACCTCGTGATCATCATCAGCTACGCCCAGGTCACCGACGCCGAGGCGCGGGCCCTGCGGCCGCGGGTCGTGCACGTGGACGCCGACAACCGGATCGTGGAACTGGGCGCCGACCCGTCCGCGCCGGTGCCGGGCTCGGACCAGGAGCGCAGCCCGCACGCCGTCACGGTCTGAACGGTCCGACCACTGGAGCCGATCCCGATGCCCCCGTACGCCGGCCCGCTCGCCCTGCTGCACACCTCGCCGGTCCACATCCCCGTATTCGAGGCGCTGCGTGACGCGTCCCACCCGGGAATGGAGTTGACGCACCTCGTGGCCGGGGAACTGCTGGACAGTGCCCGCGTGCACGGTCCCGAGGCGGTAGCCGACGGCGTTCGGGAACTTCTCGGCCGAGCCGTCGCGGCGGGCGCCCGCGCCGTGCTCTGCACCTGCTCGACCATCGGCGGGGTCGCCGAGCGTGCGGACGTCGGCGTGCCGGTGCTGCGCGTGGACCGGCCGATGGCGGCCGCCGCGGTGGCGGCGGGCACCCGCATCGTGGTGCTCGCCGCGCTGGCGAGCACCCTGGAGCCGACGGTCGCCCTGATCCGCGACGAGGCCGGGGGCCGCCCCGTGCGGGTGCGCAGCGTGGTCGTCGAGGGTGCCTGGGAGCGCTTCGAGGCGGGGGACTCGAGCGGCTACGTCCGCGCGGTCGCGCTCGCCGTCGAGGCGGTCACGGACGCCGACGCCATCGTCCTCGCCCAGGCGTCCATGGCGCCCGCCCGGCTTATGGCGAGGACCGACGTGCCGGTCCTCGCGAGCCCCGGCCCGGGCCTCGCGGCGGCGGCCGCAGCAGTGACACACGCAGCCGCACGGCCCGGCGGGCAGCGGCGGCCCACCGCCTGAGCACGGCGGGATACGAGCGCGCCACGGCCGACCGCGTGGGTGCGCGGGATGCGAGGGCGCCGCGCCCGCGGTGTGAGTGTGCGTGGGGCGGCCGGGTACCCGGAGGGCGAGTCCAGAGCCGAGGCATCAACTGGCTGGAGGACGCGATGACGCATCCGCTCCCTGATCCCGCACAGCCGGGACCGCCCCCGGGACCGGGACCGACCCCGGGACCGGAGCCGACCCCCGAACCCGTGCCCCCTGGTCCCGAACCCGTGCCACCGGGACCGTCCCCCACGCCGCCGTCCCCCACGCCCCCGGCACCCGGTCCGACGCCGCCCGGCCCCGGGCCCGCGCCCCCCGGACCCGGCCCCGACCGTCCGCAGCCCGGACCGGAGCCCGTGCCCGAACCGGGGCCCCGTCCCACTCCGGAGCCGCCGCCCTCGCCGATCCCCGAACCGCCGGGTCCGGACCCCGTTCCCCGGCCCGAACCGGGGCCGCCTCTGAAGTGAGGCAGACCCTCGGAACGGCGAACCCGACGGCCCGCGTCAGAGCACGACGCGGCGACGGACCGCTATGCCTCGACCTCCGACCGGTCTCCGCCCCACAGTGTGTGGAACGAGCCCGGGCGGTCCGTCCGCCGGTAGGTGTGCGCCCCGAAGAAGTCCCGCTGTCCCTGGGTGAGCGCGGCGGGCAGCCGCTCGGCGCGCAGGGCGTCGTAGTAGGCCAGAGCGGCCGAGAAGCCGGGTGTCGCCACGCCCTGGCGGGTCGCGGCGACCAGGACCTCGCGCCAGTCGTCCTGCGCCGCGGCGATCTCCTGGGCGAAGGTCTCGTCCGACAGCAGACTGGGCAGGTCGGGACGGGCGTCGTAGGCGGCCCGGATGCGGTCCAGGAACGCTGCGCGGATGATGCAGCCCGCGCGCCAGATGGAGGCCACCTCCCCGAGGTCGATGTCCCAGTCGTACTCCTCGCTGCCCGTCGCGATCTCGTGGAAGCCCTGCGTGTACGACACGATCTTCGAGGCGTACAGCGCCTGCTCCACGCGGTCCGCGAAGGCCCCGGCCTCCGCCCTGCTCAGCGGCGCGGGCTTGGGACCGGCCAGATGGCGCGAGGCCTCCCGCAGCGCCGAGTGCCCGGACAACGAGCGGGCGAACACCGCCTCCGCGATGCCCGAGACCGGCACACCGAGGTCCAGCGCGATCTGGACCGTCCAGCGTCCGGTGCCCTTCTGCTCCGCCTGGTCCTGGACCACGTCCACGAACGGTTTGCCCGTCGCCGCGTCGACGTGGGAGAGCACCTCCGCCGTGATCTCGATCAGATACGAGTCCAGGCGGCCGGTGTTCCAGGTGCGGAAGATGTCCGCGATCTCCGCGGGCGAGTAGCCCGCGACATCGCGCAGCAGCTGGTACGCCTCACCGATGAGCTGCATGTCGGCGTACTCGATGCCGTTGTGGACCATCTTCACGAAGTGGCCGGCACCGTCCGGGCCGATATGGGTCACGCACGGAGTGCCGTCCTTCGCCTTCGCGGCGATCTTCTCCAGCATCGGGCCGAGAGAGGTGTACGACTCGGTCGAACCGCCCGGCATGATGCTCGGTCCGTGCAGGGCCCCCTCCTCGCCGCCGGAGATGCCGGTGCCCACGAAGTGGATGCCCCGCTCGCGCAGCTCCTTCTCCCGGCGGCGGGTGTCCGCGAAGTGGGCGTTGCCCCCGTCGATGATCATGTCGCCGGGCTCCAGGAGCGGGGCGAACTCCTCGATCACCGCGTCGGTCGGCGTACCCGCCTTCACCATGATCATCAGACGGCGCGGCCGCTCCAGCGCCGCGACGAAGTCCTCCGGGGCCTCGGCCGGCGCGAAGTCTCCCTCGTGTCCGAATTCCTTGACGAGATCATGGGTCCGCGCGGGGGTCCGGTTGTGCAGGGCGACCGTATAGCCGTTGCGCGCGAAGTTCCGGGCGAGGTTGCGGCCCATGACCGCGAGGCCCGTGACGCCGATCTGGGCGGAAGCGTTCATAACGGTTGGCTCCTAGAGGTACTGGAATCGTCGGTGCCGGTTCGGTCCTGAAGACGTCCTCGATGGGTGGTGCCGGTCGTGCACGTCAGTATTGCCCGGTGACCATCCTGACGTGCCGCTACGGCCCCCGCACATCCGGACGTGTCGGACGGACTCCCCACCCTTCCCACTGTGTCTTCCGTCCCCGCTGTCTCCGTCCGCTCCCTCAACCGGCGGCGTTTCTTGGCCGGTTGACACCAGGACGCGGCTGATTGCCGTCTTGCCCTGGCCGGTTCGGGGCCCATACTTTTGGCCCTCCTGACGCATGCCGAGGGGGCTCACCATGGCCGTACGCGGTCGGCACCGCCGGTATCAGCCGACGAGAATCAACCGAGCGTCGCTCACCGTCACGGCGGGCAGCGCCGGCATGGCGATCCCGCTCATCGGTGCCGGAGCGGCACACGCGGCCGACGTGGACACCTGGACCAAGGTGGCCGCCTGCGAGTCGAGCGGCGACTGGAGCATCAACACCGGCAACGGCTATTACGGCGGGCTTCAGTTCACCCGGTCCACCTGGGAGGCCTACGGGGGCACGGCCTACGCCCGGCGGGCGGATCTCGCCACCCGGGACCAGCAGATCGCCGTGGCCGAGAAGGTCCTCGCCGGCCAGGGTCCCGGCGCCTGGCCGGTCTGCTCCGGGCACGCCGGACTCACCGCCGACCACGCGTCCCGTCATGCGAGCGGGGGGACCTCCACCGGCGCCGACCGCGACACCCCGCAGGCCACGACGCAGACCACCAAGCGCTCCGTCCGCGATGTGAAGCCGCAGACGACACCGCAGTCGCAGGCGGGCACCACGGAGATGTACACGGTGGTGCACGGCGACACCCTCTCCGGCATCGCCGACTCCCGGCGCGTGCAGGGCGGTTGGCAGCGTCTGTACCAGGCCAACCGCACCACCGTCGGCCCGGACCCGGACCTGATCCTGCCCGGCCAGCGGCTGGACCTGCGGGCCAAGGCCGTCGCGCACCCCGAGGCGCCCTCCACCCGCACCCACAAGCCGGCTCACGAGTCGTCGCATCAGCAGCCCAGCCACTCGTCCCGCAAGTCGTCGACGGGGGAGGCAACGTCCAGCCGGGCGGCCACCACCCACACGCTGGTCGCCCCCGTGAACGCCGCGACCGGCACGCCCTATCACGCGGCGGGTTCCTCCTGGTCGAAGGGCTACCACACCGGCGTCGACTTCCCCGTGCCCACCGGAACCTCCGTGAAGGCGGTGGCGGCCGGGGACGTGGTCAGCGCGGGCTGGGGCGGCTCCTTCGGCTACCAGGTGGTCATCCGGCACGCCGACGGCCGCTACACGCAGTACGCCCATCTGTCGGCGATCTCCGTGAAGGACGGCCAGAGCGTGGCGGCCGGTCAGCGGATCGGCCGCTCCGGCTCCACCGGGAACAGCACGGGCCCGCATCTGCACTTCGAGGTGCGGACGGGGCCCGAGTTCGGCAGTGACATCGACCCGGTCGCCTATCTCCGCGAGGGCGGCCTCAGGATCTGACCCGGTCTCGGTCCCCGTCTCGGTTCCGGTCTCGCTCCCGGTACCGGTCCCGCCCCCGGGCCGGGCCCGGAACGCGCAGGAGCGGCCCACTGCGGACGGAGCCGAACGGGCCCGACTGCTCGCCGCCGTGGACAGAGCCGAAAGGCCCCGACGACGGCTCACCGTGAGCTGCCCGCTCCTCGCTTGCGGACGCATCCTGCCGGACCTGCCGGACCGGCGCCGGCACCCGGTCCCGTTCCCCCGCGCCGATCCGCTCCGAGGTCAGCAGCACCAGACCGCCCGCGGCGACGACAGCACAGCCGAGCGCCCCCGCGGTGCCCGCCGTGCCATGGCGGAAGGTCTCCCCGAACAGGGTGATGCCCGCCGCGGCCGCCACCACCGGGTTCACGACCGTCAGCGTGGACAACGGCGCCGCGAGGCCCGCGCCCCGGTAGGACGCCTGTGACAACAGCATGCCGACGGTGGCGAGGACGCCTATCACCGCGAGGCTCGGCAGGTCCGTGAGCTCGACGCCGCCGGTCCAGTCCACCGCGACGGTCTTCGTGAACACGGAGGACATGCCGAACGCGACACCGGACGCCACCGCCAGCAGCACACTGCGGACCGCCGGATGCCGGTGCGTCGCCCGGGCCGCGACCATCAGCGCCACGATCCCGCCGGCCGTCACGAGCGCGGCCGTCACGCGCTGAGGGTCGCTCAGTGACCGGGTGTCGGTGGCGCCGATCAGAGAGAGCAGGCCCGCGAGGCCCACCGTCGCCATGACGGCGCCCCTCCAGGCGGTCGCCCCTGCCCTGCGGCTCACGAACAGGGCGGCCATCGGCAGGGCGAACACGATGGTCAGCGCGCCCAGCGGCTGAACCAGGCTCAGAGGACCGTAGGCGAGCGCCACCACGTGCAGCAGCCCGCCCAGGCCGTTCAGCACCACGGCCGCCCACCAGGCCGGCCGGCGCAGCGGCGCGTACGACCGGTCGGGGGTGGAGACGGCGACCTGCTCCTGCACGATCGCCCCGCCCGCGTAGGCGACGGCGGAGACGAGCGAGAGCAGCACGGACAACGCGAGGGCGCTCATCGGCGGCTCCTTCGCGCGGGACCGGGGCGGGGGGCCCGGAGCGACGAACGGTCGGCTTGCATTGCCCACACGATGCCGCCCGGGAGCTCTCTTGTCGTCGTCCCTGAGCACGCATTGGGTCATACTGCCGACGGAGTACGGCCGTATCGTCCTCCTCCCCAGGAGGGGTGACGCCGCATGCGTCCCCCTGGTGGGAGCCTGACCGGAACCTTGGTACTACTGGCCTTCGTGGACCTCGACCTCGACCCCGAACTCGCCGCGCTGCGCCCCCTCGGCGGCTTCTTCGTCCTGCACACCGCGGTGCCGCCCCTGACCGGGCTGCCCAACCTCGAACAGGCGTACGCGCACGGGAGGCCGGCCGCTCCCTCGGACGCGTACACGGATCCGCTGGCCTTCCGCGTCCGCAAGGTCGCCCGCACGCTCGGCGCCCCGGAGGACCGGGTCGCCGCCTCCCTCGCCCACCAGGGCCTCGCGGCCCGGCTGTGGTCCGTCGCCCTCGGTGCCGCGGCCCTGTACGGGCGGGTACCGGACCTCGATCCGCGGCTGCTGCGCTGGGACCCGGACGGCAGCGCACCCGATGACCTGTGGCTCGGCGAGGTCCGGGGGCTGCCCGTCGCATCGCTCGACACGGTCGTGCGGGAGAGGCATCTCGTGCCGCTCGCCACCGTACTGAGCAGCCGTCACGGAGTTTCCGCGCGCCTGCTGTGGGGCAACGCGGGCGCCGCGCTCGCGAGCAGCGTCCGCATGATCGACCGCTGGGCGCGTACGGCCGGCCGCCCGGATGCGGCGGAGCGCGCCCGCACCCTGGCCGCCGGGCTGTTCACGCACCCCGACCTGGCCCGCACGATCGACCCCGCCACCGGCCGCCGCCGCACCTGCTGTCTGTACTACCGGCTGCCCGGCGGCGGCCTGTGCGGCGACTGCTGCTTCGATCGCCCGCCGGGCCGCCGGTGACCACACGTGGTCTTCCGCAACCGTCGTATCTGGGTGACCATGTGGGAACCAGCCGCTGAGACAGGGGGTTCCCGGTGCGTGTGGGACTGCTGACCCGGGAGTACCCGCCGGATGTCTACGGCGGTGCGGGCGTCCATGTCGAGTTCCTCGCCCGGGAGTTGCGCTCGCTGACGGACCTGGACGTGCACTGCTGGGGTGAGGGCGGCGCGGACGGTGTCGTACGCCATCGTTCGTGGTCCGCGCTCGACACCGCCAACGACGCACTGCGCACCTTCTCCGTGGACCTGTCCATGGCCGCCGCCCTCCAGGACCGCGAACTGGTCCACTCGCACACCTGGTACGCCAATCTCGCGGGCCATCTCGGCAAGCTGCTGTACGGCGTCCCGCACGTGCTGACCGCCCATTCGCTGGAGCCGCTGCGCCCGTGGAAGGCCGAGCAGCTCGGCGGCGGATACGCCCTCTCCAGCTGGGCGGAGCGCACCGCGATCGAGGCCGCCGACGCGGTGATCGCCGTCTCCGGCGCCATGCGCGAGGACATCCTGCGCTGCTACCCGGCCCTCGAGGCGGCGCGGGTGCATGTCGTGCACAACGGCATCGACACCTCGCTCTACCGGCCGGACCACGGCACGGACGTGCTCGTCCGCCTCGGCATCGACCCGAGCCGCCCCTACGTCCTGTTCGTCGGCCGCATCACCCGCCAGAAGGGTGTGCCGCATCTGCTGCGCGCGGTACGGCACATCACCCCCGAGGCGCAGGTCGTGCTGTGCGCGGGCGCCCCCGACACGCCCGAGACGGACCGCGAGTTCCGCGATCTGTACAAGGAGTTGAGCCGGAGTCGCAAGGGCGTCCACTGGATCCCCAAGATGCTGCCTCGCCCGGAGGTGATCCAACTCCTGACGCACGCCGCCGTGTTCGTCTGCCCGTCGGTCTACGAGCCGCTCGGCATCGTCAACCTGGAGGCCATGGCGTGCGGCACGGCCGTGGTGGCCTCGCGCACGGGCGGCATCCCGGAGGTCGTGGACGATGGCCGCACCGGTCTCCTGGTGGACCTGGACGGCGACTTCGAGGAACACCTCGCACACGCCCTCGACTCCGTCCTCGCCGACCCGGCGGCCGCGGAACGTATGGGTGAGGCGGGACGGCAGCGCGCGGTGCGGGAGTTCGGCTGGGCCACGATCGCCCGCCGCACGGTCCACCTGTACAAGAAAGTCCTCGCACAGGGGTAGTCATTGAGCGGAGAGCGGCACAACCGGGCGTAGAGGGGCGGCGGCATGCGCGGTGGACCTTCGGTGCTGGGAATCGTACTGGCCGGTGGCGAGGGGAAGCGGCTGATGCCGCTGACCGCCGACCGCGCGAAACCGGCCGTGACCTTCGGCGGAACCTACCGCCTCGTCGACTTCGTCCTGTCCAACCTCGTCAACGCCGACATCCTGCGCATCTGCGTGCTCACGCAGTACAAATCGCACTCGCTGGACCGGCACATCACCACCACCTGGCGGATGTCCAGCCTGCTCGGCAACTACGTCACCCCGGTGCCGGCCCAGCAGCGGCTCGGGCCGCGCTGGTACCTGGGCAGCGCGGACGCGATCCTGCAGTCCCTGAACCTGATCTACGACGAACGGCCCGAGTACGTGGCGGTGTTCGGCGCCGACCACGTCTACCGCATGGACCCGCGGCAGATGCTGACCCAGCACATCGACAGCGGCGCGGGGGTGACCGTCGCGGGGATACGCGTCCCGCGCGCCGAGTCGTCCTCCTTCGGGGTGATCACTCCGGGCCGCGACGGCCAGACCGTGCAGCGTTTCCTGGAGAAGCCCGCCGATCCGCCGGGCCTGTCGGACGACCCCGAGTGTGTGTTCGCCTCGATGGGCAACTACCTCTTCACCACCAAGGTGCTGATCGAGGCGCTCCAGCGGGACGCCGAGGACCCCGACTCCGTGCACGACATGGGCGGTTCGATCCTGCCCGCGCTCACCGACCGGGGCGAGGCCGGGCTGTACGACTTCAGCGCCAATCACGTACCGGGCGAGACCCACCGCGACCGGGGCTACTGGCGGGACGTCGGCACGCTGGACGCCTACTACGAGGCGCACATGGATCTGATCGCCGAGCGGCCCGCCTTCAACCTCTACAACCGGAGCTGGCCCATCTACACCCACTCCGGCCAGCTGTCACCGGCCCGCTTCAACGCGGGCGGGATCGCCGGAGAGTCCATCATCAGCGCCGGCTGCCTGATCCGGGGGCAGGTGACGCGTTCGGTGCTCTCGCCGGGGGTCGTGGTGGACCCCGGCGCCGTCGTCCAGGGGTCGGTCCTCCACGACAATGTGCACGTCGGGCGGGGCGCGATCGTACGCGGAGCCGTCCTGGACAAGAACGTCGAGGTCCCGCCGGGCGCGACGATCGGCGTCAACCCGGACCGGGACACGGAGCTGTACACGGTCTCGAAGGGCGGAGTGATCGCCCTGGGCAAGGGACAACGCGTGCTGTGAACGGCGCCGCCCTCGGCACCGCCGGGGGCGCGTGAGACGCCGTCGATCCGCGACGCGCCGCAGGTCAAATCAGCTCATTGCTCTGGAATCAGACATCGCGCCACCACCATGTGCACCAACGATGTCGATCCTCCGGAGGTGTTCCGAGATGAGATGGACCCGGTGCCTGCGGGTGTTGGCCGTAGGCGCGGCGGTGGTCTCGGCGCTGTTCTCGCCGTCGGCGGGCGATGCCGCCGAGTCGAACGGCGGCAGGCTCACCGACCTGGTCAACCCCTTCATCGGCACACAGAACGAGGGCAACACCTTCCCGGGCGCCGCCGTTCCCTTCGGCATGGTGCAGCTCTCGCCGGACACGGGCCACAGCACCGGCTACGACTACACCCAGCACCGGATCCGCGGCTTCTCCCTGGTGCACCTCTCCGGTGTCGGCTGCGCCATCGGAGGGGACCTGCCCGTTCTGCCGACGACGGGGGACGTGACCGAGACGGACTACGCCAAGTACGCGGCGACGTTCCGCCATGCCGACGAGCAGGCGAGCCCCGGGTACTACCGGGTCCGGCTGGACAGCGGTGTGGAGGCCGAGCTGACGGCGACCGCGCGCACCGGGATGCAGCGGTACACGTTCCCGGCCGGCGGCAAGGCCAATGTGCTCCTCAACGCGGGCCAGGCGCTGCACAAGAACGTTTCGTCCAAGGTCGAGATCCTCGACGACCGCACGGTGCGCACCCAGATCACGGGCAGTGGCTTCTGCCGTTCCAGCCGCCCGTACACGCTCTACACGGTCACCCGCTTCAACCGGCCGTTCACCGCGCACGGAACGTGGTACCAGGACTCGATCACGCCGGGCGCGACGAAGTCGTCGGGCCCGGGGCGCAACGGCGCGTACGTCACCTTCGACACGAGGGGGGACCGCACCGTCGAGGCCGCCACAGCTCTGTCGTACGTCGACGCACACGGTGCCGCCGTCAACCTCACTACCACGCAAGGGCGTTCGTTCGACGACATCAGGGAGGACGCCCGGCAGGCCTGGGAGGACCGCCTGGACGCCGTCCGGGTCCAGGGCGGCGGCGACACCCTGCACACCACGTTCTACTCGTCCCTGTACCGGTCCTTCCTGGCGCCGAACATCGGCAGTGACGCCGACGGCCGCTACACGGGCTGGGACCAGAAGATCCACCGGGCGAGAGGGTTCACGTACTACCAGAACTGGTCGCTGTGGGACACCTACCGCACCCAGACCCAGCTGCTCGGTCTGCTCGCGCCGCGCGAGGCGCGGGACATGGCGATCTCCGTGCTCAAGATCGACGAGGAGGGCGGCTGGCTGCCCAAGTGGGGCTACGCCACGGTCGAGACGAACATCATGAGCGGTGACCCGGTCACCCCGTTCCTCACCAACGCCTATCAGCAGGGGCTGCTCAGGGGCTACGAGGAGCGGGCCTACCGTGCGCTCAGGAAGAACGCCGACGGCGTGCCGCCCGCCGACACCATGTACGTGGGCCGGGAGGCGAACCGCGAGTACATCGCGCACGGCTTCGCGCCGTACGTCAAGGGCCGCCCGTATGCCAAGCCGGGCGACTCCGACTACCACCACGGCGCCTCCGTGACGCTGGAGTACGCGCTGTCCGACGCGATGCTCGCCCAGATGGCCCGCGACCTCGGCCACCACGCGGACGCGGCACGCTACGCGGCCCGGTCCCGCGACTACCGCAACATCTTCGACGCCTCGACCGGCTTCTTCCGCGCCCGGGACGCCTCCGGTGCCTTCACCGGGCAGGCCGACCCCGCCCGCGGCGAGGGTTTCCACGAGGGCACCGCCTGGCAGTACCAGTGGCTCGTGCCGCAGGACCTGCGCGGTCTGATCGGCCTTCTCGGCGGCGAGAAGGCGGCCAACAACCGCCTCGACGCCTTCTTCGCCTACGACCGGCTGCTGAAGGACCCGGCGGGGACCGCGCGGAACGTCTGGGTGAACGGCCCGTACGCGTACTACAACGCGGACAAGTACAACCCGCAGAACGAGCCCGACCTCATCGCCCCGTACACGTACCTCTCGACCGGCCAGCCGTGGAAGACGACGGACGTGGTGCACGCGGCGCTGACCCTCTTCACGGACGGGCCGACGGGCATGACCGGCAACGACGATCTGGGCACGATGTCCGCCTGGAACGTGTTCTCGTCGATCGGACTTTTCCCGGTCCAGCCCGGCTACGGCACCTGGGGCCTGAGCACGCCCGTCTTCGACCGGGTCGACCTGGTCCTGGACCCGGCGTACTACCCGCGCGGCGGGCTGACCATCACCGCGCCGGGCACCTCGGAACGGGACCGCTATGTGCAGGGGGTCAGCCTCGACGGGGTCGGCTACGACCGGACGTACGTGACCAACGACATGGTGCGCCGTCTGGGCACGCTGGCGTTCACGGTCGGCGCGCGCCCGTCCGGGTGGGGCACGGCACCGGCCGCCGCGCCGCCGTCGCTGAAGTGACCTCGGACGTGACCCCGTACGCCACCCCGTACATCACCTCATACGCCCCATGAGTGCCGCTGAGTCCCGCCCTCACCGGAGAGGCGGGACTTAATGCGACGTTAACTGTATGTAGCCCGATCGTACTTGACTGTAATCATCAATCGGAGGTTGACTTCTTGCTTCATCCATCGTCGACGCGAGGCAAGCCATTGACTTCCGACGACCTGCTCGCACCACTCGACCTGGCCTTCTGGAACATCGAGTCCGCGCGTCACCCGATGCACCTCGGTGCCCTCGGCGTCTTCTCCTGCCACTCGCCCACCGCGGGCGCGCACGCCGCCGACCTCCTCGCGGCGCGCGCCGCCGCGGTGCCCGGGCTGCGTATGAGGATCCGAGACGTCTGGCTGCCGGACGTGCGTCTGCCGCGCCATCTCTCCGACGTGCGCTTCCCGCTCGCCCTCGGTGGCGCGACCCGCGAACCCGCCCCCGACTTCGACCCGCTCGACCATGTGCGGCTGCACGCGCCCACCGCGGACTTCCACGCCGCCGCGGGCCGGCTCATGGAGCGTCCGCTGGAGCGGGGCCGGCCGCCGTGGGAGGCGCATGTGCTGCCGGGGGAGTCCGGCACCAGCTTCGGCGTCCTGTTCAAGTTCCACCACGCGCTCGCCGACGGACTGCGCGCCCTGACGCTCGCCGCGGCCATCATGGACCCGACGGACCTGCCGGAGCCCCGCCCGCGCCGCCCGGAACCCGCCCGCGGTCTCCTGCCCGACGTGCGCAAACTCCCCGGTCTGCTGCGCGGCACCCTCGCCGACGTGGGCCGGGCCCTCGACATCGGGGCCTCCGTCGCCCGGTCCACCCTCGGCATGCGGTCGTCCTCCGCGCTGGTGTCGCAGCCCAGCGGCACCCGGCGCACCGCCGGGGTCGTCCTCGACCTCGACGATGTACACCGGGTGCGCAAGTCGGCGGGCGGCACGGTCAACGACGTACTCATCGCGGTCGTGGCGGGAGCCCTGCGCCGTTGGCTCGACGAACGCGGCGACGGCAGCGAGGGCGTCGAGCCCCGTGCGCTGATCCCCGTCTCCAACCGGCGCGCCCGCACCGCCCACCCACAGGGCAACCGGCTCTCCGGTTATCTGATACGGCTCCCGGTCGCCGACCCGGACCCGCTGGAGCGGCTGCGGACGGTGCGCACCGCCATGGACCGCAACAAGGACGCCGGGCCCAACCGCGGCGCGGGAGCCGTCGCCCTGCTCGCGGACCATGTGCCCGCACTCGGTCACCGGCTGGGCGGACCGCTGGTCAGCCAGGCCGCACGACTCTGGTTCGACATCCTGGTCACCAGCGTGCCGCTGCCCAGCCTCGGTCTGAAGCTCGGCGGCAACCCGCTCACCGAGATCTATCCGCTCGCCCCGCTGGCCAGCGGACAGTCCCTGGCGGTGGCGGTCTCGACGTACCGGGGGCGGGTCCACTACGGGCTCGTCGCCGACGGCCGGGCGGTCCCGGACCTGGAGCTGCTGGCCCGCGCGATGGCGGAGGAGGTGGAGGCGCTGCTGGAGGCCTGCGGCACCTGAGCGGGCCCTCCCGTGCCGGCCGTCGCTGCCGTGTGCGGTCGCCCGGTCACCAACCGTTGTCGTGATCAGCGCGGGTTTGGTGACCGGGCCCGGCGCTCCGTAAAATTCCGCGTTCGAGGGCGAGCGCGGTCGGAGCGCTGCGCGGGTGAGCGAGGAACGGCAGCGCGATGACGGTGACAGAGGACGGCCTGACGGGCGTCGGCTCGGCAGCCACGGACGAGCTGCCGTACGGACCGGGCATCGATCCGGAGCGCCTGGCCGTCTGCCTCAGCGTCCTGGAGGAGCTCGACGACATCGACGTCGACCACCCCGACGCGATCAAGGTACGCCGGGCCACCTCGCACATCTACCGCACGGTCAAGCAGCGCCGCCGCCAGGAGCGCCGGGCCGCCAAAACCGCTCACGACAAGGCGGTCACCGAGGCGACGGCGACCGGCTCCGCACAGCGCATCGACGACGAGACCGAGGGCGTCCTGCCGTCCTCGGTCACCGATGCCGGCCAGATCGCGGGGATACTCCAGCGCCCGCGCTCCTGCTACGTCTGCAAGAGCCGCTATGTCGAGGTCGACTACTTCTACCACCAGCTCTGCCCGGACTGCGCCGACGAGAACCGCGCCCGCCGTGACGCCCGCACCGACCTCACGGGCAAGCGGGCCCTGCTCACCGGCGGCCGCGCCAAGATCGGCATGTACATCGCGCTGCGGCTGCTGCGGGACGGTGCCCACACCACCATCACCACCCGCTTCCCGAGCGACGCGATCCGCCGCTTCAAGGCCCAGCCCGACAGCGACGAGTGGATCCACCGGCTGAAGATCGTCGGGATCGATCTGCGTGACCCGGCCCAGGTGGTGGCGCTCGCCGACTCGGTGGCCGCCGAGGGCCCCCTCGACATCCTGATCAACAACGCCGCCCAGACCGTGCGCCGTTCCCCGCAGGCGTACAGCGAACTGGTCGCCGCCGAGTCGGCACCGCTGCCCGCGGGCGAACTGCCGGCGGCCGAGGTCATCGGCGTCTTCGGCTCCGGCGCCGTGACCGCGCTGCCCGTGGCCGGCGGCGGCGCCCTGACCGCGCAGGACGTCACCAACCTGGCACTGGTCTCCGGCTCGGCCTCCCTGGAGCGGATCGCGGCCGGCACGGCCATCGACGCGGGCGGCCTCGTCCCCGATCTCCACGACACCAACAGCTGGGTGCAGACCGTCGACGAGGTCACGCCGATCGAGCTGCTGGAGGTCCAGCTCGCCAACTCCACGGCGCCCTTCATCCTCATCAGCCACCTGCGCCCGGCGATGGCGGCCTCGTCGGCCCGGCGCACGTACGTCGTGAACGTCTCGGCGATGGAGGGCGTCTTCAGCCGCGGGTACAAGGGCGCGGGGCACCCGCACACCAACATGGCCAAGGCCGCCCTCAACATGCTCACCCGCACCAGCGCCCAGGAGATGTTCGAAAAGGACCGCATCCTGATGACCGCGGTCGACACCGGCTGGATCACCGACGAGCGCCCGCACCCGGACAAGGTGCGGCTGGCGGACGCCGGGTTCCACGCTCCGCTTGATCTCGTGGACGGCGCCGCCCGGGTATACGATCCGATTGTGCGCGGCGAGCAGGGCGAGGACCTGTACGGCGTCTTCATGAAGGACTACGCGCCCGGCAAGTGGTGACCGGGTCGCGACCCGGCAGGCGGTGATGATCCGCCTCAGGCGCGTAGGCCGGCGGCGGACGGGAACTCGCTCTGGTGAGACCGCTAGGAGTTCGCATGTCCATTCCACACGAGATCGACCCGCGTGCCCACGGCGATCCCCGCAACCGGTACGTGACCGACGAGCAGTTCTACCGTTCCGACCGCCCGGCGGACAGCACCCTGCCGGAGGACCGGCCACGCGGCGGCCGGCCGCCGACCCCGTTGAAGCACCGCGGAACATGGGGCACGGTCGCGCTGGTCGCCTGCATCATCCTGTTGATCGCCGCCGGGATCGCGTTGTTCCCGTGAGCGGTCGAACGACGCCGTTCCCCTCGTGAACGGCGTGCGCCCCGGAGGCGGAGGACTCCGGGGCGCACGCCGCCTGAGCAGACGTACGAAAAACCGTTGGCCGGGACCCCGCGCCGCTGGTTAGCGTCCCGCCATGACCGTGCGCCATGTCCTTCTCTCCGGCATCGTCGGCTCGACCGCCTACGGGCTCGCCCACGCGGGCTCCGACGTGGACCGGCTGGGCCTGTTCGCGGCGCCCACCGAGCAGTTGCACGGTCTGCACCGGCCGAAGGAGTCCCATGTCACCACGGCCCCGGACCGCACCCTGCACGAGGCCGCCAAGTGGTGCAGGCTCGCCCTCGGCGGCAACCCGACCGCCATGGAACTGGTCTGGCTGCCCGCCGAGCTGTACGAGGTGCGCACGCCGCTGGGCGAGGAGCTGATCGGCATCCGCACCTCGTTCCTGTGCGCGAAGCGGGTCCGTGACGCCTATCTCGGGTACGCGACGCAGCAGTTCAGGCGCCTCGAAGCCCGCAGCAGGGGTTCCCTCCCGGCGGACCAGCGCGCACGTACCGCCAAACACGCCCGCCACCTCAAGCGGCTGTGCCACCAGGGCCTGGAGCTGTACACGACCGGGCAGCTCACGATACGCGTCGAGAACCCGGAGGAGTACCGCGACTTCGGCGAGCGGGTGGCAGCGGACCCGTCGGTCGCGCTGCCTGTGCTGCGGTTCTACGAGAGCGCCTTCGACGAGACGCCCACCGTGCTGCCGGCACAGCCCGACGAGGCACCGGCCGAGGCATGGCTGCGCCGCGTCCGGGACCACTTCTACGAGGCCGGGACCACGGTCGCCACGGGCCGTCCCGGGGGCGTGCCCGGACAGCGGCACTGACGGTTGCCCTACACCCGGGCGGGGGAGAGGTGCGCGGGCATGCGCCCGGGAGCCTCTTCCCGGCTCGCGGCGACGGCGAGCAAGGACAGCACCGCACAGACGGCATAGGCCGCGCCGGGCCAGGCCAGCAGCGCCGGATACGGGCGCGGGTGCGGCAGCCGGTCCTCCGCACGGATCAGCAGCGGGATGAGGCGGCCGACCGTGGCGAGGGCCCAGGCGGCCAGCGTGACCCGGTGGAGCATCCGCCGCCGGCCCGGTCCGTGCGCCAGCCACATCATCGTCGGCAGACACCAGACCCAGTGATGGCTCCAGGAGATGGGGGACACCAGCAGCCCGTACAACTCGGTGGCGACGAGGACGCCCAGCAGGTCATGGCGCCGCACGGCGCTCCACAGGGCACCGGCCGCCACCACCGTGACCAGCACCAGGCCCGTCCACCAGGCCACGGAGGCGAGGGCGTCGGGGCCGAGCAGCCGGTCGAGCGCTCCGCGCAGGGACTGGTTGCGCACCGACCAGGCGGGGCCGATGCGCTGAGTGTCCGTCACCAGCCCGAACCAGTAACGTGCCGACTCCCGGGGGGCGATCAGCCAGGCCAGGGCCGTGGCCCCGACACCGGCGGTCCAGGCCCAGGCCGCGGCCCGCCACTGCCGGGTCGCCAGCAGATACAGCCCCCCGAAGGCCGGGGTCAGTTTGACCGCGGCCGCGAGGCCGAGGGCCGCTCCCCGGGCCGCCGGCGTGAGCGGCGCCGCGAACGCCGCCAGGACCACCGCGCACAGCAGCAGATTCACCTGGCCCTGGTCCAGGGTGTGGCGCACCGGTTCCAGCCACAGGCCGGCGGCGGTCCAGAGCAGGACACGGGACCGAGCGGGCCGGTCGCGGCCGGCGCACAGCAACCGGGCCGCGCAGCCGGCGACCACCGCCAGGGCCGCCACGGAGGCCGCCTGCCACAGGGCGACCACGACCGTCCAGGGCAGTCGTGCGAGCGGCAGGAACGCCAGGGCCGCGAACGGCGGATAGGTGAACGGCAGAACGGGGATCGGCGGCGCGGTGTGCAGCTGGAAGTCGTAGAGGCCGCCGGTGAGGACCAGCGGGGACGCCTCGCGGTAGACGCGCAGATCCAGGGGGGTGGGAGGGGAGACGACGACGGCCAGCAGATGAAGGGCCAGGGAGGCGGCCAGACACCACCCGGCATGCCGGGTCAGCCACGTGCCGATGACCCGTCCCCGGCCCGGAGCGGTTGCGTGTCGGCGGCGCATCCCGCTGAGTGTGACACGGCGGGACGGCCGCCCGGGCGATTGCTCCGACCGACAGCACGTCGTACGTGACGCGCTGTACAGTGCGCGTCGCACGTCGCGCGTGATGCCCCGATGTGCGTCTCGGCCGCGGTGGCCTCAGTCCACGGCCCCCAGCCGGGCATGCCCGGCCGCCACCAGTTCGAGCACCGTCCGCCAGTCCTCCAGCACCCCGGCGTCCAGGCCCCGCACCTTGGCCGCCTCGTCCGCCTGACGCAGGGTGAGGGCGTCGTCGGCCAGCGGATCGCGGACGAACGCGGCCGCCTCCTGGGGCGTCATCGGTTCGCCCCGCCGGGCCGGGAGCGACGCGCTCCTGGCGGACGGACCGTGTGCCGGAGAGACCGCGGCCAGGTAACGCTCCGCGACGGCGTGCAGGCGTACGAGACGGGAGACCCGCTCACCGAGCAGCGGCCGTACCGCGTCGGCCGCCCGGTCCGCGTGTCCGCTGTTGTCGTCCGGTCGTAGCAGCAGCCCGATGTCGTGGACCAAGCCGGCTACCTGGAGTTCCTTGTCCGCGGGGCGACTTCGGCGCAGCAGGGCGGCGGTCTGCAGGGCGTGTTCGTGCACATCGACCGGCTCGCTGTCACGGTCCGCCGCGCGCCGCGCGCCTCGGCAGGCGTGCAGCAGGTCCATCAGCTCCTCGACGCTGCGCAGCTCCATGCGTCAGTCCTCCCGCGAGAAAAGCCGTTGCCGACGGTCAGCAGATCATGGCGAGCTTGCGACTCAGCCAACGGGATCTGAACTGAGCACCGTACGCGCCGGGGCGGGCACCGGCCGTGCCGGTGAGCAGTTCGAGAACTGTACCGAACGGGTGACCGCGAAACGGATGCCTGATGTCAAAACGGTTAATAATCTGACCGGATGGGAGGCGGACGACCCAAGATGGTTACCTGGTTGTTTCAGCCCCATCGAGCGGGGGCCCGCTCATTTGGTTAACCTGGACGGTACGGACAGCCTTTGGGTCCACCCGACCCACGGTCCGTCCCGGGACAAGTCGGTCACCACGGCCTGCTCTCGTACGAGTTGCCGACGCCACCGCGTCCGACCTGTTTTCGACTCAGACCCGAGCGGACGTCGTGGGTGCAGCGGCAGACTGGACCGGTACGTCCTGAGGGTTACCCGACACAAAAGGAGTGCGCGGTGACACCGGAGAAGACGAATCGCGATCAGCGCCCCAAGGAGCACGGGGAGCGCGGGGGCCGCCGGACGGAGCAGAAGCTCGGCAGCCTCGAGGTGTGGGCCAGGTCCGCTCCCATCCGGCTGGCGGGGTACGAGGAGGACCTCGCCGAGCCCCACATCCTGCCAAGTGTCGACTGACCTCACAGCACCGTCATGATCGCTGACGGCATGGGCGTGCCAGACTCGCGCCCATGCTGATCAGAGAAGCCGCGGCCGACGACTGGCCGCGCATCTGGCCCTTCTGGCATCGGATCGTCGCCGCCGCCGAGACGTACACCTGGGACCCGGACACCCTCGAGGACGCGGCCCGCGCCCTGTGGATGGGGCCGGGCAAGCGTGTGTACGTCGCCGAGGACGACGCCGGTGCGATCGTCGGCTCCGCCTATGTCACGCCGAACTACGGCGGCCCCGCGGCACGCATCGCGAACGCGGCCTTCATGGTCGATCCGGACTGCGCGGGACGCGGTATCGGCCGGGCTCTCGCCGACCACATCCTGGCCGTGGCGAGGGCCCAGGGGTACTGCGGCATGGTCTTCAACGCGGTGGTCGAGACCAATCCCGCGGTCAAGCTCTGGATGTCGCTCGGCTTCACCGTCCTGGGCACCGTTCCGGGCGCCTTCGAGCACCCCCGCCACGGTACGGTCGGGCTCCATGTCATGTACCGGGCGCTCTGACATCCGTCACCGGAGAGCGCTTCGCACCCGGCACGGCGGACGTCGAGGAACGCTTCACCCGACTGGCCGAATGGTCGCTCAGGTGCCGGCTCCCGCCAGGGCGCACTCGATGCACACCTCCGTGTGCGGCACCGCCAGCAGTCGGTCCCGGCTGATGCGGCCGCCGCACACCACGCACTGCCCGTAGCCGGGGGTTCCCACCTTCGGCAAGGCGGCGAGGACCCGGTCCAACAGGCTCCGGGCGCGATCCGCGTCCGCGCGCAGGGCCTCCACCGCGATCACCTTGGCGCCCATGTCGGCCGCGTCGAGATCACAGTCGGCGTGGAGGCTGGGCATCTTCGACTCGGTCGCCGACAACTCTTCGCGCAGGAGGTCCGCCTCCTCGGCGAGCCGGGCGGTGATCTCCCGCAGGTCGTCGGCCGACAATTTCGTGGGCATGGATGCTCCAACTCCGTAGGGTCGGTCGGACGACGGTGCGCTCAGGGCTTGAGGAGGGTCCTGACCAGCCCGTCCTCCTTGGCCCGGAACGTCGCACAGGCCTTGGGGGCGTCGTCGAGCGCGGCTTCGACCTCCGTCTCCGTCTGCATGGCGAGTACCTGGGCGAGGCCGTACGCGAGGGCGTCGGAGAGGCAGGCGCGACGGTCGTCCGGCGGCCCCTCGGTGAGTGCTCGCATGCCCATTCCTCCGGTCGCATGGGTTCGGCCAGGGCTCCCGAGTCCCCTGAGGTGAACGTCCGACACTTCGGTCCTCCGCGGCGGGCGTCCGATCCCTCGGCGGTTCCGCGCGTGCGGACCGGCGAGGAGCGGACGGGGGAATTGTCCGGAACATGTGCAGCGTCCGGTTCGTGGGGTACTCGGCGCCTGAAGCGGCGGTGAGCGGCACCGCTGCCCCGGAGAAGGGACCGGCGATGGCCCGGCACGTACGCGACATCATGACCGTGGAGCCCGTGACGGTGGAACCGGGGACCTCGGTCGGCAGGGTCGCCCAGATGATGCGTGACCAGAACATCGGCGCCGTCCTCGTCGCCGAGGGCGACGAGCTGCGCGGGCTGGTCAGCGATCGCGATCTCGTGGTGCGCGCGCTCGCGGAGGGCGCGGATCCGGCGCAGACCACGGTGGACCGCGCCTGCAGCCAGGACCTCGTGACCATCACCCCCGACGAGGACGTCCGCCGCGCTGTCCACCTGATGCGCGAGTACCACGTCCGCCGTATCCCGGTCGTCGAAGGCGGACACCCGATCGGCATCATCTCCCTGGGCGACCTGGCCATCGAACGCGACCCGGAGTCGGCGCTCGGCGACATCAGCGCCGCGAGGCCGAACGCCTAGACGACCGATCCCGAGCAAACGTTTGTCGCGGACGTCTCAGTCCAAAGGCGCCGTACGCTGCCACGGCCGTAGTGCCTCCAGCTGACCCGCCACCTCCAGCAGTGCCGTCTCCGAGCCCGGCCGGCCGACCAGTTGGACCGCGCAGGGCGCGCCGTTCGGGAGCGCGCCGAAGGGGACCGACACGGCCGGCCATCCGGTGAGGTTCCATGGCGGGGTCATGGGGGAGTAGTTCGTGTTCGCCAACAGATTGCGCAGCCAGCCGCGTTGGTGCCAAGGAGCGGCGGCCGGGCCGCGGCGCGCCAGCGCGGGGGTGAGCAGGACGTCGTGTGCAGCGAAGAACGGCTCCAGGCGCACCCGCAACTGCGCACGGCGGTCGCCGGTGCGTACGCCCTGCACAAAACGCCGGCCCACCGCCGCGTGGACCCGGGTGCGCCGGGCGAGCCGTCGCGGGTCGAGGCTCTCGGCGTCCACCGCCGTACCCGCCGTCCAGTGGGCGAGGGACGTCGTGCCCAGCCACCAGGGGTAGGGCGGATCGGCGGGACGCACGGCGTGGCCCGCCCGGGTGAGCAGGTCGGCCGCCGCGCGGGCCGCGTCCGCGTAGGGCCGGCTCACCATGACACCGGGCAGCGGGCTGCGCAGCGAGAGGGCGATGCTCCGTGCCGCCGAACGCGGTTGTGGCGTTCCGGCCGTCGTGTGCCGGTCCGCGAGGACGTCGAACATCAGCCGGGCGTCCTCGACCGTCGTCGCGAGCGGGCCGTTCTCGGACATGCCGAACCAGTCGCCGTTGCCGATGCCGGCCGGGACGGTGCCATGGCCCGGCTTGAGGGTGACGAGACCGCAGTTGGCCGCCGGGATGCGCAACGAGCCCATCCCGTCGTTGCCGAGCGCGATCGGCACCATGCCGGCGGCCACTGCCGCCGCGCTGCCGCCCGAGGAGCCGCCCGCCGTACGGGAGGTGTCCCACGGATTGCGGGCCGTCCCGTGCACCCCCTCTGTGGTGCCGAACACGCACAGTTCCGGCACGTTCGTCAGACCCACCACGACCGCTCCCGCGGCGCGCAGCCGGGCCACCGTGACATGGTCGTGCTCGGCGGGGGTGTCCGGGGTCGCAGCCGACCCGTTGCGGGTGGACTCGCCGCGCACGGCCAGATTGTCCTTGACGGCCACCGGCACACCGGCCAGCGGGAGTTCGGCCAGATCGGGACGGTCCGCGAGCGCCTCGGCCTCGGCGAGCGCGGCGTCCGCGCGCAGGAGGCGGAAGGCGCCGACGCGGCCGTCGAGCCGCTTGATCCGCGCGAGGTGCTCGGCCACCACCTCGTGCGGCGTGGCCCGCTTCTCGCGTACGGCGGCGGCGATCTCGGCGGCGGTCCGGCCGGCCCAGCTGCTCACGGGCGCTCCCTGTCGGTGATCGGCGTGATGAAGACGTGGATGTACTGGCGAGTACGAGCAGCACTGTGCACGGTCGGCGGTCCCACGTCGAGGGTCTGACGATTTCCAGTCACCGGGTGTCACGGAGGTCACGCCCACCCCGGACGGCGCGCCATCGCGTCGTCGACTTCCGTGCGGGAGCGCCGAGTTCGGCGGGACCGGCCGAGGCAGGTCGGCCGCCCGTGCTCAACCGCCCGCGCCGCCCCCCGTGCTCAACCGCCCCGCGCCGCCCCCGTGCTCTCCCGTTCGATCAGCCGCGGCACCGGCACCTGCACCGTGCGCGTCGGGCCGCCGTCCAGCAGCGCGGTCAGCTCCTGCGCCGCCGTACGGCCGAACTCCACCGTGTCGCGGGAGAGCGCGGACAACCACGGTCTGACCATGCGGCACAGCGCCGAGTCCTCCCAGGCCACCACCGAGACGTCCGCCGGCACCGAGAAACCCAGCTCCGTGGCGGCGGCGACGCCGGCGACGGCCATCACGTCGTTGTCGTAGACCAGGGCCGTGGGGGCGGTGTCCTGTGCCAGCACACGGCGGGTGACGGCCGCGCCCTGCGCGTCGGAGTAGTCCGTGGTCACCGACCGCACCTCGGTCAGCCCGCGTCGCTCGGCTTCGGCGCGCAGCGTCCGGACGCGGCGCTCGGTGTGCGCGAGGTCCGGCAGGCCCGCGATGTGCGCGATCCGACGGTGGCCGAGGGCGTACAACTGGTCGACGACCGCGGCCATCGCGCCCGCGTCGTCGGCCCAGACCGTGGACAGCCCGGGACGACGTGCCTCCGGCACCCCGCCGATGATGACGGCGGGCAGGCCCAGTTCGTCCAGCAGGCCGGGGCGCGGATCGTCCGTGCGGGGGTCGACGACCAGCACGCCGTCCACCCGGTGCTCGGCCCACCAGCGACGGTAGGCCGCGCACTCGGCGTCCACGTCCTCCACCACCTGGAACAGCAGCCCGAGATGACGCTCCGCCAGCACCTCCTGGACGCCGGAGATCAGCTGGAGGAAGAACGAGTCGACGCCCAGGGTGTCCGCCGGGCGCGCCACCACCAGGCCGACGGTGGCCGCCCCCTCGCCCGACAGCTGACGCGCCGCCGTGCTCGGCCGCCAGCCCAACTGCTCCGCGACCCGCCGTACCCGCTCCCGGGTGACCTCAGAGACACCGGGCCGTCCGTTCAGCGCGAAGGAGACGGCGCTCTCGGAGACCCCGGCGCGCCGGGCGATGTCCTTCATCGTCGGGCGGCGTGCGGGGGACCGCTTGGCGGGCACGGTGCTCCCCCCTTTCTCGACGTACTGACTAATGCGCTTGAGTGCCAGAACCCTAAAGCGCATTAGTCGATCGTGACAAGGTCCGGTCCGGTTCCTGGGGTTGCACCTCTGACCTGTACTAATGAAGGCTGAGTTTCTTTAGCTCGGCGAATCCGTTGACTTTTCCCGAACACGCCGGGCATGGTCGCTGGCGCAACCCGCCGCCGACGCCGCAAGGGAGCCGTGTCATCGTGCGTACACCCCGCAGAACACTCGCCGCCGCCGTTGTCGCCGCCGTCGTCCTGCCACTGAGCGCCTGCGGTTCCTCGGGCGGCAGCGGCGGCTCGACAGACGCCTCCGGCAAGGTCGAGGGCGACATCACCTTCCAGACCTGGAACCTGCGCGCCAACTTCAAGCCGTACTTCGACGGCCTGGTCGCCGGCTTCGAGAAGAAGTACCCGGGCGCGCATGTGAGGTGGATCGACCAGCCCGCCGAGGGCTACGCCGACAAGATCAGCGCGGACGCGGCGGGCGGCACCCTGCCCGACGTCGTCAATGTCTCGCCGGACCTGGTCGCCCCGCTCGCCAAGGCCGGCCTCGCCCTGGACCTCGACAAGGCCGCCGCGAAGTACAAGCCGGAGTATCTGGACGGCGCCTGGGCCAGCCACCGCATACCGGGGATGACGGGCACCTACGCCTTCCCCTGGTATCTGAACACCGGTCCGCTGTTCTACAACAAGAACCTCTTCCGGCAGGCCGGACTGAACCCCGACCAGCCCCCGAGGACGTACGCCGAACTCTTCGACGACGCCCTGCAGATGGCCCGGCAGAGCAAGGGCAAGGTCGCGACCCTCGCCAACGTGCCCACCATCGAGGACTTCGGCCGCTACGGCGCCGAGCTGATGAACCAGCAGGGCACCGCCTTCGCCTTCAACGACCCGAAGGGCGTCGAACTCCTGACGAAGTACAAGGAGTTGTACGACGCCAAGGCCCTCGATCCGCAGGCCCTGACCGCCACCCCCGAGTCCACCGGCAAGAAGTTCCTCACCGAGGCGGTCGCCATGAACCCCGGCAGCGCCCTGGACCTCGGCAACTTCAAGAAGCAGGCGCCGAACCTGTACAAGAACATCGGGATCACCGACCAGATCACCAGCACCGGCCACGTCAACATGTATGTGATGGGGGTGATGGTCAACTCCCGCACCCAGCACACGGCTGCCGCCGTCGCCTTCGCGCACTATGTGACCGACGCGCAGAACCAGATGTCGTTCGCGAAGAAGGTCGCCATCTTCCCGAGCACCGCCGGCTCGCTCGACGACCCGTACTTCACCAAGGAGGACGGCACGGACGAGACCCGGGTGCGGATCGCCGCCGCCAAGTCCCTGAAGAACGCGGTGAACTACACCCCGGTCCTCTTCAGCGACCAGATGAAGACCGCACTGCGCAACGAGGTCGCCAAGGCGCTCCAGGGCAAGGAGAGCCCCAAGGCGGCCCTCGACAACGCTGTCAGCGCCTGCGACCGCCTGCTCCAGCAGCAGGGCTGAGCCGTCATGGCGACCCCCGCCGTCTCCCGGGTGCGGCGTCATCTGCCCACCACACCCTGGCTGTTCGCCGCCCCCGGACTGCTCGTCATCGGCGCCTTCATTCTCTACCCGTTCGTCTCCACCCTGGTCGGTGCGTTCACCGACCGCCGCACCCTCGTCCCGGGCCACTTCGTCGGGCTCGCCAACTTCCGCGAGCTGCTGCACGACGACATGTTCTGGATCGGGCTGCGCAACAGCGCGCTCTACGTCGTCGGGGTGGTCCCGGCGCTCGTCCTGCTGCCCCTGCTGCTCGCGCTGCTCGTGCAGAAGAACATCCCCGGCATCACGTTCTTCCGCTCCGCTTTCTACACCCCGGTCGTCGCCTCCATCGTCGTGGTCGGGCTGATCTGGGTGTGGCTGCTGGACGAACGCGGCCTGGTGAACTCCCTGCTGGAGACGGTCGGCGTCGGCCGGGTCGGCTTCCTCAGCGACCAGTGGCTGCTTCTGCTGAGCGCCATGGCCGTCACGGTCTGGAAGGGCCTCGGCTACTACATGATCATCTATCTGGCGGCGCTGGCCAATGTGCCGCGCGAGCTGCACGAGGCCGCCGCCGTCGACGGCGCGGGCGCCGTGCGCCGGTTCGTCACGGTCACCGTGCCCGCGGTGCGCTCCACCATGGTCCTGGTCGCCGCGCTCTCCTCGGTCGCCGCCTTCAAGGTGTTCTCGGAGGTGTATCTGATGGCGGGCCCGGCGGGCGGACCCGCGGGCGAGGACACCACCCTGGTCATGCTGGTCCAGCGCACCGGCACCGGCCTGACCGGCCGCGTCGGCTACGCCTCCGCGATCTCGGTCGTCGTCTTCGTCGTCACCGTGGCGCTGATGCTGCTGGTCCTGCGCGTGGACCGGAGGGAGGACGCATGAGCGTCACCGAGAAACTGCGGCCCGCCCCGGCGCCCACCGCCCCGCGGGAGCCGCGGGTCACGGACGAGGCCGGCCGCCGTGTCCCCCTCGGGGAACTCCTCCTGCGCTATGCACTGCTGCTCGTCGTACTGGCCCTGACCGTGGGCCCGTTCCTCTGGCAGCTGTCCACCTCGCTGAAGGGCCCGACCGAGGACATCTTCAGCTCACCGCCCAGCTTTCTGCCCCGGCACCCGACGCTCCACAACTACACGCGCGTCGCCGCCACCATCCCCGTGTGGGACTACGCCCTCAACTCGCTCAAGGTCGCCTGCGCCAACGTGGTGACCAACTGCGTCGGTTCGGCGCTCGCGGGCTATGCGCTCGCCCGGCTGCGCTACCGGGGCCGCGGAGTCACCACCCTGGTCTTCGTCCTGGCGATGCTGGTCCCCGTCGAGGGCATCATCATCGCCCAGTTCACCACCATGCGGGAACTCGGCCTGAACAACACGCTGATCGGCGTGGTCCTGCCGGGCAGCATCGGTGCGATGAACGTGCTGCTGATGCGCAACGCCTTCCGCAATCTGCCCTACGAGATCGAGGAGGCCGCGTTCGTCGACGGCGCGGGCGCCTGGCAGCGGTTTCTGAGGATCGCGCTGCCGTCGGTGAAGGGCACCCTCGCCGTGGTCGCGATCTTCGCCTTCATGGGCGCCTGGGACGACTTCCTGTGGCCGCTGATCGTGCTGAGCGACCCGGCCAGGTTCACCCTCACCATTGGACTCAACTATCTGCACGGCACCTTCGCCAACGACGAACGCCTCGTCGCCGCGGGAACGATCATCGCGGTGGCACCGCTCCTGCTCCTCTTCGCCTGCCTCCAGCGGTACTTCTTCCGCGGTGTCGGCGAGGGTGCGGTCAAGGGCTGAACCTCCGTACGCGACCCGCCGTTTGAAGGAACCCGCATGCCTCGTGCCGTGCGCTTCGGCGTCAACTACACCCCGAGCAAGGGATGGTTCCACCACTGGCTCGACTTCGACCTGGACTCCGTACGCGCCGACCTCGACTCGATCGCCGCGCTGGGCCTGGACCACATCAGGGTCTTCCCGCTGTGGCCCTACTTCCAGCCCAACCGCACCCTGATCCGCCCCCGCGCCGTCGAACAGCTCGTCGCGCTCGCCGACGCGGCGGCCGAACGGGGACTCGACGTCAACGTGGACGGTCTCCAAGGGCATCTGTCGAGCTTCGACTTCCTGCCCGCCTGGACACAGACCTGGCACCGGCGCAACATCTTCACCGACCCGGACGTGGTCGAGGGGGAGGCCGCCTATCTGCGGACGCTGGCCGCCGCGCTCGCCGACCGGCCGAACTTCATCGGCATGACCGTCGGCAACGAGGTCAACCAGTTCGCCGCCGGTCCGCACCCCGACCCCGACCGCATCACCCCGGAGCAGGCCGGACGGTGGCTCACCCGGCTGCTCTCCGCGTGCGCCGAGGGCGCGCCCGGCAAGCTGCATCTGCACGCGTCCTACGACGCCGCCTGGTACCAGGACGACCAGCCCTTCACCCCCGAGCACTCCGCCCGCCTCGGGGACCTCACCGCCGTGCACTCCTGGGTGTTCAACGGCACCGCCCAGCGTCACGGCCGCACCGGCACCGCCACCGAGCACCACGCCGCGTATCTCGTCGAACTGTCCAAGGCCTGGGCGGACGACCCGCAGCGCCCGGTCTGGCTCCAGGAGGTCGGCGCCCCCGCCCCGCTGATCCCCGCCGGGCACGCGGCGGCCTTCACCGAGGCGACCGTGCTGAGCGCCCTCGACTGCCCCGGCCTGTGGGGCGTGACCTGGTGGTGCTCCCATGACGTCAGCCGCGACCTCGCCGACTTCCCCGAGCTGGAGTACGGCCTCGGTCTGCTGACCAACGACCGGCGGCCCAAACCCGCCGCCCGGACGCTCGCCCGGATCACCGAGGAGCACCGGGCGCCCGAGCCCGCCCCCCGCACCACCGCGCTGGCCGTCGACACCACGGCCGGCCGCTCGGTCTGCGCCCCCGGCGGAGCCGTCTTCGAGGCCTTCGCCCTGCTGACCGCGGCCGGGGCCCGCCCCACCACCGTTCTCGCGAGCCGCGCCGACGACAAGGACCATCTCGCGGCCCGTGGCATTACCGATGTCGTCACCCCTGAACAGGTCACCGAGTAGCCCGTCCCCACACCGTCCACCCGACGAAACGGAGCACACAGTGAACCTCAGCAGACGCACGGTCCTCCTGGCCGGAGCGGCAGCGGCGCTCACCCCCGCGCTGCCCGCGCCCACCGCCTCCGCGGCGGCCCGCGACCTCCAGCCCCACGCCTCCTACTGGTACCCCGACTCGCTGCCCTCCGGCACCCCGGGCGCGGGCATCACCTGGCGCAGCCTGAAGACCTGGAGCGCCGCCACCGACGCCGACCTCGCCTTCAACGCCGCGTCCGTGCCGCTCGCCGCCCGCTTCACCCCCACCCCCGCCAACACCACCGCCCGCTCGGACCAGGCCCGTATCCAGTCCCTGGTCTCCTTCGGACCGACCTCCTCGAACCCCTCCCAAGGCGCGCCGACCGCCGACTACTACGCCCTCACCCACTGGTCCTACCTCGACGAACTGGTCTTCTGGGGCGGCTCGGCGGGGGAGGGGCTCATCCTCGCGCCCAACGCCCCGATCGTGGACGCGGCCCACCGGCACGGCGTCCCCGTCCTCGGCAACATCTTCCTGCCGCCCGTCGCCTACGGCGGACAGCTCCAGTGGACGCGGGACCTGGTCCAGCAGGACGCCGCCGGCCACTACCCGCTCGCCGCGCAGCTCGTCGCGGTCGCGCAGGCGTACGGCTTCGACGGCTGGTTCGTCAACGCCGAGACCGGCGGCGGGAACACCGCGCTCGGCACCGCCATGCTCGGCTTCGTCAAGGAGCTGAAGACGCTCGGCACGGCGAAGGGGCTCCGCGTCACCTGGTACGACGCGATGACGGTGAACGGCACGGTCTCCTGGCAGGGCGCCCTCGACAGCCAGAACCGGGCGTTCTTCCAGGCCGCCGACGCGATGTTCGTTGACTTCCGGTGGACGAAGGCCACCCTGGCCTCCTCCGGGACGCTCGCCGGCCGGCTCGACCGCAGCCGCTACGCGTTGTGGGCCGGCGTGGACGTGGAGTCCGGTGGTACGAGCACCTCGGTGAACTGGGACGCGGTCGTACCGGCCACGGGGACGCAGGTGACCTCGATCGGCTTGTACCGGCCCGAGTGGACCCGCAACCACCTGCCCGCGAACCGCACGCCCGGCGACTTCCACGCGGCCGACGACCTCTTCTGGACGGGCGCGTCCCTCGATCCGTCCCGGCCCGCCGGCACAACGGTCTGGCGGGCCCCCGCCGTCTCGGTCGCCGACCGCTCCACCGTCGGCGCCCTCCCGTTCGGGACCGTCTTCAACACCGGTCACGGGCTGAAGTGGTACGAGGACGGCCAGGTCACCTCGGACACCCCCTGGAACCACCTCGGTCTCCAGGACCGGCTGCCCTCCCGCCGCTGGGTCGTCCGCACCAGCGGCACCCGCCCCACCGTCGCCTTCGACTTCGCGGACGCCTGGCGCGGTGGCAGCAGTCTGCTGGTCTCCGGGACCCTCGACGCACCGGCCACGCTGGACCTGTACTCCACCCGGCTGCCGATCGGTCCCGGCACGGTCGTCGAGCTGACCCACCGGGTGGACGCGGGAGACCCACGGCTGGAGCTGGCCGTCGCCACCGCCGAGCCGGCCGGCCCCGGCCAGGCACCCTCGTACACCTCTTTCCCGGTCGCGGGCGGCGACGGCTGGCAGACCACGACCGTGCCGTTGACCGGCCTGAGCGGCACCCTGCGTACGCTGGGGGTACGGCTCACGGGCGGCGGCCAGGTGCGCTGGCGGCTCGGCGGACTCGCGGTCCGGGACACGGCGACCACCCCGGCCGCACCCGTCGACCTGCGGATCACCGACGCCGACGGCGGAAACCTGCGCTTCGCCTGGCAGCCGGCCCCCGGCGCGGTCCACCGGGCGGACGCATCCGACCCGCGCCACTACGAGCTGCACCGCGTCCTGCCCGACGGCACACGCCGCTTCCTCGGCGGCACCTGCCAGCGCGCCTACTACGTCGGCGGGCTCGCCCCCGAGCAGAACGAGAGCGTCGCACGGTTCGAACTGCGCGCGGTCGGGGAGCTCTACAACGTCTCGACGCCCGCCACGACCACCCACCGCTGGTGACACCCACCCATCGCTGGTGACACCGGCACCCCGCACCCTCACCCCACGGAGCACCCCATGCATGACGACCGCACCCTGGTCGAAGCCCGTCTGAGGCGCGTCCTCGACGAGCGCATCCGCCCCGCCGTGTATCCCGAGTCCGTACCGCTGACGGTGGCGGTGTGGCACGCGCCCGGCGAGCCCGTCCCCGTCGCCGAGGGCCTGGCCGCACCGGCCGAGCCGATCGCGGTGGGCGCGCGCTGGGGTGCTCCGTGGGGCACCAGTTGGTTCCGGGTGACCGGGAGGGTCCCCGAGGCCTGGGCCGGGAAGACCGTCGAGGCGCTGCTGGACCTCGGCTTCGACGAGAACATGCCCGGATTCCAGTGCGAGGGCCTGGTCTACCGACCGGACGGCACCCCGGTGAAGGGCCTCAACCCGCGCAACCAGTGGGTGCGGATCGGCTCCCCGGTCGAGGGCGGCGAGGAGGTGGACCTGCGGATCGAGGCGGCGTCCAATCCCGTCGTCCTGGACTACCACCCCTTCCTGCCCACACAACTGGGCGACAAGGAGACCGCGGGCAGCGAGCCCCAGTACCGGCTGGAGCGCATGGACCTCGCGGTCTTCGACGAGACCGTGTGGCAGCTCGTCCTCGACCTGGAGGTGCTCGGCGAGCTGATGGCGGAGCTGCCGGTGGACTCGGGACGGCGCTGGGACATCCTGCGCGCGGTGGAACGGGCGCTTGACGCGGTCGACCTCCAGGACGTCGGCGGCTCGGCGGAAGCGGCCCGGGCGCAACTGGCCGGAGTGCTGGCCGTGCCCGCCGTCCCCTCCGCCCACCGCATCAGTGCCGTCGGCCATGCGCACATCGACTCGGCGTGGCTGTGGCCGCTGCGCGAGACGGTGCGCAAGGTGGCCCGTACGACGTCCAACATGACCGCGCTCATCGAGGACGAGCCGGACTTCGTCTTCGCGATGTCACAGGCGCAGCAGTGGGCCTGGGTGAAGGAGCACCGGCCCGAGGTGTGGGCGCGGGTGAAGAAGGCCGTTGCGGAGGGCCGGTTCGTGCCGGCGGGCGGGATGTGGGTGGAGTCCGACACCAACATGCCGGGCTCCGAGGCGATGGCCCGTCAGTTCGTGCACGGCAAGCGGTTCTTCCTCGACGAGTTCGGGATCGAGAACGACGAGGCCTGGCTGCCCGACACCTTCGGCTTCGCGGCCGGGCTGCCGCAGATCATCAAGGCGGCGGGTTCCAAGTGGCTGCTGACACAGAAGATCTCCTGGAGCCGGACGAACACGTTCCCGCACCACACCTTCCTCTGGGAGGGCATCGACGGAACCCGGATCTTCACCCATTTCCCGCCGGTCGACACCTACAACTGCTCCATGAAGGGCAGCGAGATCGCCCACGCGGCACGGAACTTCAAGGACAAGGGGGCGGCCCGGCACTCGCTCGCGCCGACCGGCTGGGGCGACGGGGGCGGCGGCACGACACGGGAGATGGTGGCGAAGGCGGCGCGGCTGCGCGACCTGGAGGGCTCGGCGCGGGTGGTGTGGGAGACACCGGAGCAGTTCTTCACCCGGGCCGAGGCGGAGTACGCCCACCCGCCGGTCTGGGTGGGCGAGCTGTATCTGGAACTGCACCGTGCCACCCTGACCAGCCAGGCGAAGACCAAGCAGGGCAACCGGCGCAGCGAGCATCTGCTGCGGGAGGCCGAGCTGTGGGCCGCCACGGCCGCCGTGCGCACCGGGTTCCCCTACCCGTACGAGGAACTGGACCGCATCTGGAAGACGGTCCTGCTCCATCAGTTCCACGACATCCTGCCGGGCTCGTCGATCGCCTGGGTGCACCGGGAGGCACGGGCGACGTACGAGCGGATCGCCGCGGAGCTGACCGGGATCGTCGAGGCGGCGCAGCGGGCGCTGGCGGGCGAGGGGGCCGTGCCGCTGACGTTCAACGCGGCGCCGCACGCCCGTTCCGGGATCCCCGCGGGCGGCGCGGGCACCCCCGCCGACGCGGGCGAGGTGGCGCGCGAGCCACGGGCGGGCGGCGGCTTCGTCCTCGACAACGGACTGCTGCGGGTGGAGATCGACGGCCGGGGGCTGGTGGTGTCCGCGTACGACATCGGAGCCGGCCGCGAGACCCTCGCACCGGGACGTGTCGCGAACCTCCTCCAGCTCCACCCCGACTTCCCCAACATGTGGGACGCCTGGGACGTGGACGCCTTCTACCGGAACACGGTCACCGACCTGCTGGACGCCGAGGAGGTCGGGCCCGGCGAGGACGGCGGCTCGGTCCGGATCGTACGGTCCTTCGGCGCGTCGCATGTCACCCAGGTGCTGTCGCTGGCGCCGGGGGAGCGGCGGCTGGAGATCGACACGGAGGTGGACTGGCACGAGACGGAGAAGTTCCTGAAGCTGGCGTTCCCGCTGGACGTGCACGCCGAACGGTATGCGTCCGAGACCCAGTTCGGGCACTTCTTCCGGCCGACCCACACCAACACCTCATGGGAGGCCGCGAAGTTCGAGGCGTGCAACCACCGCTTCGTGCATCTGGAGGAGCCCGGCTGGGGAGCGGCCGTGGTGAACGACTCGACCTACGGCCACGATGTGACCCGCACGGTGCGGGAGACGGACTCCGGCACGACCACCACCGTCCGGGTCTCCCTGCTGCGCGCCCCGCGCTTCCCGGACCCGGAGACCGACCAGGGCGTCCACCGCTTCCGGCACGCCCTGGTGCCGGGCGCCACGATCGGGGACGCGGTCCGCGAGGGCTGGCGGATCAACCTGCCGGAGCGGCGGCTGAGCGGCGAGCACGCGGTCGCGCCGCTGGTGAGCGTGGCGGAGGACGCGGTGGTGCTGACGGCGGTCAAGCTGGCCGACGACGGCAGCGGTGACATCGTCGTACGCTTCCACGAGTCCCGCGGCGGCCGTACGCGCGCCACGCTCACCGCGGACTTCGACGTGGCGGCCGTGACCGCGACGGACCTCCTGGAGCGCCCGCTCGCCGGGGGAGAGCCCGCACCGGAGTGCGAGGGGAACCGGATCACGCTGCGGCTGCGCCCGTTCGAGCTGGTGACCCTGCGGCTGAAGCGGGCCTGAGCGCACCCGGGGGCACTGCGGGCTCAGCCCGTGGTGCCCCGGGCGGGGCCGTCCCGGACCCGGGACCGGGCGCGAGCGCGGCGAGGCGTTCGAGGACCTGGCGGGTGCCGGGGTACGCGCCCGTCCCCGCCCGGTGCAGGGCGTGCACGCTCCGCCGGACCGGAACCCGCAGCGGATGCACGCTCAGGCCGGGCGCCCCGGGATCGGGCAGCGCGAGACGGGGCACCAGGGCGACCCCCGCGCGACGGGCCACCAGCGCGCACAGCACGGCGAAGTCACTGGCGACCGCCACCGGCCGGGGCACGAACCCGGCGGCCCCGCAGGCCCGTTGGGCCATCTCGTGACAGGCGGTGTCGGGGCCGGGCAGCAGCCAGGGGAGGTCGGCGAAGGCGGCGAGGTCGGCGGCGGCCCCGGGCGCCAGACCCCGGTCGGCCGCCTCGGCCGGGTGGAGTACGAGATACACCGGCTCGTCGAACAGGTCGCGGCGTTCGCAGCCCGGGGGCAGCGGGCGGGGCAGCAGGCTGTAGGAGTGGGTGACCGCGATGTCCACCTCGTGCCGGGCCAGCGCGCGCTCGGCCTGTTCGGGTTCGTGCGCCACGAGGTGGACGAGCGGGGCGTCGGGGTCCGCGCTGCCCCCCGGATCGGGCCACAGCCCGGGCAGCAGGGTGCGCGCCGCCGAGGGGAAGGCGGCCACGCGCATGCTGCTGTGGGCTCCGCCTTTCCCGCCATCCGTGTGGCCCTGCACGGCTACGGGCCCGCCGAGCTGTCGTTGCTGCGTCTGGCCGTCGCCTCCGCCGCCCTGCTGGCGGTCGCTCCCGTCATGCGGGTGCGGCGCCCCGCCCGCCGGGACCTGCCGCGCATCGTCCTCGTCGGCGCGTCGGGCATGAGCGCCTACCAACTGCTCCTGAACTGGGGCGAGCTGCATGTCCCGGCCGGCACCGCCAGCCTGATCGTGGCCGTCGCCCCGGCGATCAGCGCCCTGCTCGACGCCGTCTTCCTGCGGGAACGGCTCACCGCGGCCAGGATCACCGGGTCCGGTGTCGCACTGGCGGGGGCGGCCGTGATCGCCGTGGCCGGCGGCGACACCGGCTACACCGCCGCGGCCTGGATCGTCCTGGCCGCCGCCGGTGCCCAGGCGCTGTACCACCTCGGCATCAAGCCGCTGCTGGGCGTCTACACCGGGCTCGAGGTCGCCGCGTACGCGATGGGGGCGGGTACAGCGCTGCTGCTCCCGCTCGCCCAGGCCGCCGTACGTGCCGCGGTCCACGCCCCGGTCGACGCCGGTCTCGCCGCGCTCTATCTGGGGGCGCTGCCCTCCGCCGCCGGGTTCGTCCTGTGGGGCTATGCCGTCGCCCGCCTCACCGTCACGGCCGCGACCGCCGCACTCTATCTCGTGCCCGCCGTCGCCCTCGGCGTCGCCTTCGTCTGGCTCGGCGAACGTCCGCAGACCGTCGAACTCGTCGGCGGTCTGCTCACCCTGGCGGGGGTGGCCCTGGTCGGCCGGCCGACGCGGGCCCGGCGCGACACGGGCGTCACGGCGGCCGACGGGGGAGGAGCGGCTCCGGCGCAGGAGGAGCCGCCCCGGCAGGACGGCTCCGCGCCTACGGTCCGGGCCTGACCTCGGGCGCTCTGCCGCGCCCGACGCCGGCGGCCAGGGCTGTGGCCGGGAAGGTGCGCCGGGCGTCGCGAGCCGGTGAACCTTCCCGGTCGCAGCAACGCAGTGCTGGGTCCTGTCGTCAAACTCCCGTTGTCCGCCCGGAGGGCAGGCGGGAGTTTGACGACAGGGCCTAGGTCCGGAGCTGGCTCCGCAGCCACTCCTCCACCTCGCCCACGTGCGCGGCCGCAGCCGCCCGGGCCGCCTCCGGGTCGTGGGCGACCAGGGCACGGTGGATCGCCGCGTGTTCGCGGCGGGTGCGGGCGAAGGCCCCCTCCTCCTGGTAGCCGCGCCAGACCCGGGCGCGGAAGGTGCGGGAGGACAGGCCCTCCAGCATGGCCGCCATCGTCTCGTTGCCCGCGGCGGCGGCGATCTCCCGATGGAAGGCGAGGTCGTGGGCGAGGATCTCCTCCGGGTCGTCCGTCGCGTTCATCGCCGTCAAGTGCTTCTCCACCTCGGCGAGTTGGTCGTCGGTGATCCGGGCCGCCGCGAGCGCCGTCGCCGTCGACTCCAGGATGCGCCGGACCTCCAGCAACTCGACCAGGCGCGGTCCCCGCGAGAGGTCCGCGACCACGCCGAACGTCTCCAGCAGGTCGCCGGCCTCCAGCTGGGTGACATAGATGCCCGAGCCGTGCCGGGCCTCCAGCACACCGAGGACCGTGAGCGCGCGGATCGCCTCCCGCATCGAGCTGCGTGAGATGCCCAGCCGGGCCGCCAGATCGCGTTCCGTGGGCAGCCGCTGGCCCGGCTCCAGCCCGCCGTCGGCGATCATCGCCTTGATCCGCTCGATCGCGCGCTGGGTCACCGTGCCCTTCTGCGGAGCGTTCGACACGCTCTCCGCCTCCGCCTCCGCGCTCGGGATCTCCTCCACGCCAGTCCTCCTGTCGCCGTGCGCCGCAGTCTAACCATGGAGGTGGTCAGACCACTACGGCTCGAAACTGCGAAAATTTGGCGCCACAGGGTGTTGTACGGGCTGAGTGGTCTGATAAGTATGCGGGCAACTGCTCGATCACGCTCGATGAGGAGCCGACGGATGGCTGTCAGGACAGGGCGCAACGAACGGCACGACAGGCGAATCTCCTCGTGGGCGGTGCGCGCGACGGCTGCGGCCGCCTGCGGCGCCCTGGCGCTCACGGGATGCGGCAGCACCAAGGACGACGGCGCGGCTGGCGCCGCAGGCGGCGGCAGCGGCAAGGTCGGAGTGATCCTGCCCCTGCTGACCTCGCCGTTCTGGCAGTCCTACAACGACTATGTGCCCAAGATGGCGAAGTCCGAAGGCGTCGAGGCCCTGAAGACCGTCAACTCCAACAGCGACCCCTCGCAGCAGATCACCGACATCAACAACGAACTCAACCAGGGTGTGAAGGGGCTGGTCGTCGCCCCGCTCGACAGTGCCGCCATCCAGGCCGGGCTCGACCAGGCCGAACGCAAGGGCGTCCCCGTGGTCGCCGTCGACGTGGCGCCCGACAAGGGCAAGGTCGCGATGGTCGTGCGCGCCGACAACGTCGCCTACGGCGAGAAGGCCTGCGACTACCTCGGCCGGCACGTCACCAGCGGCAAGGTCGTGCAGATCATGGGCGACCTCGCCTCCGTCAACGGCCGCGACCGCTCCGAGGCGTTCCGCGCCTGCGCCAAGAAGAAGTACCCGAAGCTGAAGGTCCTGGAGATCCCCGCCAAGTGGGAGTCCGACACCGCGGCCTCCAAGCTCGACACGCTGCTGAACGCCAACCCCGACATCAAGGGCATCTATCTCCAGGCCGGCGGCGTCTATCTCGCGCCCACGCTGCAGACCCTCAAATCCAAGAACATGCTGAAGGCGGCGGGACGGAAGGGCCATATCGCCATCGTCTCCAACGACGGCATCCCGCAGGAGTTCGACGCCATCCGCAAGGGCGAGATCGACGCCACCGTCTCGCAGCCCGCCGACGCCTACGCTCAGTACGGCATGTACTACATCAAGGCCGCGATGGAGGGGAAGACGTTCAAGCCCGGCCCCACGGACCACGGTTCGGAGATCGTCAAGCTGTCCAGCGGCATCCTGGAGGACCAGCTGCCCGCCCCGCTGGTCACCAAGGAGAACGTCGACGACCCCAAGCTCTGGGGCAACACGGTCAAATGAGCAGCCCACTCGTGCAGGCGCGGGGCATCGTCAAGCGGTACGGCCCCACGGTCGCCCTCCAGGACGGACAGCTCACCGTGCGGCCCGGCGAGTCCCACGCCCTCGTCGGCCGCAACGGCGCCGGCAAGTCCACGCTGGTGAACGTGCTCACCGGTCTCCAGGCCCCCGACGAGGGCACGGTCCACTTCGACGGCGAGCCGGCACCCCCGCTCGCCGATCGTGACGCCTGGCGCCGCAAGGTCGCCTGCGTCTATCAGAAGCCCACCGTCGTCCCCGAACTCACGGTCGCCGAGAACCTGTTCATCAACCGGCAGCCGACCGGCCGCGCCGGACTCATCAGCTGGCGCAGGCTCAAGCAGGAGGCCGCCGAGGTCCTCGGCACCTGGAACGTGCGCGTCGACCCGGAGGCCCGTACCGCCGACCTCAAGGTCGAGGACCGGCAGATGGTGGAGATTGCCCGGGCCCTCAGCTTCGGCGCCCGCTTCATCATCCTCGACGAGCCGACCGCACAGCTCGACAACCGTGAGATCGAGAGCCTGTTCACCCGTATGCGGGCGCTCCAGGACTCCGGCGTCACCTTCCTGTTCATCTCGCACCACCTCCAGGAGGTCTACGAGGTCTGCCAGACCGTCACGGTCCTGCGCGACGCCCGCTGGATCACCACCGCCCCGGTCGCCGACCTCCCGCGCGCGGCCCTCGTGGAGGCCATGGCGGGGGAGGCCGTCGTCGAACGGACGGCGAGCGCACGGGATACCGTGGCCGACGACGCACCACTGGCCCTGGACACCCGCGGGCTCACCGGACAGGCCTACGAGGACATCGACCTCACCGTCCGCCACGGCGAGGTCGTGGGGCTGGCCGGCTCCAGTGGCAGCGGAAAGATCGAACTCGCCGAGACCCTCGCCGGGCTGCACACCCCCACCGGAGGCACGGCTCGGCTCGACGGCAGACCGCTCCCGTTCGGCGACGTGGGGGCCGCGCTCGCGGCGGGCGTCGGCTGTGTGCCCCGTGACCGGCACGAACAGGGACTCGTGTCCGCGATGACCGTCGGGGACAACGCCACCCTGAGCGTCCTGGGCCGCCTCGGCCGGTACGGGTTCGTCGGCACCCGGCGCAGGCGCGGCTTCGCCACCGAGCTGATCGAGCGCCTCGACATCCACGCCGAGGGCCCCGACCAGCCCGTGTCCGACCTCTCCGGAGGCAACGCGCAGAAGGTCGTCATGGCCCGCGCCCTCGCCTCCGACCCGCGGCTGCTCGTCCTCATCAACCCCACCGCGGGCGTCGACGTGAAGTCCAAGGAGTCGCTGCTCGCGCGGATGGACAGTGCCCGGGAGGACGGCACCGCCGTGCTCGTCGTCTCGGACGAACTCGACGACCTGCGGCGCTGCGACCGCGTCCTCGTCCTCTTCCACGGCCGGATCGTCGCCGAGCACCCGGCGGGCTGGCACGACCACGAGCTGATCGCCTCCATCGAAGGAGTGGACCATGGCTGACACCAAGGCCCCGCCGCTCACCCCCGTCCCGGTGCCCGACGCCCGTTCGGCCAAGGCCGTCCTGCTCCGCCGGGCCCGCGAACTTGCCCTGGTCCCCGCCCTGTTGCTGCTGATGGTGCTGGGCGCGTTCGTCAACGACTCGTTTCTCACCGAACGCAACATCATCTCGATCCTCGGCGCCTCCGCGGCCCTCGCGATGGTCGTGCTCGCCGAGTCGCTCGTGCTGATCACCGGCAAGTTCGACCTGTCGCTGGAGTCCGTGGTCGGCATCGCGCCGGCGGTGGGCGCCCTGCTCGTGCTGCCCGCCGCCGAGTCCGGCTGGGGTACCGAACTGCCCGCCGCGCTCGCCCTCGTCGCGATCCTCGTCGTCGGCGCGGCCATCGGCGCCTTCAACGGCGTCCTCGTGGTGAAGTTCAAGCTGAACGCCTTCATCGTCACCCTCGCGATGCTGATCGTGCTGCGCGGTCTGCTGGTCGGCGCCACCAAGGGCAAGACCCTCTTCGGGATGCCCGACGCGTTCTTCACCCTGGCCACCACGACCTTCCTGCGCGTCCCGCTGTCCGTGTGGCTCGCGGCACTGGCCTTCGCCGTCACCGGCCTCGTGCTGCGCTACCACCGCGTCGGCCGCGCCCTGTACGCCATCGGCGGCAACGCGGACGCCGCCCGCGCGGCCGGCATCCGCGTCGAGCGCGTGATGCTCGGCGTGTTCGTCGTGGCCGGCTGCCTGGCCTCCGTCGGCGGCATCATGCAGACGGGCTACGTCGGCGCGATCAGCGCCAACCAGGGCAACAACATGATCTTCACGGTGTTCGCGGCCGCGGTCATCGGCGGCATCAGCCTCGACGGGGGCAAGGGCACGATGTTCGGCGCCCTGACCGGTGTGCTCCTCCTGGGCGTCGTACAGAACCTGCTCACCCTCGCCCAGGTCCCTTCGTTCTGGATCCAGGCCATCTACGGCGGAATCATCCTGGTCGCCCTCATGATCGCCCGGGTGACGACGGGCCGTGCCCAGGACTGACCCGACCCACCGTCATAGGCGCCGTACGACGTGCGACCCCGTGTACGACCCCGTGTCCCGGACCGAAAGGCCTCCCGTGTCCCCAACTGCCGCCCGTATCAACGCGGTCGACACCTTCGACATCCGTTTCCCCACCTCGCGCGAGCTCGACGGCTCCGACGCGATGAACCCCGACCCCGACTACTCGGCCGCCTACCTCGTGCTGCGCACGGACGCCGCGGACGGCCTGGAGGGACACGGGTTCACCTTCACCATCGGGCGGGGCAACGACGTCCAGGTCGCGGCGATCGAGGCACTGCGCGGACACGTGGTCGGCAGAGCCGTCGACGAGGTCTGCGACAACCCGGGGTCGGTCTTCCACGCCCTGATCTCCGACAGCCAGCTGCGCTGGCTGGGGCCCGAGAAGGGCGTGATGCACATGGCGATCGGGGCCGTCGCCAACGCGGTGTGGGACATGGCCGCCAAGCGTGCGGGCAAGCCCCTGTGGCGACTGCTCGCGGAGGCCGAACCGGAGTGGCTGGTCCGCCAGATCGACTTCCGCTACATCACCGACGCGCTCACCCCGCAGGAGGCCCTGGAGCTGTTGCGGCGCGGCAAGGAGGGCGCCCCGGAACGCACCGGCCGACTGCTGGCCCAGGGCTACCCCGCCTACACCACCTCCCCGGGCTGGCTGGGCTACAGCGACGACAAGCTCACCCGGCTGGCGGTGCAGGCCGTCGCGGACGGCTTCCGGCAGATCAAGCTGAAGGTGGGCGCGGACCTCGCCGACGACATGCGGCGCTGCCGTGCGGCGCGGTCGGCCGTCGGCCCCGACATCCGGATCGCCGTCGACGCCAACCAGCGCTGGAACGTCGACGAGGCGATCACCTGGACCCGGGCGCTCGCCGCGTTCGAGCCGTACTGGATCGAGGAGCCCACCAGCCCCGACGACGTGCTCGGCCACGCCGCGATCCGCGAGGCCGTGGCCCCGGTGAAGGTCGCCACCGGCGAGCATGTGCAGAACCGCATCGTCTTCAAACAGCTCCTCCAAGCCGGTGCCATCGACGTCCTCCAGATCGACGCGGCCCGCGTCGGCGGTGTGAACGAGAACCTCGCGATCCTGCTGCTGGCCGCGAAGTTCGGGGTGCCGGTGTGCCCCCACGCGGGCGGGGTCGGGCTCTGCGAACTCGTCCAGCATCTGTCGATGTTCGACTTCGTCGCACTCTCGGGCACCACCGACGACCGGGTCATCGAGTACGTGGACCATCTGCACGAGCACTTCCTCGACCCGGTGGTGATCAGCGAGGGTCACTACACGGCACCCACCGCGCCGGGCTTCTCGGCGGCGATGCGGCCCGACTCCCTCGCGCGGTACACGTTCCCCGGCGGTGCCTTCTGGGCCGCCGACCTCGACCAGAAGAAGGGGCATGCGGCATGAGCGACTTCGAGGGCCTTTCGGCCCTGGTGACCGGCGGAGCCTCCGGCATCGGACGAGCCACCGCGGATCTGCTGGCGGCGCGCGGTGCCCGGGTGGCCGTCCTGGACCTCGACCCCTCCTCGGTCGGCAAACCGCTGCTCGGGTACCGGGCCGACGTCACCGACGACGCCTCCGTGCGCACGGCGGTGAGCGAGGCCGCAGCCGACCTCGGGGGCCTCGACATCCTCGTCAACAACGCGGGCATCGGAGCCCAGGGCACCGTCGAGGACAACGACGACGACGCCTGGCACCGGGTGCTCGACGTCAATGTCCTCGGCATCGTCCGTACGACCCGTGCGGCACTGCCGCAGTTGCGCGCCTCCGCCCACGCCGCGATCGTCAACACCTGCTCCATCGCGGCCACGGCCGGGCTGCCGCAGCGGGCCCTGTACAGCGCGAGCAAGGGTGCCGTTCTGTCGCTGACCCTCGCCATGGCCGCCGACCACGTCCGCGAGGGGATCCGCGTCAACTGCGTCAACCCCGGCACCGTCGACACCCCCTGGGTCGGCCGGCTGCTGGACGCGGCGCCCGACCCGGGCGCCGAACGCGCGGCCCTGGAGGCCCGCCAGCCCACCGGCCGGCTGGTCACCGCCGCCGAGGTCGCGGGCGCCATCGCCTATCTGGCGAGCCCCCTGTCCGGCGCCACCACCGGTACCGCCCTCGCCGTGGACGGCGGGATGCAGGGCCTGCGGCTGCGCCCGGCCGGCCGGTGAACCGCCTCGGCGGAAGCGGGGTCGAGGTCAGCGCACTGGCCTTCGGCGCCGCCGGCATCGGCAACCTCTACTCCGAGGTGAGCGGGGAGCAGGCGTACGAGGCGGTCCAGGCCGCCTGGCAGAGCGGTGTCCGCGCCTTCGACACCGCCCCCCACTACGGACTCGGCCTGTCCGAACGCCGCCTCGGCGCGGCCCTGCGCGCGTACCCCCGCACCGCGTACACCCTCTCCACCAAGGTGGGCCGCGTCCTGGAGCCCACCACCGGGGGCGGCGACGACCTGGCCAACGGCTTCGCCGTACCCGCCACCCACCGGCGCGTCTGGGACTTCAGCGCGGACGGCGTACGGCGCAGCCTGGCGGACAGCCTGGAACGGCTGGGCCTGGACCGGGTGGACGTCGTCTACCTCCACGACCCGGACGACCACGCCGAACAGGCCTTCCGCGAGGGCTATCCGGCGCTGGAGAAGCTGCGCGGCGAGGGCGTGGTGGGCGCGATCGGCGCGGGCATGAACCAGACGGCGATGCTCACCCGGTTCGTCCGCGAGACCGATGTGGACGTGGTGCTCTGCGCGGGCCGCTACACCCTGCTCGACCAGAGCGCGCTGACCGACCTGCTGCCCGCGGCCGTCGAACGCGGGGTGTCGGTCGTCATCGGGGGAGCCTTCAACTCCGGCCTGCTGGCCGATCCAAGGCCGGGCGCCACCTACAACTACGCGACGGCGCCACAGCAGTTGCTCGACCGCGCCCTGCGGATCCAGGCCCTCGCCGCACGGCACGGCACCACGGTGCGGGCCGCGGCGCTGGCCTTCTGCGCCGCCCACCCCGCCGTCGCGAGCGTGCTCGTGGGAACCCGCTCGGCGGCCGAGGTCCGCGACTGCGCCGAACAGTTCGCGGCCACCGTACCGGCGGGATTCTGGCAGGAACTCAGGGACGCGGACCTCCTGCCGCCCGAGGCACCCGTCCCCGCGCAGGATCCGTCGCACGGGCCGGTGACCGGGCCGCGGGGCAGCGGGCCAGCCCAGGGAGCCGAGGAGAGGCCGTGAGAGTCGGCCCTGCCGTGCACCTCGGCGCCGACGAGCGCGCGCAGGTCCTCGAGGGCACCGCGCGGCGTGTCTACCGCCTCTGAGTCATCGGGGCGGCCAGCCGTGTCGGCGGCAGGTACTCGCGGACATACGTCCGGTGCCAGCACGCCCCCGTCTCCCGCAGTTCGCGCCAGGTGGTGTACCGGTAGCGGTACAGACCGGCCCGTACGAAGCGCGGCGGCGCGTCCGGGGGGAACGGGGAGCGCCGCAGCAGCCGTAGCGTGTCCGGGTCGTTCTCCAGGAGACGTTCCACCAGGCCGCCGAACCAGGACCCCGCGTACGCGGGGGAGAGCGCCGCGAACCACATCAGCCAGTCGAGCCGCAGATGGTACGGGGCGAACTGGCGTGGCCAGCGCCGCGGATCGCCCGGCTTGCCCTTGAACTCGTACTCCCGCCAGTCGGAGTCCTCGCGCGGCACATCGTCCGCCGTGCCCTCGACCACGACCTCGTAGCGCGTCCGGCTCACGCTGCCGAACGCCCCGTAGGTGTTGACGAGATGCAGCGGGTCGAAGGAGCGGTTCATGATCTGGCCGCGGGAGATCATATTCCGTACGGGGTGGTAGCTGAGGCACACCAGACCCGCGGCGACCACCAGCACCAGGACCTCGTACCACAGCGGCGGCCCGGACACCGCGGGGGCGCCGGCGGGGTACCGGACCGCCGACAGGGCCAGCACGATCGTGATCCAGTTCAGCCAGGAGAAGTTGCCGGACAGCACCAGCCACAACTGGGTCACGATCATCAGGGACGCGGCGGCCGTCGCGATCGGCTGCGGGGTGAACAGCAGCACCGGGACGATCAGCTGGGTGACATGGTTGGCCGCCACCTCCACCCGGTGCAGCGGCTTCGGCAGATGGTGGAAGAACCAGCTCAGCGGACCCGGCATGGGCTGGGTCTCATGGTGAAAGTCCAGACAGGTCAGCCGCCGCCAGCAGGTGTCACCGCGGATCTTGATGAGCCCGGCGCCGAACTCCACCCGGAACAGGATCCAGCGCAGCAGGAACAGTACGAGGACCGGCGGGGCGATCTCGTCGTTGCCCAGGAACACCGCCAGGAAGCCGACCTCCAGCAGCAAGGACTCCCAGCCGAACGAGTACCAGGTCTGGCCCACGTTGACGATCGACAGATACAGCGCCCAGGGGATCAGCCACAGCACCATCCCGGCCCAGAGCGGCACCTGCGAGTCGAGCCCGGCCAGCAGCGCCGCCGACACCGCGCACCCCGCCCACGACCAGGCGGCGAAGAAGCGGTCCGAGTAGTGGAAGTGGAAGACGCTGGGTGCCTGCCGGCAGGAGACCCGGGCGACGAAACGCGGCACCGGCAGCATCCCGCGCTCTCCCGTCAGCGCACGGAACTGGAGGGCCGCGGTGAGGAAGGCGACGAGGTACACGACCGCCAGAGCCCGCTGGAAGACCAGCCGGCTCAGCCAGTACTCCGGTGCGACGAACCAGTCCACGGCGAGGGCTCCTCTCCCTCCAGTGTGACCCCGGTACCCCGCTCGGGCCGGTGGGACGCGCACGGCGCGCGGGCGGCCCTCCCGCATCCCCCGCCCGGCCCCGGACAGGACTCGAAGATTCGCGCAATCCCTGGCATGGTGGCTCCATGGCTGAGCGGGGAGCGAGCGCGCCGGCACTCCCGGAGAACTGGCCGGTCCACCCGGACCCGATCCTGGCGCTCAATCGCATGGGCAGCTTCGACTGGGACCTCGACACCGGACTCATCCACATGGACGCCCAGGCCCACGAGATCTTCGAGCTGCGCCCGGAGGAGTTCGACGGCCGGGTCACGACGCTCGCGGAACGGGTCCCGCGGCACGAGATCCATCGCCTCGACGCCCTGATCGCCCGGGCCATCAAGGACGGCAGCGAGAACTACGGCGCCTACTTCCGCCTCCGCTGCCGCGACGGCACCCTGCGCTGGACCCACACCCAGGGCTACATCCGGCGGGACGAGACGGGCCGGCCGCGCCGTATCGTCGGCATAGTCCGCGACGCCACCCAGGAACTGCGCGACAGCCGGGCGCGCGCCGACCAGGTCCTGCAGGACGAGGCCCTGCGCCAGCAGACGAACGTCGTCCAGAACGTCACCGCGGCGCTCGCCCACGCCCGAACCGTCCAGGACGTCATCGATGTCCTCAACGAATGCCATGGACTCGCCCACCTGGGCGCCGCCAGCCTGGTCGTGGGCCTCGTGGAGGCCGGCCGCATCCGGCTGGTCGCCGAGGGGCCGGCGGCCGCCTCCGTGCCGGGCACCAAGATCACCCGCCTTGACGAGCCGTACCCGATGAGCGAGGTGGTGCGCACCCTGTGCCCCCGGTTCATCGAGTCGCCGCAGGAGTTCGCCCAGCACTACCCGATCCTGTGGCCGCACCTCACGGACCTGCGCATCACCGCGGCCGCCTATCTGCCGCTGATCGTGCAGGCACGCCCCATCGGCGCGATGGGACTGCTCTACGACGACCGGCGCGGCTTCTCTCCTGAGGAGCGCAACGTCCTCCTCGCCCTGGGCAGCAGCATCGCCCAGTGCCTCCAGCGCGCCATGTTCTACGAGCAGGAGAAAGACCTCGCGCAGGGCCTCCAGCAGGCGATGCTGCCGCGCTCCATCCCCAGCGTGCCCGGCGCCGACGTCGCCGTCCGCTACCGTGCGGCATCGTTCGGCCGGGACATCGGCGGCGACTGGTACGACCTGATCCCGCTGCCCAGCGGCCGGGTCGGCGCGGTCATCGGCGACGTCCAGGGCCATGACACGCACGCGGCCGCCGTCATGGGCCAGCTGCGGATCGTGCTGCGCGCGTACGCCGCCGAGGGCCACAACCCGGCCACGGTGATGGCGCGGGCCTCGGTCTTCCTCCAGGAACTCGACACCCAGCGCTTCGCGACCTGCCTCTACGCCGAGGCCGATCTGTCCACCGGGGTGGTGCAGCTGGTCCGGGCCGGCCATATCGACCCGATGCTGCGGTCGAGCCAGGGGTTCTGCCGGCCGCTGCCCGTCGAGGGCGGGCTGCCCCTCGGCCTGTCCGCCGAGTTCGGCCTGCTCGCCTACCCCGTCACCACGGTCGAGCTGGAACCGGGCCAGGCCCTGCTGCTGTGCACCGACGGTCTGGTCGAGAAGCCTGGCACCGACCTCTGCGAGGGCGTGCAGACCCTGCGGAACCTGGTCTGCAGCGGCCCGGACGATGTGCAGGACCTCGCCGACCTGCTCATCGACGCGGCCGCGGAACGTGGCGGAGAGGATGACGTGGCCCTGTTGCTGCTGCGGCGCGGGGGACTGACCCAACGCTCCGGGGGCCGGCAGCAGCAGCTTGTCGCGCCGGGCGACCCGGAGGCACTCGTCGGTGCCCGCCGTATGATCCGCACCGCCGTCCGCTCCTGGGGCGCCGGTGAGCGGTCCGACGAGATCGAACTCGTCGCCGACGAACTGATCACCAACGTCCTCATGCACACCGACGGCTCGGCGATCGCCACCCTGCGGATCATCACCGGCCACGACCGCAGGCTGCGGGTCGAGGTCGAGGACTCCTCCAGCGCCCTGCCCCGCCGCCGGGACGCGGGCCGCTGGGGTACCTCGGGCCGGGGTCTGCTGCTCGTCGACCAGCTCACGGACGCGTGGGGCGTGGAGTCGCGCGGCGGCGGCAAGGTCGTCTGGGCCGAGTTCAAGGTCGCGCCGCGCCGCTGAGCCGGGCACGGGGCGCGACGCCTGCGGCCGGTGGCACCCTGGACACATGCCGGAACTGCCCGAGGTCGAGGCCCTGAAGGACTTCCTGACCGACCATGCCGTCGGCCATGAGGTCGTCCGGGTGCTGCCCGTCGCGATCAGTGTCCTCAAGACGTACGACCCGCCCGTCACCGCCGTCGAGGGCCACGAGATCACGGGCGCGCGCCGCTACGGCAAGTTCCTGGACCTTCAGACCGATGGCCTGCACCTCGTCACCCATCTGGCCCGCGCGGGCTGGCTCCAGTGGCGCGACCGTCTGCCCGACGGGCCGCCCCGCCCCGGCAAGGGCCCCCTCGCCCTGCGGGTCGCACTGGAGACGGGTGCGGGCTTCGACCTGACGGAGGCCGGCACCCAGAAGCGACTCGCGGTGTACGTCGTCCGGGATCCTCAGGAGGTACCAGGAGTGGCCCGCCTGGGGCCGGATCCGCTGGCCGACGACTTCGACGAGCGGCATCTCGCGCGGCTCCTGACGGGCGAGCGCCGGCAGATCAAGGGTGCGCTGCGCGACCAGAGCCTGATCGCGGGTGTCGGCAACGCCTACAGCGACGAGATCCTGCACGCGGCGAAGATGTCCCCGTTCAAGCTGGCGTCGTCGCTGTCGCCCGAGGAGATCCGACGTCTGTACGAGGCACTGCGCACCACGCTCATGGAGGCGGTCGAGCGCTCACGGGGTCTGGCGGCCGGGCGGCTGAAGGCGGAGAAGAAGAGCGGCCTCAGGGTCCACGGCCGCACCGGAGAGCCCTGCCCGGTATGTGGCGACACCATCCGCGAGGTGTCCTTCAGCGACTCCGCGCTGCAGTACTGCCCGACGTGCCAGACCGGCGGGAAGCCGCTCGCGGACCGCAGGATGTCACGGCTGCTGAAGTAGCCGCCGACGGTCACCCGGACTTCAGCGTGACCAGGTGCTTCCCGTCCTCGGTCCGCACCTCGTAGTGGTCGATCTGCCCCGAGGTGAGGGCCGCGCCGCCCTGCACGGTGGTTGCCGCGCCGTCGTCCGAGGGCACCATCCAGCTCGTCACCGTCTGCTCCGAGCCGTCCTTGCCGACCGCGACGAGCCGGCAGGGGTGCGGCCCCGACTTGTCCTTGACCGTCACCGCGATCTGGCTGCCCCAGACCCGGTCCTGGGTGTCGATCTTCGCCCACACCCCCGTGTCCGGGTCGGTCGCGGTCATGGCCGCGGCGGCCTCAGGGACCGTCGACGAGCCGTGCTGGCCGACGAGCATCGCCAGCGAGGCCCCGCCGACTGCGAACACCACGGACGCCGCGAGCGCGTACAGCCGGCGCTTGCGCCGGGTGCGGTGCTTGTTCGACACCTCGTCCAGCAGCCGCTCCAGCATGCGCGGCCCGGGGGCCGCGAAGGGGTGCACCGACCGCGGGGTCGCCCGCCGGTACAGCATCAACTGTCGTGCAGCGGGCCCGAACTCGGTCACATGTGCTGTACAACTGGGGCATTCCATGAGGTGGTCCTCGAAGCGGAAGGCTTCCGCCTCGTCCAGCACGCCGAGCGCGTAGGCGCCGACGTCGCGATGGCTTTCCAGGGACCTCATACCAAATCCTCATGCCGGTGGGCGGGGTGGGGGATGGTGCTGTTGTTGCCCACCGGTACGGACCAGGCGCCCGAATCACTCAAGGCCGTTACCGAATCGCGGCCAAGACATTCGGAGCCGTCGGCCCCGCGGATTGGTCCAGTGCTCAAAAAAGATGGATGGCGAGATGTCCCAGGGGGAGTCCGAGCTGCCAGGCGGGCGTCCAGACCTGGGGTCCGTCGTCCTCACCGGTCACCAGGGAGCCGGGCACCGAGTCCAGGTCAGGGGCGAGCAGCTCGGTCTCCTCCAGCCAGCGCCAGGCCGCGGAGGCGAGGTCCAGGTCCGGTGCCGGGCCGCCCGACCGGGCCGCCTCGGCGGCCAGCTGCGCCATCCGCTCCCGCACCCAGTCCTCCCACGGCTGGTCGTACGCCGTCAGCGAAAGCCAGGTCTCCATCTGGGAGACGACCCGGATGCCGGGCAGCTCGCCGCCGGTGTCGGACAGGAAGATGGTCAGTGCCAGGGCGTCGCGCCCGGCACGGAACTCGAAGGACGTGGGCGGCATGAGATCGCCGGTCCGCAGCAGCTCGTCCGCGATGTACTCGGCGTACAACCACGCCATCGGGACGGCCAGATCACCGCCGCCGGTGCCGTCCGTGCTCTCTTGACCTCTGTGCAGCATCCCTTCCTGCCTTCCTCCGGTGCGTGCGCGTCGCCCGATCCCGGGCCCCGGTTCGGAACACGGATGAGGCAAGCTGATTGCTCAACCATGGTCCGCAGCAAGGCGCTTTACGGAGGTTTGACTCAGCCTTCGGTTTCACCGCAGGTCGGCCGCGTATCCCGGAAGAACTCTGCGCAGAGCGCGTAGCGCGTAGTATGCGCGGGACTTCACCGTACCGGGCGGAATCCCCAGGGCCCGGGCGGCCTCCGCCACACTCGCCCCGCGGAAATACACCTGCACCAGGACTTCCCGGTGCTCGGGAGTGAGTGTCTTCACAGCCTCCCGCACATCGAGCGTCGCGGCGGACCGCTCCGCGTGGTCCGCGACAACACGGGCGCCCTCCGGCACGCCGTCCCCGACCTCGGCGGGACGCGCCTGGCGGGCCCGCCGCGCGTCGATGGCCAGACGCCGGCCGACGGTCAGCAGCCAGGGGCGCACGGAGTCGAATTCATGCGCGCGGAGCGCTTCGGGGTGTTGCCAGGCGCGCACGAACGTCTCCTGCAACAGATCCTCGGCGCGCTGCCGGTCGCCGTCGCAGAGCCTGAGCAGCAGCGCGAAGAGGGGCCGCCCGTGCTCGCGCTGCAGTGCGGCCAGCTCGTGCTCGGCGGTCGTCCCGGGGGGAGTGCTGGTTGCGGCCGTCATGGCCGTATGGCAACGCGGTCCGCGCCCCCTGGACAGGGTGCGCGCCGCACCGTGCGGTGGACGGTCGCTGTTCGTCGGTGAACGGTCCGGCGAGCGGTCAGGAGGGGCCGCCCGGCCTCGCCAGCGCCGAGCGCCGGTACGAGTACCCGAAGTAGACGGCCTGGCCGATCACGAACCACACCGCGAACCGCACCCAGGTCTGCCACTGCAGAAACGTGATCAGCCAGATCGAGAAGACCACTCCGAGGGCCGGTACGTACGGCATCCACGGGGTGCGGAAGGTACGCGTCAGATCCGGCCGCCGGTAGCGCAGCACGATGACCGCCGTGCACACCACCACGAACGCCAACAGGATCCCGATGTTGGTGAGTTCGGCCGCCTCCCCGATCGGCAGGAATCCGGCGATGACGGCCGACGCGCCCCCGACGATCCAGGTCACGCGGGTCGGCACATGGCGGGTCGGATGCGTCTTCGCGAACCACCGCGGCAGCAGTCCGTCCCGGGACATCGAGAACCACACCCGGGTGACCCCGAGCATGAACGTGAACATCACCGTGAGGATGCCGATGATCGCGCCGACCGCGATGACGTCGGCGAGTCCGCTCAGGCCGACCGCCTTGAACGCGGTGGCGAAGCCGCTCTCCTTGTCGATGTCCCGATAGCTCTGCATGCCGGTGAGGACCAGACAGGCCGCCACGTACAGCACCATGGAGATCGCCAGCGAGTAGACGATCGCCCTCGGCATATGGCGCTGCGCGTCCTTCGACTCCTCGGCCGCGGTCGACATGGCGTCGTAGCCGAACACCGCGAAGAAGACGGTGGCCGCACCGGTGAACGCGCCGCCGACGCCGTACGGGAAGAACGGGTGGTAGTGGGCGCTGTCGATGTGGAACACGCCGACGCCGATCACCAGCAGGACGACGAGGACCTTCAGGGCCACCACGAACGTCTCGAAGCGGGCCGCGTTGCGGATGCCGAGGTTCAGCAGATACGCGATCAGCAGGCACAGTACGACGGCGAACAGATCGACCCGGTGCCCGGCTCCCGTGCCGGGCGCGCCCAGCATCCAGGCCGGCAGATGCGCTCCCGTCTCGCCGACCAGGAAGCCGAAGTAGCCGGAGATGCCGATGGCGACCACGGCCACGATCGCCGTGTACTCCAGCAACAGGTCCCAGCCGATGAACCAGCCGGCGTACTCGCCGAGCACCGCGTAGCCATAGGTGTATGCCGAGCCCGCAGTCGGGATGAGCCCCGCGAACTCGGCGTAGGACAGCGCGGCGGCCGCGCTCGCCACGCCGGCGATCAGGAAGGACACGAGAACCGCGGGCCCTGCCGTGCCGTTCGCGACCGTGCCGGCGAGGGTGAAGATGCCGGCGCCGATGATCCCGCCGACGCCGATCGCGGTGAGCTGCCACAGGCCGAGCGAGCGCTCCAGCCCGGTGCCCTCGCGGGCTTCCGTCTCCTCGATGCGCTCGATGGGTTTGCGGCGGAGAATCCCTTCGCCCATCCTGAGCCTGGCCATGAGCCTCACCTCTTCGCGGCGGCGATCGACTGACCGCGGATCATGATGGCGCAGGGCCGACGAGGACGGAAGACCGCGCGCACAGGGCTGTGGCGGCGACCGGGTGGCTTCCTGCCGTCCGCCGGCGGGGGTGCCGGGCCGTGTGCCCCCGGAATCGGTTGTCCTACGGAACGACGGTGACGGGCCAGCGCCCCGCCTTCACCAGCCGGATCGCCACCGAGCCGATGATCCGGTGGCCGGCCTGCTCGGACGCGCCGACCACGACCGCGTCCGCCTTGAGCTCGTCGGCCGCCTTCACCAGGCCGTTGTAGGGGTCACCGCGGAAGGTGTGGAACTCCCAGCGCACCTCGAATATGCCCTTCACCCGCTCGGTGGCCTCACGGATATAGGTGACGACGTCCTCCGCGATCTGGTCCGTCGTCTCGGCCACCGGTACCCCGAACGCCGCCCCCGCCGCCATCACGGGCTGCACGTACACGATCGCGAGCAGCGCGCGCTGCCGCCGTGCCAGACCCCCGGCGTACGCTGCCGCCCGGAGCGAGGAGTCGGAGCCGTCCACGCCGACGACGATGACCTTGGGCCCGTCAGTGCCCCGCTCGAACCCTTGCGCGTGCTGTTCCGTCACTCTGTGAGGCTATCGGAATCTACCGGTCCGGAACCGGTCAGGCATCGGACGAATGCACGCCGTCGGAAACCGGCCGGGGCCCGCCGCGCGGCCGGCCCGCGCGGGACCCCCGTCCGCCGCCGCCCGACCCCGCGGCCACGGGGGCGCGGCACCCGTAAGGAGCCCGCCGTGCGGCGGTCAGCGCACGGCGGCCAGCCGGGCGAACACCACCACGTTCCCGGCGTATCCGTTCTCCTCGGAGAAGGCTCCCCCGCAGGTGATGACGCGCAACTCCGGGACCCCCTTGCTGCCGTACACCCGGTCGCCGGGGAAGTTGGCCTTGCTGAAGACCTCGACGCCGTACACCTCGAACACGGCGGTCCTGCCGTCCCCGCGCCGGACCTCGACATGGTCGCCCTTCTTCAGCGTGCCCAGTCCGTAGAAGACGGCCGGCCCCTGGTTGTTGTCGACATGGCCCACGATCACGGCGGTGCCCTTCTCGCCGGGCGTGGGCGCGCCGGTGAACCAGCCCGCGAGGTCCGGGTTGTCGGGCGGCGGCGCGTCCACCCAGCCGGAGGTGTCCAGGGCCACCGGGATGACGGGGGCGTCGACGTGGAGCGACGGGATGCCGACGCGGACGGCCGCGGAGTAGGGCAGGGCGTCGGGCCCGGTGTAGTCGGGGCTCACACCGCCGGGGGAATCGGGGGCCACCGCCGAAGCGGGCTGGGGCGGGCCCATGGCGAACTCTCCGGAACCGTGCCGGACGCAGGCGAGGCCCGTCAGCAGCACAAGGGCGATCACCCCCCATGGCGCGCGCTTCGTACGCCGCTGCGGCTGGGCCGGCTCGGACATGCTCCCTCAACCTCTCGACGCGGCCGTCACCGTGCCCTACTGGTCCTGGGCGGTACGACGACGGGACAGATACCAGGCGGTGCCGAGCGCCCCCGTGATGAGCGCCGCACCGATCCCGATCTCCTTCGGGTCGAAGCTGGCGATGCTGCCGCCTGCCCCGGCGTGCACCCCGTGCTGTCCGTAGTTCCCCCCGCCGCCCCCACCGTTTCCGCCGCCCCAGCCGCCCCCACCCCCGCCTCCACCGTTTCCGCCCCCGCCGAAGAAGCCTCCGCCACCCCCGTAGTCGCCGCCACCGCCGCCCCCGCCCCCACCGTTTCCGCCCCCGCCGAAGAAGCCTCCGCCGCCCCCGCCGCCTCCGCCCCCACCGGAGTCACGGCGTTCGTTCTTGCTTCCGGCCGCGATGGCGAGCCGCTTGTGGCCGGACTGTCGGCCGCACTGGAACGTGACGTCGTAGTCGGCACCGGGCCGGGCGTTCCTGTTGACCGTCGCCGTGGCATAGGACCGGCCCTTGGGAATGGTGACGGTGTCGAAGGCGTCGGAGAACACGGTCGCGTTGTCCTCGCAGCCCCGTATCGGAAGGTTGACGTGTTCACCGGGGCCGATTCTCGTGGGCTGCAGGTCGTAGCCGAACGAGTTGACGTTCCCGCCCCCTCCGCCGACGGATCCCGGCGCGGTGCAGGCCAGGGCGGTGACGCCCAGCAGTGCGACCGAAGCGACGCGTATCGCGCGCATGGTGAGCCTCCAGGTCCCCGAGGAGCCGTGCCGCGGACCTCTTCCGCTTGCGCCTGAAATGCACCCCGGTGATCGAAACGCTAGGAAAGATGATGTCGGGGCGCGATCGGAGTCGTGCGAATGGGGCAAGCCTGTGGGCCGGGTGACGGTCTCCCAGGCCGGGGGACGACGGCCGGGGCGGAGGGAACGGAGGCGCGCGGTTCCGTCCCCGCCGCCCCGGCGGGTGCTGATGCGGGTCCCGTCACCCGTGCAGATGAGGGAACAGGGCCAGGAACGGTTCCGAGGAGGCCGTGATGCCCCGGCTGTAGGGCGCGTCGAAGTCCCAGATCAGGAAGAGCAGAAAGGTGATCAGCGCGGAGAAGAGCCCGGCCAGGACCAGTTCGCGGGGTGTCCGCCGGATCTGCAGCGCGAATACCATTCCGATGGTGACCACCGCCCCGGAGACCAGCCCGAACCACACCACGGGCGGCATGGTGGAGCCGGTGGAGTCGGCGCGGGCGGTCCGTGCCGTGTCGGCCGCGGTCACCTGGTCGAGGAGGGGCTGGTAGGCCTGCGCCTCGAAGTCCGACCGCGGCTTGTAGTCGGTGACGTCCTGGCGGATCCGCTGGAGGAGTTCCCCGCCGCGCGCCGTCACCTTGGCCTGATGGGCCATGGCCTTCCACTCGGGTCCGACGACCTGAGTCACATACACGTCGACGTCCGCGCGGATGCGGTCGCGGACGTCGGGCGGATAGACACGGACCCGCTCCGAGATCTCGTGCAGTGCCTGGGCCTCGGCCTGGACATGGTCCTGGGCGGCGCTGCGGGCCTCCCAGACGCCCGCGATGGCCAGACCCAGCACGATGGCGTAGACCACCCCGATCCACATCGTCATGTACTCGATCACATCAGGGGTCTCGGACGGATCCTCGTCCGCGGCGGCCGTGCGCTGCCGTACCAGGGTCACCACGATCACGACGGCACAGGCGGCCGCCATCGCGAGGGTGAGAACAAGCCATTCCGACAAGAGGTTCCTCCAGGGGTCAGCGCGGCCGCAGCGCGGCGATGGCGAACACCGCCGGTGCGGCGATGAGCAGGGTGAAGATGAGCGGCGACGGACCGTCGTGCGGCGGCCGCGGGTGGGACACCGCGTGGTACGCCGGGTAGTGCACCGGGGGCGCCGAGGGGCGCGGACTCGGGCGGGGCGGGAGCGTCGGGGCCGGCTCGGGAGCGGGCGGGGGAGCGAGGACCGGGGCCGGGCGGGGACGGGGGGCAACCCGGTGCGGGGGCGGCGGCACGGGCCGCGGTCGTGGAGGCGGGGTCGGCCTGGGCGGCGGCGGTGGGGGCGGTGTGGGCTCGGGCGTCGGGGTGGGCGTAGGCGGAGGAGTGGGCGTGGGGCTCGGGCTCGGGGGCTGGCACGGCAGTGGTGGGAGCGCCCCCGGCTCGAAGAGCCCGGGAGGGAGTCGGTGGCCGCTGCCCGCGACCGCCACCGCCGCCGTGCCGTCCGGGCCCGTCGAGGCGTACGCGCACGCGTCGGCCGCCGCCGTGTGGGCGGCCGAGCCCACAAGGGTCCACGCCACCGCCAGCACGGCCAATGTCCCTCTGATGAGGGCGGACCGGGTCCGTTCGGGTCGATGCACGACGGAGATCATGGGCCGGTCCTTCTCCCCGCACGCCCGGGCGCGGGCGAATTGGCTCGAAGGGGGGACATCCGGCTTCGGGTGGTTTCAGCAACAGTGCCCGGGCCGGGGTGAGTTCAGCACCTTTGTGCGAGGGCGAACGGCGCCTGTCGCCAGGTGGCCGAGAATCGTCATGGATTTCCGAAAGTTTTTTGCGGCTCGCTTGAACACATCGAGCGCTCCCGTCCGTACCTATGGCCATACGCGGCGCTCAGTAGCGCCGCAACACCCAAGCGGACAGCTGGAGTTGAGAATGAAGACATCCTGGCGGAGCGCCTCCCTCGTGGCGACAGCTGCGGCCGTGCTGGCGCTCACGACGGCGTGCGGTCAGGAAAGCACCCAGTCGACGGGCAGCCAGAACGTCGGGGCGACGGCTGCCCCGGGCGGCTTGGGTTCCATCTCGACCACCCCCGGGAACGGCTACGGCGCCGACTCCACGGCCGCCCCGAGCGCCTCCGCGAACGGCCAGTCCGCGGGCGCGCTGACCGTCGCCGACAACGCGAAGCTCGGCAAGATCGTCACCGACAGCGCGGGCTTCACCCTCTACCGCTTCGACCAGGACACGGCCGAACCGCCGAAGTCCTCCTGCGACGGCGACTGCGCCAAGACGTGGCCGCCGGTTCCCGCCGAGGGCGCCTCGGTGGCCGCCGGCATCGACAAGTCCCTGGTCGGCGAGGTCACCCGGGCCGACGGCACCAAGCAGCTGACCATCGCCGGCTGGCCGATGTACCGCTTCGCCAAGGACACCCAGGCCGGTGACACCAACGGTGAGGGCGTGAAGGGCGCCTGGTTCGCGACCGCGCCCACCGGCAAGAAGGCCGCGGTCTCCGACCTGCCCGGCCTGTCGGTCCGCAACGACGCCAAGCTCGGCCCGATCGTCGTCGACAAGAACGGTATGACGGTCTACCGCTTCCTGAAGGACAAGGCGTGGCCCGAGCCGGTGTCCGCCTGCACCGGTGCCTGCCTGGAGAAGTGGCCCGTCGTCGCGCCCGTGTCGGCGGACGACACCAAGGGCGTCAAGAAGAAGGGCCTCATGGGCTTCACCCGCCCCGACGGCGCCAAGCAGATGACCGTCAACTGCTGGCCCATCTACACCTTCTCCGGTGACAAGGCCCCCGGAGAAACCAACGGCCAGGGCGTGGGCGGCACGTGGTACGCCGTCTCGCCCGACGGAAAGCCGGTCGGCGTGTCCAAGTAGAGATCACCTCCCCAGGGTCGATCGATCGCCTCGCCCCAGTCGGCCAGACCGCGGAAGGGAGTGAGACACCCAAGCCGGAACAACGGGACACAGACGCGCACGACCAGGCCCGCCCCCTCTCCACCGCACGGAGGGGGCGGGCCTCTTCGTGGTGTGTGCGGGGCAGCGGGCGCGACCCGCGGCGGCGGGCCGGGAGTGCTCGATATCGACGGCACGTGCCACCGGCAGTGACCGGGAACGGACGGTCAATTTCCGTTTTTGCTCGCTCCGTTGGCGGACGATCAGTAGCCTCTGCTCGAAACACCGGATCGCCTCCGCCGTCGTCTACGCCTTGGAGAACTACATGGAGCGTCCTGCCTGGGCGCCACGGAGCATCAACATCTCCGTGCCGAGCGTGTCCCGCATGTACGACTTCTACCTGGGCGGGTCGCACAACTTCGAGGTCGACCGCGAGGCGGCGCGCAGGGCACTGGAGTTCATGCCGGGACTCCCCAAGATCATGCAGGCGAACCGGGCGTTCATGCGCCGCGCCGTGCGCTTCGCCGTGGAGGAGGGCGTCACCCAGTTCCTCGACATCGGCGCCGGCATCCCGACCTTCGGCAGCGTCCACGAAGTGGCCCAGGGGGCACATCCGGGCGCCCGTGTGGTGTACGTCGACCACGACCCGGTCGCGGTGGCGCACAGCGAGGCCGTTCTCGAGGGGAACGACGACGCGGCCGTCGTCGCCGCCGATCTCCGCAAGCCCCGCGAGATACTGTCGAGCCCTCAGATGGAGCGGCTGATCGACCTGAACCGGCCGGTCGCCCTGCTTCTCGTTGCCATACTGCACTTCGTGGAGGACACGGACGACCCCTTGGGTGCGGTGGCCGAGCTGCGCGACGCCCTCGCGCCGGGCAGCCTGCTCATCCTCACGCATGCCTCGTACGAGGGAATCCCGCTGCCGCAGGAACGCGCCGAGGGCGCGGTCGACGTGTACAAGAACATCCGCAATCCGCTGATCATGCGCTCGCGCGAGGAAATCGCGCGGTTCTTCGAGGGGTACGACATGGTGGAACCCGGGCTGGTGCCGATGCCGACGTGGCGGCCCGACACGGCACCCGAGGACGAGGATCCTTATGCCTTCTCCGGATTCGCCGGCGTGGGGCGCGCCGCGTGAGCGGGGAGCCGGGCGGGCCGGAGGACAGACTGCGCAGGTTCGCGACGATCTGGAGCCGGGCCGTCTTCCCCGTGACCTCGACCTCGCTGACCCGGCCGGAGTTCGAGGAGCAACTGCTGCCGCTGGCCCGGCGGCTGTGCGACGCGCTGCGGGCCAGGGCGTTCGACGCGCCCACGGCCAAGGCGATCGGCGCGGCGCTCATGGAAGCGCACTGCACGGACCCGGAGGCCCTCAGCCGTACGCTCGACTGCGTCGACGCCTATCTGGTGCTCTACTGCGGCGATCCCGACGCCTCCCCGGAGGCGCAGGAAGCTCTGCGGACCCGCTCCTCGCGGTTGCAGCACGCGATCGCCGCCGGTTTCGCGGCGGCCCTGAAGGAGCGCACGCTCGCCGAACAGGAGGTCATCGCGCAGGCCGCCCTCACCGCCCAGGGCGTGGTGGCGCAGGCGCTCCACTCCAGTGAGGCCCGCTTCCGCGCGGTGTTCGAGGGCGCGGCCATAGGAATCGGGATCGCCGACCTGGACGGCAACGTCCTGGAGGTCAACGGCGCGCTGCTGCGCATGTTCGGCGGTTCCGACCACCTGGTGCGCGGACGCAACGTCGCCGAGTGGACCCATCCGGACGACGCGCCGCAGGTGTGGCGGCTGTACGACGAACTGGTCCGCGGCGAGCGCGACCACTACCACGTCGAAAAGGCCTTCTACCGGCCCGACGGCACGGTCCTGTGGACCAATCTGACGGTGTCCCTGCTGCGGGACGCGGACGGCGCCCCGCAGTACCAGCTCGCGCTGATGGAGGACACCACCGAGCGGCGCCTGCTGAACCTGCGGCTGCGCTACGAGGCCACCCACGACGCGCTGACCGGACTGCCGAACCGCACCCTGTTCTTCGAGCGCCTGGAGAAGGCGCTCGGCGCGGGCGAGGGGCAGCGGTTCGGCCTGTGCTACCTCGACCTCGACGGCTTCAAGGCCATCAACGACAGCCTCGGACACGCGGCCGGCGACCGGCTGCTCGTCGAGGTCGCCGACCGGCTCCAGGCGTGTGCCACCGCGCCCGGTGAGATGGTCGCGCGGCTCGGCGGCGACGAGTTCGTGGCGCTCACCACCGGGCCGGACGCCGAGCGCGGGGTCGACGAGCTCGTCGGACGGATCATGAACGCGCTGGTCACCCCGATCAGCGTCGACGGGCGGGAGCTGACCGTGCGCGGCAGCATCGGCGTCGTCGAGGGGCCCGTGGGGGAGCGGGGCCCGGCGGAGGTGCTGCGCAGCGCGGACATCACCATGTATCGGGCCAAGTCGGCGGGCGGCAACCGCTTCGAGCTCGCCGACCCCGAGGCCGACGCCCGCGCCATCACCCGGCACGGGCTGACCACGGCACTGCCCACCGCCCTGGACCGGGGCGAGTTCTTCATCGAGTACCAGCCGTTGGTCCATCTCGGCGACGGCACCGTGCACGGCGCCGAGGCGCTGGTGCGCTGGCTGCATCCGCAGCACGGCGTGCTCGGGCCCGACCGCTTCATCCCGCTCGCCGAGCGGACCGGGCTGATCGTGCCGCTGGGCCGCTGGGTCCTCCAGGAGTCGGTGCGGCAGGCCCGGGCGTGGCAGCAGAAGCACGACGAGAAGGGTCCGCTGCGGATCAACGTCAATCTGTCGCCGTGCCAGCTCACTCATCCAGGGCTGGTCTCCGACACCGTGGACATCCTGGAGCAGGCCGGTCTGGAACCGGACGCGCTCTGCCTGGAGGTCACGGAGTCGGCGCTCATCGGGGCGGACGACGACCTGCTCAAACCCCTGCGCCGCCTGGCCGAGATGGGGGTGGACATCGCCCTCGACGACTTCGGCACGGGGTACTCCAACCTGGCCAATCTGCGCCGGCTTCCGGTGCGGGTGCTGAAGCTGGACCGTTCCTTCACCCAGAGCATGCAGCAGTGCCCGGCGGACCCCGTCGATCTGAAGATCGTCGAGGGGATCGTCTCGCTCGCCCACAGCCTGAACCTCGCGGTCACGGTCGAGGGCGTGGAGACCGGCGCCCAGGCCGAGCAGCTGCGGATCCTGGGCTGCGACACGGCCCAGGGCTGGTACTACGCCCGCCCGGGCCCGCCGGAGCGCCTGCACGAACTGGCGCTGGCGGACGCGAGGGGCTGACCCCCCACGACCGTACGGGCGGTGCGGGAGGCAGGAGCTGCGCGGGTGTGCGGTGCAGGGTGTGCGGACGGGTGGTACGACCTGCGAGGGCGTGCGGTGCGGGGTGCGCGGGCGTGCGGCTCAGCGCTCCAGCAGCATCTGCTGAAGCTCCCTCGCCGCTCGCGGCGGCGCCACATCGCTGCGGTGAGCCAGCGCGATCGTCCGGTGGAGTCCGGGCCGGGCCAGCGGGGTGACCCGCAGCCCGCGCCCGGACCCCACGGCGATCATGCGCGGCACGACCGCCACCCCGAGCCCGGCCCGCACGAAGCCCAGCACCGCGTCCATCTCGCCGCCCTCCACCGCGAAGTCCGGTTCGAAGCCCGCGGCGCGACAGGCGGCCACGGTCAGTTCCCGCAGGTCGTAGCCATGGCGGAACATGACCAGGCGCTCGCCCTCCAGGTCCGGGATGCGGACCGTGCGGCGGCCGCCACCGGGTCTCGGGGCGTCCGGCGAGGACACCACCACCAGGTCCTCGCGCAGCAGCTCCACCGTGGTCAGCGCGGGTGAGGGGGTGGGCAGCGGGAGCACGACCAGCGCCAGGTCGAGGGCGCCGCGTGCCAGCTCCCGTACGAGATCGTGCGAGCCGCCCTCCTCGATCAGCAACTGGACGCCGGGATAGCGGTCGTGGAAGGCGCGCAGCACGTCCGGCAGCAGGCCCGTGCACACGCTCGGCGTCGCGCCCAGGCGCACCCGGCCCCGGCGCAGTTGCATCAGCTCCTGCACCTCGTGACGGGCCGTGTCCGCGTCGGCGAGGATCCGGCGGGCCAGCGGCAACAGCGCCTCGCCCGCGTCCGTGAGCGTGATGTTGCCGCGGGCCCGTAGGAAGAGATCCGCCCCCAGTTCCCGCTCCAGCGCCTTGATCTGCTGTGACAGCGACGGCTGGGCGACATGGACCAGATCGGCGGCCCGGGTGAAGTGGCGTGTCTCGGCTACTGCGACGAAGTACTGGAGCTGCTGGAACTGCATACAGTCATGATAGGCATGGTCTATCGAATCAAGCCGGACCATGTCTTGGACCGATGAGGACCTTCGGCCCTAGCGTTCCTGCCATGGCTCTGGCAACGCGGACGGACCGACGGCCGTCCATGGCCCGCACTGTGTGGGACTCGACCGTCGGCAAGAAGACAGTCATGGCGGTCAGCGGCCTGATCATGCTGCTGTATCTGGTCGCCCACATGATCGGCAACCTGAAGATCTACTTCGGGGCGGGCGAGTTCAACCACTACGCCCACTGGCTGCGCACCGTCGGCGAACCCTTCATGCACTACGAGTGGACGCTCTGGCTGATCCGCGTCGTGCTGATCGTCGCCGTCGTCGCCCACGCCGTCTCCGCCTACCAGCTCAGCCGCCGTGACATCAAGGCACGCCCGAGCAAGTACGTGCACGCCAGACCGCGGGCGAGCTACGCCACCCGCACCATGCGCTGGGGCGGCATCATCCTCGGACTGTTCCTCGTCTGGCACCTCCTCGACCTGACCACCGGCACCGTGCACTCCGGCGGCTTCCAGGAGGGCCACCCGTACCAGAACGTCGTGGACACCTTCTCCACCTGGTACGGCGACGTCATCTACATCGTCGCGATGCTCGCTCTCGGCCTGCACATCCGGCACGGCTTCTGGAGCGCAGCCCAGACCCTCGGCGTCGGCAGCCGCACCCGCGACCGCGCCCTGAAGACCATTGCCAATGTCCTTGCGCTGCTGCTCACGGCCGGCTTCATCGCCGTCCCCGTGGGCGTCATGACCGGAGTGGTGAGCTGACATGACTGCCTCCGCCGCATACACCGACTACACGACCGGCGAACCGGTCATCGACACCAAGGCGCCGAAGGGCCCGATCAGCGAGCGCTGGGACACCCGCCGTTTCGAGGCCAAGCTGGTCAACCCGGCCAACCGGCGCAAGCACACGATCATCGTCGTCGGCACCGGCCTCGCGGGCGGCTCCGCGGGCGCCACCCTCGCCGAACAGGGCTACCACGTCGTCCAGTTCTGCTACCAGGACTCCCCGCGCCGCGCCCACTCCATCGCCGCGCAGGGCGGCATCAACGCCGCGAAGGACTACCGCAACGACGGCGACTCGATCCACCGCCTCTTCTACGACACCGTCAAGGGCGGCGACTTCCGGGCCCGCGAGTCCAACGTCCACCGCCTCGCCCAGGTCTCCGTCGAGATCATCGACCAGTGCGTGGCACAGGGCGTGCCGTTCGCCCGCGAGTACGGCGGCCTGCTCGACACCCGCTCCTTCGGCGGCGTCCAGGTCTCCCGCACCTTCTACGCCCGCGGCCAGACGGGCCAGCAGCTTCTGCTCGGCGCCTACCAGGCGCTCTCCCGGCAGATCGCCGCCGGCAACGTGGAGTTGCACCCGCGCACCGAGATGCTCGACCTGATCGTCGTCGACGGGCGGGCGCGCGGCATCGTCGCCCGCGACCTGATCACCGGAAAGGTCGACACGTACTTCGCGGACGCCGTCGTCCTCGCCTCCGGCGGCTACGGCAACGTCTTCTATCTGTCGACCAACGCCATGAACTCCAACGCGACCGCCATCTGGCGGGCGCACCGGCGCGGCGCCTACTTCGCCAACCCCTGCTTCACACAGATCCACCCGACCTGCATCCCGCGCACCGGCGACCATCAGTCCAAGCTCACCCTGATGAGTGAGTCGCTGCGCAACGACGGCCGGATCTGGGTGCCGAAGGCCAAGGGCGACAACCGCCCGCCGAACCAGATCCCCGAGGACGAGCGCGACTACTACCTGGAGCGCATCTACCCCTCCTTCGGCAACCTGGTCCCCCGCGACATCGCCTCCCGCGCCGCCAAAAACGTCTGCGACGAGGGCCGTGGCGTCGGCCCCGGCGGCCAGGGCGTCTACCTCGACTTCGCGGACGCGATCCACCGCATGGGCCGCAAGAAGGTCGAGGAGAAGTACGGCAACCTCTTCGACATGTACGAGCGGATCACCGCGGAGAACCCGTACGAGGTGCCGATGCGGATCTACCCCGCCGTGCACTACACGATGGGCGGTCTGTGGGTCGACTACGACCTCCAGACCACGATCCCGGGACTGTTCGCGGTCGGCGAGGCCAACTTCTCCGACCACGGCGCCAACCGCCTCGGCGCCTCCGCGCTGATGCAGGGCCTCGCCGACGGCTATTTCGTCCTGCCGTCGACGATCAACGACTATCTGGCCCGCAACCCGCACCAGGACCAGGTGACCATCGACCACCCCGCCGTCCAGGAGGTGCTGGCCGAGACCGAGGACCGGGTCAACCTGCTGCTGTCCGTGGACGGCGACCGCACCCCCGACTCCTTCCACCGTGAACTGGGTGAACTCATGTGGGAGTTCTGCGGCATGGCGCGTACGGACTCGGGTCTGCGCAAGGCGCTGGAGCGCATCCCGCAGATCCGCGAGGAGTTCTGGCGGCGCATCAAGGTCCCTGGCACGGGCGAGGAGTTCAACCAGTCGCTGGAGAAGGCCAACCGCATCGTCGACTATCTGGAACTCGCCGAGCTGATGTGCCTCGACGCGCTGCACCGCAGCGAGTCCTGCGGCGGACACTTCCGCGAGGAGTCCCAGACCCCGGACGGCGAGGCCGCCCGCAAGGACGACGAGTTCGCCTACGCGGCCGCCTGGGAGTTCACCGGCACCGGCGAGGCGCCCACCCTGCACAAGGAAGACCTGGTCTTCGAGTACGTCCACCCCACCCAGCGGAGCTACGCATGAAGCTCACCCTGCGCGTCTGGCGGCAGAAGAACGCCGACGCAGAAGGCACCATGTCCACCTACGAGGTGGACGGCATCTCGTCCGACATGTCCTTCCTGGAGATGCTGGACACCCTCAACGAGCACCTCATCCTCAAGGGCGAGGACCCGGTCGCCTTCGACCACGACTGCCGTGAGGGCATCTGCGGGGCGTGCTCGCTCGTCATCAACGGCGACGCGCACGGCCCGGAGCGCACCACCACCTGCCAGCTCCACATGCGGTCCTTCAAGGACGGCGACACGATCGACATCGAGCCGTGGCGGGCCTCGGCCTTCCCGGTGATCAAGGACCTGGTCGTCGACCGCTCGGCCTTCGACCGGATCATCCAGGCCGGCGGCTACATCACGGCCCCGACCGGATCCGCGCCCGAGGCCCACGCCACACCCGTCCCCAAGGCGGACGCCGACTTCGCGTTCGAGCACGCCGAGTGCATCGGCTGCGGGGCCTGCGTGGCGGCCTGCCCGAACGGCGCGGCGATGCTGTTCACCTCGGCGAAGATCAACCACCTCAATGTGCTGCCGCAGGGCGCGCCCGAGCGCGAGACCCGGGTGCTGGACATGGTGGCGCAGATGGACGAGGAGGGCTTCGGCGGCTGCACCCTCACCGGCGAGTGCGCCACCGCCTGCCCCAAGGGCATCCCCCTGGTCTCCATCACCAGCATGAACAAGGAGTGGCTGCGAGCCACCCGCAAGGCGGGCCGCCGCTAGGTCCTGTCGTCACCAGGACGGGCCGGCGCCGCTTGGGACCTGCGGCGCCGGCCGCATGACGTTCGCCGGCAGGGTGCGGACGGGCGGGACCGGGCGTGGTGCTCAACCCCGGTCCCGCCAACGGCCTCGCGGGCTTCGCGAGCCCCCGGGTCCGCCGCCCCGCGCCACCGGTCACCCCTGGCATTCAACATTCCCACATCCCCCCTCCTGGCAGCGGTCACGCGCAGGCCAACCGGCATCGGAAGAACAGGAGCGCACAGACCGCACAGCCCCGGTCTGCAGCCGCCCCGCCGAACCGGCCCGTGACCAGGAGAGAGCCATGACCGGCGTTACCACCCTCGCCAGCCCCCCACTGCCCGTGGCACCGACCCGCTACACCGTCACCCTCGCCCGCGACGAGGCCGACGTCCGGGACGCCCAGCGGCTGCGCCACGACGTCTTCGCCGGGGAGATGGGCGCCCTCCTGTCCACCCCGCAGCCCGGCCTCGACATCGACCCCTTCGACGCGTACTGCGACCACCTGCTCGTCCGTGACACCCTGACCGACCAGGTCGTCGGCACCTACCGGCTGCTGCCGCCGGAGCGGGCCGCGATCGCCGGGCGGCTGTACTCGGAGAGCGAGTTCGACCTCGACCCGCTGGCCGGGATCCGCTCCGGGCTCGTCGAGGTCGGCCGCTCCTGCGTCCACCCCGACCACCGCGACGGCACGGTCATCGGACTCATCTGGGCGGGGATAGCCCGCTACATGATCGACGGCGGTCACGAGTGGCTGGCCGGCTGCTGCTCCCTGCCGCTCGCCGACGGCGGTGCGCTCGCCGCGGGCACCTGGGAGCGGGTGCAGGCCAAGCACATGGCGCCCGAGGAGTACCGCGTACGTCCGCTGCTGTCCTGGCGGCCGGAGACCCCGGCCCCGGCCGGGCACGCCGAGCTGCCCCCGCTGCTGCGCGGCTACCTGCGGCTCGGCGCCTGGGTCTGCGGGGAGCCCGCGCACGACCCGGACTTCGGCGTCGCCGACCTCTATGTCCTGCTGTCGATGCGCCGGGTCAACGCGCGCTATCTGCGGCACTTCCTCTCGCTCGTGCCGGCGTGACGACCATGTTCAGGACCGGTACGCAGGCCGTGTACCGTCCCGCGCCGGGCCTGCGCCCTCGGCGCGGGACTCCGGCACCCGGCAGCCCCGGCGCGAGCACGTCGGCACCGGGGCCGCAGGACACCGAGGCGAAGTCCCCGGCCGCCGCGCCCGTGAGCGCCTGGCTGCCCAGCGCTCCCTGCTCCCCGCGTTCCTGCGTGGACGCCACGGCGTCGGCGGCCGCCGCACCGCGCGCCGTACTGCGGCTCGTGGCCCTGGTGACCCTGGTGGTCACGGGGACCGTCCTCTCCCCGCTGGTGTGCCGGCTTTCCGTTCCGGTCCGCGAGCGGATCATCAGCGCCTGGTGCCGGACGGTGGTGCGCGCCGCCGGCGTCCGGGTACGGATCACCGGGGCCGCCCCGCCCCACGGCGGTCTGCTGATGGTCGCGAACCACATCTCATGGCTGGACATCCCGCTGCTCGCCGCCGTCCGCCCCGGCCGGGTGCTCGCCAAGATCGAGGTCAGGCAGTGGCCGGTGGCCGGTGCGCTGACGGCGCGCAGCGGCGCGCTCTTCATCGACCGGGACCGGCTGCGGGCGCTGCCCGACACGGTCGCCAGGATCGCGGACGGTCTGCGCGCCGGATCGGCGGTCGTGGTCTTCCCCGAGGGCAGCACCTGGTGCGGCCGGTCGCAGGGGTACTTCCGGCGGGCGGCCTTCCAAGCGGCGCTGGACGCGGGCGTCCCGGTCCAGCCGGTGCGGCTCCACTACCGGCACCATGGCGGTCCGGCGAGCACCGCGCCCGCGTTCGTGGGCAGCGACTCCCTGCTGTCCTCGCTGTGGCGGGTGGTGTCGGCGCACCGGCTCGTCGCGGAGGTCCGGGTGGAGCCGGTGCTCCCCACGGACACCGGGACCGACCGCCGGGCCCTCGCCCTGGCCGCCCAACGGGCCCTGGAACTCCCGGGAGACGGACACGCGAACCTACCCGCGCAGATCTGATGCACTGTCACTTATGGCTGCACACAAGGGACATGGGGCGACGGGAAGACACGAGCCCAGGGGTCCGGTCGCCGTCGTCCCGTCCGACGGCGGCCGGACGCCCGGGCCCACCCACTTCCTCCACGTCCGCTTCCTCTCGCCGTAGGGATCATTGCTACGGTTCTGCGATGTCCGAATCTTCACGCGATACGGCCGAGGGCGCCGGCTGGGGAGCCGCGGAACGCGGCAGCTTCCACGAATTGATGCCGCGTCAGGTCGAGAAACTCTCCTGGCTCAACCCGAAGACCCTCTGGGCGGCCCGCAACGGGGTGCTCGCCTCCTGGTTCGGCGACCCCACCGGACGGACCCGCACTCGCTGGGCGCAGCAGCAGGAAGCGGCGGGCGCACCCGCCGACAAGGTGATCCGACGCGACGATCCGGACCGCTTCTCCTTCATGGTCATCGGAGACACCGGCGAGGGCGACGCGCCCCAGTACGCCGTGGTGCCGGGCTTTCTGAGGGCGAGTGGGAACACCCGCTTCAGCGTGTTGGCCAGCGATGTCATCTATCCGGTCGGGGCCACCGCCGACTACGGCACCAAGTTCTTCCGCCCCTACCAGGACTACCAGGCGCCCATCTACGCCATACCCGGCAACCACGACTGGTACGAGGACCTGCACGGGTTCATGCGCGTCTTCTGCGACGCCCAGCCGCCCGCCCAGGAGCCCGCGCCCCGCCCGCCGAGCCGTGCCTGGCTGCGCTCCCTGTTGTGGCACCGGCCGGGCGCCCCGGACGAACAACGCCTCGCCGAGGCGAGGACGCTGCGCTCGGCTCCCGCTCAGCAGACCCGCCAGCCCGGTCCGTACTGGGCGATCGACGCCGGCCCCGTGCGTATCGTCGGCATCGACACCGGTCTGCTGGGCACCCTCGACGCCGAACAGGGCCGGTGGCTGCGCGAGGTCTCACGCGGCCCCCGCCCCAAGATCCTTGTCACCGGCTCCCCGCTGTACGTGGACGGCGAGCACCACCCCTGTCCCATCGAGGGCGGCGGCACCGTCGACGACGTGGTCCGCGACCCGGACCACCACTACGTCGCCGCGATAGGCGGTGACATCCACAACTACCAGCGCTATCCGGTGGATGTGCACGGCCGCACCATCCAGTACGTGGTCTCCGGCGGCGGCGGTGCCTTCATGCACGCCACCCACACCATCCCGCGCGTGTCGGTGGCGAACGTCACCGAGCGGCACTTCCGCTGCTACCCGCTGCGCGGCGACTCTCTCGCCTTCTACAGCCGGCTCTACGGGCGCAGACTGCGGCTGGGGCGCCTGTTCACGCTCACCGAGGCGGAGGCGACCGCCGTCGTGGCCGAGCGCCTCGGCATCGCCCCGACCCGCGCCCCCGGCACACCGACCCGGGTCACCCGGCGCACCCGCCTCGTGGCCTCCCTGCTCGGTGCCGGGGGCCGGCCCGACCGCACCTCGCGGTTCCGGCTGCCGGTGCGCAAGGTCTACACCCGGCTCTTCTCCCCGAGTTCGGTCACCTACAGCCCGCCGTTCTTCAAGAACTTCCTGCGCCTGGACGTCACCCCCGAGGCGGTCCGGCTGCGCTGTTTCGCGGCGACCGGCAATCTGCGCCAGGAACTCGACCCGCCCGTCGAGGACGAGGTGACCATCCGTCTGGTGTGACGCCCCTCGACGGAAGGAGGCCCCCCTCGCACACGAGGGGGGCCTCACTTCGTCACGGCCGGCGCGGGCGCGGTCGAGAGGGTCAGCGCACGGTTGCCGCGGACGCCTCTTCCACCACCTCGGTGACGGCACCGGGGCGCGAGACGGACACGGCGTGCGAGGCCTTGATCTCGACGCTGTGGGAGTGGGCGCGCTTCGCCATGAAGCGCTGGGCGGCGGCCGGGATGTTCTTGTCCTGGGTGGTGATGAGATCCCAGGAGGGGATCGTCTTCCAGGCTGCCTCGGTGGCCTTGTCGTCGAGGGCGGAGGCGGCGATGGGGCGCTGGGTGGCGGCCATGAGGGCCGCCGTGGCGCGCGGTACGTCGGCGGCGAACTGGCTTTGGAACGTGGCGGGCTCGATGTACAGGTCGGTGCCCGTGCCGCCGCCCTCCAGCGGGAAGGGGACCTTGTTCAGGGTGGAGCCGAGTGTGCTGCCGGGGAACTTGCCGGACAGCTCGGCGGCGCTCTCGCCCTTGGCCGGTGAGAAGGCGGCGATGTAGACGAGCGCCTTGACGTTCGGGTCGTGGTCGGCGGCCTGGCTGATGACGGCGCCGCCGTAGGAGTGACCGACCAGGACGACCGGGCCCTTGACGGTCTTGAGCAGAGCGGCCAGGTAGGCGGAGTCGCTGTTCAGTCCGCGCAGCGGGTTGGCGGGGGCTATCACCGGATAGCCGTCGCGCTCGAGACGCTTGATGACGCCGTTCCAGCTGGAGGCGTCGGCGAAGGCGCCGTGGACGAGGACCACGGTCGGCTTCTTGTGCGCGGTGCTGTCGGCCGAGGCGGTCGCGGGAGCGGCACCTGCGGTGGCCGCGAGGGTCACCGCGGCCAGACCGGCGACGGACGCCAGGGCGGCGGCGTAGAGCGGGGAACGGCGGGCGAACTGCTTCATGACGGCTGCTTCCTTGGGTGAGTGGGGCAGTGCCTCTGCGACGTCCGCAAGTAGATCACGCAATCTAGTTGTGTGCAACTAAGTCGTGCACGAAGCAATTGCCGCCGGTCACCCTTTTGATCTCTCGGCCTCTCGGTTTCTCGGCCTCTCGGCTCTCGGTCGGAGGCGCGCCCGGCGTCCGCCCTTGCGGGAGAATGATCGTTCTCGTACGGTGGGCATCAGCGGAGAACGATCGTTCTCCCGTCGGCGCCGCTGGACGCCCTCATCCGATGGAGACGACATGGCAGACGCACCACGCCCTCCGTTCCCGCCCTTCACCCGGGAGACCGCTGTCGAGAAGGTGCGCCAGGCGGAGGACGGCTGGAACTCCCGCGACCCCGAGAAGGTCGCCCTCGCCTACACGGTCGACTCCCGCTGGCGGAACCGCGCCGAGTTCGTCGACGGCCGCGACGAGATCGTCGCCTTCCTCACCCGCAAATGGCGGCGGGAACTGGAGTACCGCCTCATCAAGGAGCTGTGGGCCTTCGACGGCAACCGGATCGCCGTGCGCTTCGCCTACGAGTGCCACGACGACTCGGACAACTGGTTCCGGTCCTACGGCAACGAGAACTGGGAGTTCGACGACAACGGCCTGATGCGCAAGCGCTATGCGTGCATCAACGACCTGCCCATCACGCAGTCGGAGCGTCTGTACCACTGGCCGCTCGGACGCCGGCCCGACGACCACCCGGGCCTCAGCGATCTGGGCCTGTGACCACGCCGACCGGCCGTCGCCACCCCGGCACCCGCCGGGGCAGACGACGGCCTCAGGTGTCCAGTCCGGCGACCCGGGCCAGTCTCCGGTACGAGTCCACGAGCGCCGTGCGGTCGTACGTGCTCGTCGTGACGAGGACCTCCTGCGCCCCCGTCTCCTTGAGGAGGCTCTCCAGCTCGTGGGCGACCTGCTCCTCGGTGCCGGCGATGTGACCGGCGAGCCCGGCCTCGTAGAAGCCGCGCTCCTTGGCGGTCATCGTCAGGGACTCCACGCGCTCGGCGGGCGGCAGGGGCGGGAAGGTGCCGCGGGTCCGCGCATACGCCATCGACCACGCCTCCGGGAGCAGGATGCGGCGGGCCTCCTCGGGTGTGGCGGCGACCGCGATCGTGCCGGAGACGACGACGTACGGCTCGCTCGACCAGGGGGAGGGCCGGAACGTCTCCCGGTAGTGCTCGATTCCCCGGAGCATCTTCTCCCGGTTCCGCAGGTCCCCGATGACCATGGGCAGCCCGGCCCGTGCGGCGATCGTCGCGCCCTCGCCCAGGGCCAGCACGAAGGGCGGCACGGTCAGGCCCTCGGAGGGGCGCGCATGGACGCCGGTGGGGGAGGTGCCGCGGAACCATCCCAGAAGTTCGTCGAGTTGGCCGGCGAAGTCGTCGGCGTCGTCCTTGTCCCGGCCCAGGGCCCTGCGCACCCCGTCGGTGAAGCCGACGGAACGGCCGAGACCCATGTCGATCCGGCCGGGGAAGAGAGCCTCCAGCACGCCGAACTGCTCGGCCACGACCAGCGGCCGGTGATTGGGCAGCATCACACCGCCCGTCCCCACCCGGATGGTCCGGGTGGCCGCCGCGACGGCCGCGGCCAGCACGGTCGGCGCGGACCCTGCGACACCGGGCACACCGTGGTGCTCCGAGACCCAGAACCGGTGGTACCCGAGCCCTTCGGCCTTCTGGGCCAGTCGCACGGTGTGCTGCAGGGCCTCGGCCCCGTCGTGCCCCTCGCGGGTGCGCGAACGGTCGAGTACGGAGAGACGGGTCTGTGCGGTCACGGCGCTCACAAGGGCTTCAACGCCCGGGGCGGCGGGTGATTCCCGGCTGCCCTCGCCTCAGCCGCCGGAGACGTTCGCGGTGATGAGGCGCAGGAGCTGCCCGGCCTGCACCTCCTGCTCGCGGGTCAGTCCCATGGCGTCGCCGATGGCCGGCGGGACCGTCCGTGCCCGCTCCCGCAGGCGGGCCCCGGCGTCGGTCAGGCGGATGGCGACGGAGCGTTCGTCCTCCGGGCGCCGCTCGCGACTGAGCAGACCGCTCGACTCCAGACGCTTCAGGAGGGGCGAGAGGGTGCTGGACTCCAGCTGAAGGGCCTGGCCCAGATCGCGCACGGAGACGGAGTCCTGCTCCCACAGCACCAGCATCACCAGGTACTGGGGGTAGGTGAGGCCGAGTTCGTCGAGCAGGGGCCGGTAGCGTGCGGTGACGGCGCGGGAGGCCGCGTACAGGGCGAAGCAGAGCTGGTCGTCCAGGAGCAGGGAGCCTTCCTCGGCCGGTTCGGCTCCCGGTGCGCTCACGGCATCGTTCCTTGGTTCTGTGCTCTGCTGCATGGCTGTCTCCGCCCCGGTGTTCAGGTCCTCTCCGATTCTATAGAGCGCGAATTGGTTGTGAACTACTCAATAAGGCGCTAAGGCGGTGGATGTGCGACCGCGCCGACGGGCCGCTCATCGCGCATGCCCGCGCGATTCCCGTCCCGTCGGCGCGTTTCCGGTTCAGCCGACGTGAACCCGCGGTCGCCGCTTGCGGTCGGCCTCCGCCTCGCGCAGTACCTCCCGGGTCACCGGGGCGACCTCGCCCTGGCCGAAGAGGAAGAACCGCAGGAAGTTGGCGAACGGGCTGCCCTCGGTCCACTCGAAGTAGATGTGCGGGATGCAGCCCGTGGTGTCGCGGACGTGGAGCATCAGGGCGGCGAGGGCGTTGGGGATGGAGGACGACTCCAGGGTGAGCACGCGGTAGCGGCCGTGCAGGACCTCGCCGCGTACGGTCAGACCCGCCTCGAACTCCGAGGGATCGCCGACCGTCACCTCCACGAAGACGAAGTCGTCCTGGGGGGTGATGTCGTTGTCGGTGCGGATCTGCTCGATCTTGTGGCGGTACTCGGCGGCGTCCCGCTCGCCGGGCTCGTTGGCGATGAACCGGATCTTCCGGCTGGCGATGTCCCGGACGAACCGTTCCGCCATGTCGTCCAGCGTCACGCTGGTCACGCGCAGCTCGAAGGACCGGGCGAGGCGGGACAGCAGCGACACGAGGATGATCCCGGCGATGAAGCAGGCACCGATCTTCACACCGTCCGGCCGCTCGATCACGTTGACGACCGTGGTGTAGAGGAACACCGCCGATATGACCGCGAACGCGATGGTCCAGTTGCGCTGGCGGGCCTTGCGGGCGGCGATGGTGACCGCGATCGCCGCGGAGCTGATCAGCACCAGCACACCGGTGGCGTAGGCACCGCCCTGGGCGTCGACGTCGGCGTCGAAGATCCAGGTGACGAGGAACGCGACCAGGGTGAACACCATGACCATGGGCCGCACGGCGCGGGCCCAGTGCGGGGCCATGCCGTAGCGGGGGAGATACCGCGGCATCAGGTTCAGCAGGCCGGCCATGGCGGAGGCGCCCGCGAACCACAGGATCGCGATCGTCGAGACGTCGTAGACCGTGCCGAACCCGCCGCCCAGATACTGGTGCGCCAAAAACGCCAGCGCGCGCCCGTTCGCCTGGCCGCCCGTCTGGAACTCCTTCTCCGGGATCAGCAGCGTCGTGATGAAGCTGGTCGCGATCAGGAAGACGCTCATGATCAGTGCGGCGGTCGTGAGCAGCTTCTTCGTGTCCCGGATCCGGCCGGTGGGCCTCTCCTCGGTGTCGTCCGGGTCGCCCTCCACATGGGGCATGACCGCGACACCGGTCTCGAAGCCGGACAGGCCGAGCGCCAGCTTCGGGAACACGAGCAGCGCCAGGCCGACCATCACGAAGACATTGCCGTGCTCGGCGGTCAGGGCGCCGGTCCAGTCGGTGATCACATGCCCGGCGGTGGCGACATGCCACAGACCCACCGCGACCACCACGGCGTTGAGGACGAGATAGACGCCGACGAGGGCGACCGCGACACCGATCGCCTCCAGGAAGCCCTTGAGGAACACCGCGCCCAGCAGAGCCACCAGCAGCAGGGTGATCAGCATCTGGTGGCCGTGCAGGGCGCCGGTGAGATGGGGGTTCTCCACGAGGTGGGTGGAGGCGTCGGCGGCGGAGAGGGTGATCGTGATCAGGAAGTCGGTGGCGGCGAAGCCGAGCAGCGTCAGCACGAAGAGCTTGCCCTGCCAGAAGGAGAGCAGCCGCTCCAGCATGGCGATGGAGCCCTCGCCGTGCGGGCTCTCCTCGGCGACGCGGCGGTAGACGGGCAGGGCGCCGGCCAGGGTGACGATCACCAGCACGATGGTGGCGATGGGGGAGAGCAGACCGGCGGCGAGCGCGGCGATGCCCGGCTGGTAGCCGAGGGTGGAGAAGTAGTCGACACCGGTCAGGCACATCACCCGCCACCAGCGCTGCCCCTTGTGCGCGGGTTCGGGCTGGGCGGCCGCAGGAGCGGAGCCCTTGCCCATGTCGGACAGCCCCTCCAGCATCCACGCCCGCAATCGGCTCGCAGGTGGGTGTTCGGTGGTGGCCATCGGCGTGCTCTCCTGTGTGCGGCTCGGTGAGGAAATCGGCCATCACACGGACGGCCGCACCAGCGTATGCAGAGAGTGACGTCTCGGCCCACGGTTGGGGCGGGCTGCGGCGTCAAGCTTGCGTTAAAAACCGGCGGACCGGCGTCAGCGGGGAATCAAACCGACATCAAGGACACATCAAAGGGTCAGGCCCGGCAGTCCGGATATGGCAAAGGGCACAGGAGGGCGATCCCCCCATGCGGTGAACACACAGCGTCATGCCGACGCGGCCCTCGCGACCGTCGGGTCGCGGTGACCGGCCGGACCCGTCAAGGCGCTGTCAATCCCGCCTGAGAGAGCATCAGGAGTGCATCAACGCCGATCGTTCCTGGTCGGATGCGGCCACAGACTGGGCGGTGACAGGGGCGGGCGCCCCTCTGTGGTCCGACATGGGAAGGACCGTGACGGTCATGGCCGGCACGGCACGCAGGCCGCAGGGGCCGCGGCGCACAGCCACGGCACCAGGTGCCCGCCCCGCCCGAGGGGGGTATCGGTCCGCGATCGAGAGCACAGCCGCGGACCGGACGGCCGGAGCTTCGTCTCCGCCGTGAGACCGTGGCCGCGCGGGCCGCTCCGCGCAGTCGCCACCGGGCCACCGTGCCCGCGCGGCCGCGCTTTCTGCGCGCGGTCACGGTCGCACTCGTCGCCGCCCTCGCCTTGCTGCTGCTGAGCCGGGGTCCCGGCCACGTCAAGACGGTGTCAAGTTCCCCATGGACCGCGCCAAGGATCCGCCAATGACGGTGCCGACCGGCCCCGGAAGGACTTCCGTGGGAGCAGAGAACACAGGAAGTCACCGTGACCCTCAGGGGCGTTGAACCAGGGCGCGCAGCCATTCGGCTGCCAGGAGCGCTCCGGCGACCGCACCCGCGGGGAGGCACATCACAGGAGGTGACCCATGAGCACCGGCACAGTTCTCGACAGGCTCCACGGCGTCCAGGCGATCCGCGGCCCCACGGCCGCCTGGCCGGTCCGCGACCGGCTCGCCCTGGCCGCCGGCCTGGCGGCACCCTTCCTGGTGGCGCTCGCCCTCGTACCGTTCCGCAGCCAGCTGTCGCACACCGACGCCGCGCTGATCCTCGTCGTGGTCGTCGTCGCGGTCGCGACGCTCGGCAACCGTGCGGCGGGAGTCCTCGCCGCGCTCTCCGCGGCGGCCTGGTTCGACTTCTTCCTCACGCGCCCCTACGAGACCTTCGCCATCACCACGTCCGCGGACATCGGGACGGCGGTGCTGCTCACGGCAGTTGGCCTCATCGTGTCCCAGCTCGCGGCCCGCGCCCGCCGACTGGAGGGCATCACGGTCACGGACGCGGGCTACCTCGCCCGTATCCACGCCACCGCCGACCTCGTGCAGTCCGCCAGGTCCGCCGACGCCGTCGTCGACCACGTCCGCGGCGAACTGACCCAAGTGCTCGGCCTGCGGGCGTGCCGCTTCGAGTACGGCACGCTCCTGGGGAAGCCGCCGCGCCTGCGGCCGGACGGAAGCCTGGTGGCCGGCCGCCGCCGCTGGGACACTGATGCGGCCCGCTGGCCCGAGGGCGACATCGAGCTGCGCGCCTACGGCAACGGCCGCTATCTGGGCCGCTTCATGCTCACCCCCGGCCCCGGACCCGTACCGCCGCTCCAGGCGCGACTGGTCGCGGTGACACTCGCCGACCAGACGGGCGCGGCACTCGGCACGGTGGGACCGCCGCACGAGGGCTGACACATACGGCGGCCCGTGGCCCTCGCGAGCCACGGGCCGCGCAGCCGGTTCCGGCACCACCGCCGTTGTGCCGGGACCGACGCCTCGTGCCGCTATTCCAGCCCCGACACCTTGAACACGGTCAGGGCGGTCTCGCGGTCGATCCGCTGCTGGACACGGCGCAGCGCGGTCTCCCCGCACATCAGGCAGCCCGTCTCCGCCGATGCGCGCGCGTCCTCGTGCAGTCGGTGCCACAGATCGGGGTTGTTCACCAGCACCTGGGGGTCGAGCTCGACCCGCCCGCCGAACGCGTCCCGGAGCACGAGCCGCTGGGAGACGCCGTCCAGACAGCGCACCGACACCAGCAGATCCGTGCGGACCCGACGCGTGCGCAGCAGTCCGCGCGAGGCCAGCCAGCCCTCGCCCCCGGTGATCCGCCGCGGGCACAGCACCACGAACAGCAGCAGGGACAGCGCGCACCACAGCACGGCGCGCCAGGGGGCCGCCGAGCCGGCGCCCCAGTCGATCAGAAGCAGCATCGCAAGGAGCGCGGCCGCACAGCGGACCGAGCTGTACAGCTCCTTCACCCAGCGGCGGTCGGACAGCGCCTGCCCGGGTTCCGCCAAGGGCGCGCCCATCACCTCGTGTCGCACGTGGTCGCGGCCTTCCATACCGCCGACGGTAGACAGCGGGGAAGCCGGAGGAGAGGTGCCTTGATGGGACCCTGATGTGCCGGCGGTGCTTCTTGACGCCGATGTATCGCCGTCGGTGTCGCCCACGTCACACCGGGCGTCAAGGCGGCGTCAAGGTCGCCGGGCGCGGCGCGAAGAACGCGCAATGAGCGCACGGATCCGGCCGGAAGCGGCCAGAACCTTGGTGCACCCGCGTGTCGTCCCGCACGCGGCCCGCACGAAGGAGCGCCCGCCCATGTCCCTCTTGACCGTCGAGCCAGGGGCCGTCCCCGCAGACGAGGAGCCGCCCGATACCGAGGAGCGGCACCGGCTGACCGCCGTCACGGGCCTTGCCGCGCTGTCCCTGGACGCCATGGCGTCGGTGGCCTACGGTCCCGAGGCGATCGTGCTTGTCCTGGCGGCCGCCGGTGCGCACGGGCTCGGGTTCACACTGCCGGTGACACTCGCCATCGCGGCCCTGCTGGCGGTGCTCGTGGCCTCGTACCGCCAGGTCATCGCCGCCTTCCCGGACGGCGGCGGCTCCTACGCCGTGGCGAAGAAGCACCTGGGCGCGCGGACGAGCCTGGTGGCCGCGGCCTCGCTGGTCCTGGACTATGTGCTGAACGTGGCCGTCGCCGTCACGGCGGGCGTGGCGGCCCTGACGTCCGCGTTCCCGGGCCTGTACGACGACCGGCTGTGGCTGTGCCTGATCGTGCTCGTGCTGATCACAGCCGTCAACCTGCGCGGCATCGTGGAGTCCGCGAAGGCGTTCATCGTGCCGACCGCCGTCTTCGTCGGCGCGATCTTCGTGCTGATCGTGGTCGGCCTCTTGCGTTCCGGGCCGGCGAGCACCGCCACCGCGGCGGGACACGCCTCGGCCCTGGCGGACAACGCCACCACCGTGGGCGCCCTGCTGCTGCTCAAGGCCTTCGCCTCGGGATGCAGCGCACTGACCGGCGTCGAGGCCATCGCCAACGCGGTGCCCTCCTTCCGCGTCCCGCGCGTCAAGCGGGCCCAGCGCGCGGAGGTGGCGCTCGGCGCCGTACTCGGACTGATGCTGATCGGCCTGTCGGTGCTGATCTCCCGCTTCCATCTCCAGCCGGTCGAGGGCGTCACGGTCCTCGCTCAGCTCGCGGACGCCTCGCTCGGCCACAACTGGGCCTTCTACGTCATCCAGTTCGCGACGATGATCCTGCTCGCGCTGTCCGCGAACACCTCCTTCGGCGGCCTTCCGGTGTTGCTGAAGCTGCTGGCCCGCGACAACTATCTGCCGCATGTCTTCGCCCTGAAGGCCGACCGCCAGGTCCACCGCCACGGGGTGCTCGCCCTGGCCCTCGTCTCCGCCGCGCTGCTTGTCTTCTCCGGCGGCGACACCAACACGCTCGTGCCGCTGTTCGCGATCGGTGTGTTCGTCGGCTTCACCGTGGCGCAGGTCGGCATGGTCCGGCACTGGCGCGCCGAGCGCAGCAGCGGGTGGCGGGGCAAGGCGCTGCTCAACGGCTTCGGAGCCTTGCTCACCGCCGTCGCCACGGTGGTCGTGACCGCGTCCAAGTTCGCGGACGGCGCCTGGCTGATCGCGATCGCGCTGCCGCTGTTGGTCGCCGCGTTCGAGACCGTCCACCGCGCCTACGCCCGGATCGGCGAGCGCCTGGGCCTCGGCCGCATACCGGAGGCGCCGCACCGCGCCCGCTCCCTGGTGATCGTCCCCGTCTCGTCCCTGTCCCGGCTCACCTTTGAGGCGCTGACCGCCGCCGCGTCGCTCGGCGACGAGGTGCGCGCGGTCACCGTCTGCCATCCCGATCCCGAGGACCGCGCCCAGCAGCACGCCCTGGAGCGCGCCTGGGCCGAGTGGGACCCCGGTGTGCCCCTGGTCCGGCTGGCCGCCGAGCGGCGCGCCCTGGGCCGGCCGATCGCCGCGTACGTCCGTGACGTCACCGCCGCGGAACCCGCCACCCGCGTCACCGTCCTGATCCCCGAGACCGAGCCGGAGCGGCTGTGGCAGCGGCTGCTGCAGAACCAGCGGGGTGCCGTGGTCGCCCATGCCGTGCGGCGGGAGACCGACGCGGTGATCTGCCGGCTGCGTTTCCGGCTGTTCTGACGAATCCGCGCGCCGTACGGTCGCGCCTCGTCCCAGGTCACAGCGGGGTCCGTAAGAGTCCCGTCAAAGGCTTTACGGCCGCCGTAAGGGACGCATCAACAGCAGCTGAATCCGGCCAGAAAGACGGTTTCCTCTAACCGTTCCCGTCCGATCCGAACCTCATTCCAGGAGTTCACGATGGCCGATGTGGCCTTCGTCGTCACCGTGCTCGCGGCTTTCGCGCTGGTGGCTCTCGTCGCCAAGGGGGTGACGAAGCTGTGACTGCCGAGAACATCGTCGGTCTTGTCGTGGCCGTCGCCCTGCTGGGCTATCTCGTCCTCGCCTTGATCTTCCCGGAGAGGTTCTGAGAACAGACATGGGTCCCGAACTCGCCGGCGTGCTTCAGCTGCTGGCTCTCATAGGCGCTCTGGCGCTGGTCTACATTCCCGTCGGCAACTACATGGCCCGGGTCTACTCCTCGGACAGGCACTGGCGTGTCGAGAGGTGGATCTACAAGGGCATCGGTGCCAATCCTGATGCGGAGATGCGCTGGCCGGCGTATCTGCGTGGGGTGCTGGCCTTCTCCGTGGCCGGTGTCGTCTTCCTGTATCTGCTGCAGCGGCTTCAGGGTGTGCTGCCGGGCTCGCTGGGTTTCTCGTCGGTGAACCCGGCGCAGTCGTTCAACACGGCGGTGTCGTTCGTGACGAACACGAACTGGCAGTCGTACTACGGTGAGCAGACGATGGGCCATGTCGTGCAGACGGCTGGTCTGGCGGTGCAGAACTTCGTCTCCGCGGCGGTGGGTATCGCGGTCGCGGTGGCGCTGGTGCGTGGTTTTGTGCGGTCGCGCACGGGTGAGCTGGGCAACTTCTGGGCTGATCTGGTGCGGGGCACGGTGCGGATCCTGGTGCCGGGTGCGGTGATCGCGGCGGTGGTCCTGGTGGCGTGCGGTGCGATCCAGAACTTCGCGGGTATCCACGAGGTCGGCCAGTTCATGGGCGGCTCGCAGCAGTGGAACGGTGGCGCGGTGGCCTCGCAGGAGGCGATCAAGGAGCTGGGCACCAACGGTGGTGGTTACTTCAACGCCAACTCCGCGCACCCGTTTGAGAACCCGACGCCGTTCACGAACCTGTTCGAGATCTTCCTGCTGCTGGTGATCCCGTTCTCGCTGACCCGCACGTTCGGTGTGATGGTGGGTTCGGTGAAGCAGGGCTACGCGATCCTGGCCACGATGGGCACGATCTGGCTCGGTTTCACCGCGCTGATGATGTGGTCGGAGTTCGCCCATCACGGGCCGGCCCTGCAGGCTGCGGGCGCGGCGATGGAGGGCAAGGAGGTCCGTTTCGGGGTCGGCGGTTCGTCGATCTTCGCGGTGGCGACCACGCTCACCTCGACCGGTGCGGTGGACTCCTTCCACTCCTCCTTCACGGGCCTGGGCGGCGGGATCACGATGCTGAGCATGATGCTCGGCGAGATCGCGCCCGGCGGCACCGGTTCGGGCCTGTACGGCATTTTGATCATGGCGGTCATCGCGGTGTTCATCGCCGGTCTGATGGTGGGGCGGACCCCGGAGTATCTGGGCAAGAAGATCGGTTCCCGTGAGATCAAGCTCGCGGCGATCTACATCCTGATCACCCCGGCGCTGGTGCTGGTGTTCACCGCGGCGTCCATGGCGCTGCCGACGCCGCCGCACTCCATGCTCAATCCTGGCGCGCACGGTTTCTCCGAGGTGCTGTATGCCTTCACGTCGGCGGCGAACAACAACGGTTCGGCTTTCGCGGGTCTGAACGCGAACACCGACTGGTACAACACGATGACCGGGCTGGCGATGCTGCTGGGCCGTTTCCTGCCGATGGTGTTCGTGCTGGCGCTGGCGGGTTCGCTGGCGGAGCAGAAGCCGGTGCCGGTGACCGCGGGCACCTTGCGCACGGAGAAGCCGTTGTTCACGGGTCTTCTCGTGGGCGCGATCCTGATCATCACTGGTCTGACCTACTTCCCGGCACTTGCGCTGGGTCCGCTGGCCGAGGGGCTGGCGTCATGAGTACCCGTATAGAGAAGTCAGAGGACTCCATGTCCACAGCCACTCCCACCCGGGCGCCGCACAGCGACGTCCCGACCGGGCACAAGGATGAGGGCCGTGTCGGTGCGGGCCTCTTTGATCCGAAGCAGTTGGTCAGGTCGCTGCCGGATGCTCTGCGCAAGCTCGATCCGCGGGTGATGGTCAAGTCGCCGGTGATGTTCGTGGTGTGGATCGGTTCGGTCCTGACCACGGTGTTCTCCTTCAAGGATCCGGGTGACTGGTTCGGCTGGGCGATCAGTGCCTGGCTGTGGCTGACGGTCATCTTCGCGAATCTGGCGGAGGCGGTCGCCGAGGGCCGTGGCAAGGCGCAGGCGGACACGTTGCGCAAGGCCAAGACCGACACCATTGCGCGGCGTCTGGTGGGCGGCACCGAGGAGCAGGTCCCGGGCACGGATCTGAAGATCGGTGATCTGGTGGTGTGTGAGGCGGGCGACATCATCCCCGGTGACGGTGACGTCATCGAGGGTGTGGCTTCCGTCGACGAGTCCGCGATCACCGGTGAGTCGGCTCCGGTGATCCGTGAGTCCGGTGGTGACCGGTCGGCGGTGACGGGCGGGACGAAGGTCCTCTCGGACCGGATCGTCATCAAGATCACGACGAAGCCGGGTGAGACGTTCATCGACCGGATGATCAGTCTGGTGGAGGGCGCGGCGCGGCAGAAGACGCCGAACGAGATCGCGCTGAACATTCTGCTGGCCTCGCTGACGATCGTTTTCCTCCTGGCGTGTGCGACGCTGCCGCCGTTCGCGGACTATGCCGGTACCCATCTGACGATGGTGGTGCTGGTGGCGCTGCTGGTGTGTCTGATCCCGACCACGATCGGTGCGCTGCTGTCCGCGATCGGTATCGCGGGCATGGACCGTCTGGTCCAGCGCAATGTGCTGGCGATGTCGGGGCGTGCGGTGGAGGCTGCGGGTGATGTCTCCACGCTGCTGCTGGACAAGACCGGCACCATCACGCTGGGCAACCGTCAGGCGGCGGAGTTCGTGCCGGTGCGCGGCACGACGGAGGCGGAGGTCGCCGACGCGGCGCAGTTGTCCTCGCTGGCGGACGAGACGCCCGAGGGGCGTTCGGTCGTGGTGCTGGCGAAGGAGAAGTACGGGCTGCGTGAGCGGCACCAGGGTGAGCTGGCGCATGCCGAGTGGATCGCTTTCACCGCGCAGACCCGTATGTCGGGTGTGGACGTGGACGGCAGGAAGATCCGCAAGGGCGCGGCGGGTTCGGTCATCGCCTGGGTCCGCGAGCAGGGCGGCACCGTCGCCCAGGACGCCGACACCCTGGCCAACCGCATCTCCGAGGCGGGCGGTACTCCGCTTCTGGTCGCCGTGAACGACGAGCGCGGTGCGCGTGTCCTGGGTGTCATCCACCTCAAGGACGTCGTCAAGGACGGCATGCGTGAGCGGTTCGAGGAACTGCGCCGTATGGGTATCAAGACGGTCATGATCACGGGTGACAACCCGCTGACGGCGAAGGCGATCGCGCAGGAAGCGGGTGTGGACGACTTCCTGGCGGAGGCGACGCCCGAGGACAAGATGGCGCTGATCAAGCGGGAGCAGGCCGGCGGCAAGCTGGTGGCGATGACCGGTGACGGCACCAACGACGCCCCGGCGCTGGC
>NZ_JBFAWW010000022.1:0-131081 GCF_040680495.1 Streptomyces sp. NPDC052036 | reverse complement strand
CCGACTCTATCAGATCTTTTCTCGACCCGATTTCCTCGGCGCTTTCCAGGTTCCCGCTCCCGCGTTTCCCTTTCCGGCTTTCCCGACTCTATCAGCGTTTTTCCGTCTCCCTGACCACCGTTCTGCAGACATGCAGAAAGGATCCCGAGATAGGATCTGACAAGTTGGGTGCTGCCGGGCAGCGACGTGTGATCACGTCACCCGCCCCCAGGCAGGAGTACGACTGTACACGCGGCCATGCCGCGGTGCAAATGAAGCGGGCCGCGTCCTGAGGTCCGTCAACCCCTACGTCTCATGCGGAACCGTCACTTCATATGACATACGCTGCTGCCCAGTGCGCCGTCCGGGATAGGCAGTGACGGCCCATCTAGATCTCCACCCCTGGGAGGCTTCCCATGACCACCGTGACGTCCCCTCTCGCAGGGCGCGCGATCGCACTTGCCGCAGTGCCCGACCCCGTCTTCTCCGGAGCGATGGTCGGACCCGGCATGGCGATCGACCCCGTGCGTGAGCCCATGGAGGCCGTCGCCCCCGTGGACGGAATCATCGTCTCGCTCCATCCCCACGCATTCGTCGTGGTCGACGGAGAGGGACATGGTGTGCTGACCCACTTGGGCATCGACACCGTGCAGCTGAACGGTGAGGGCTTCGAGCTGCTGGTCAACAAGGGCGACACCGTTGCACGTGGCCAGGCCATCGTGCGCTGGAACCCGGCCGCCGTGGAGCAGGCCGGCAAGTCCGCGGTGTGCCCCGTCGTGGCTCTGGAGGCCACGCCCGACGTCCTCTCTGGCCTCCGCGAGGACGGCGATGTGAAGGCGGGCGACCAGCTCTTCGCCTGGCAGTGAGACCCGTGCCGTGGTGAACGGCACGACAGACAACCATCGCGGTGGCGGGGAAGCCGCACGATTCGGAGACGGGTGAGATGGAGACAACGCTGCGAGGCGTCGGTGTGAGCCACGGTGTGGCGATCGGCGAGGTCCGGCACATGGGAACGGCGGTGCTGGAACCGCCGGCGAAGCAGATCCCCGGCGAGGAGGCGGAGCGCGAGCAGGGGCGCGCACGCCAGGCCGTCGAAGCCGTGGCAGCCGACCTGACCGCGCGCGGCAATCTGGCCGGTGGCGAGGCACAGGCCGTGCTGGAGGCCCAGGCCCTGATGGCCCAGGACCCCGAGCTCATGGCGGACGTGGACCGTCGGATAGCCGTGGGCAGCACGGCGGAACGCGCCGTGTACGACGCGTTCGCCTCGTACCGGGAGCTGCTGGCCGGCGCCGGGGAGTACCTCGCCGGGCGCGTGGCCGACCTTGACGACGTGCGGAACCGTATCGTCGCCCGCCTTCTCGGGGTTCCCATGCCGGGCGTCCCGGACAGCGACGAGCCGTACGTCCTCGTCGCCCGTGACCTCGCGCCTGCCGATACCGCGCTGTTGGATCCGGCCCTGGTACTCGGCTTCGTCACTGAGGAAGGCGGGCCGACCAGCCACAGCGCAATCCTGGCGCGCGCTCTGGGTGTCCCCGCCGTTGTGGCGCTGCCGGGTGCGGGCGAGCTGGGCGAGGGCACGGTGATCGCCGTCGACGGCAGCACCGGCGAGATCTTCGTGCACCCGAGCGACGAGAAGAAGGCACAGCTCAAGGCGGCGGCCGCCGAGCGCAAGGCCGCCCTTGCGGCCTCCAGCGGGCCGGGAGCCACCGCAGACGGGCACAAGGTGCCTCTGCTGGCGAACGTCGGTGGTGCCGCGGACGTGCCGGCGGCCCTCGAGGCCGGTGCCGAAGGTGTCGGTCTGTTCCGCACGGAATTCCTGTTCCTGGACGACAGCAAGAACGCGCCGTCCGAGGAGAAGCAGGTCGAGGCCTACCGGCAGGTACTGGAGGCCTTCCCCGAAGGTCGCGTGGTCGTACGTGTGCTCGATGCGGGTGCGGACAAGCCTCTGGACTTCCTGACTCCGGCCGACGAGCCGAACCCGGCGCTGGGCGTGCGGGGTCTGCGGACGCTGCTGGACCACCCGGAGGTGCTGCGCACGCAGCTGACCGCCCTCGCGAAGGCTGCCGAGGGGCTGCCGGTCTATCTCGAGGTCATGGCGCCCATGGTCGCCGACCGCACTGACGCGAAGGCGTTCGCGGACGCGTGCCGTGAGGCAGGGCTCCAAGCGAAGTTCGGCGCGATGGTGGAGATTCCGTCGGCCGCGCTGCGCGCGCGCTCGATTCTGCAGGAGGTCGAGTTCCTGTCCCTCGGGACGAACGACCTCGCGCAGTACACGTTCGCCGCGGACCGGCAGGTGGGTGCGGTCTCGCGTCTGCAGGACCCGTGGCAGCCCGCGCTGCTCGACCTGGTCGCGCTGTCCGCCGAGTCGGCCAAGGCCGAGGGCAAGAGCTGTGGTGTGTGCGGCGAGGCCGCCTCGGACCCGCTGCTGGCGTGTGTGCTGACCGGCCTGGGTGTCACCTCCTTGTCGATGGGTGCGGCGTCGATTCCGTATGTGCGGGCCACGCTGGCGAAGTACACGCTGGCGCAGTGCGAGCGCGCCGCGGCGGCCGCGCGTGCGGCCGACACGGCCGACGACGCGCGCAAGGCGGCTCAGGCGGTGCTGTCCGGCGAGTAGCCGGGGCGCTTCATAGCGTCGATCTTCGTGTGGTCAGGGCGCTCCACCTGTGGGTGGGGCGCCCTTCGCCCGTTCAGGCTCCTCCTTGTGATCGGCGGGGAACTGCCTCGGCTCGGGTGTGGGGCGCCTTCAATGGGCGTGGCCCGTCATGGGTCCGTCGTCGCCGAGGTCGGGCGGGGTGCTGTAGTCGACGCCGGATTCGGGTGCGACCAGGTCGCCGGACTCGACGTCGGTGCAGTAGGCGTCGAACACCTCGCCGGCGGTGAGCGGTTCCAGTCGCTCACCGCGCAGGCGCCAGCCGTAGACGCGGTCCGTCCCGTCAGGTGCGGTGGTGCGCATGACGAGTCCGCCGGCCGCGTGGGTGGCGACGCCCAGCGCGAGGACGGTGGTGAATTCGAGGGCCTCCGTCTCGTCGATGCGGTTCGTGCCGTCGGGGTCCTCGTCTGCGTGGAGCACCGCGACGAGGGTTTCGGGTTGCGCCGACACACTGCAGACGAGGTGGCGGTGGCCCGGGCTCGCGGTGTCGAGGATGCGGGTGAGGAGCCGCGAGGCATGGGCGAAGGCGGCGTGTCCGATGTCCTCCCCGCAGGAGGCACAGGTCTCGAGGTGGGCCAGCACGGTCGTCGCGTACTGCCAGGTGGCCTGACGGACGGCTTCGTCGACCAGGTCCGGGACGAGTTCGTCCAGCGGCTGGCCCTCGTACGGGACGGCCGCTCCGGTGGCGGCCAGTTCCGCCGTGAAGCGAGTGCGGCTGGACGGGGCGTCGGGTTCCAGGCCGCTGTCGGCGCAGAACTGCGCGTACTCCTCCGGGTCGAAGAGGGCGACCGTGGTGTGGGTGCCCTGGGCGGCCAGGGTCCTCAACAGGGCTTCCACCTGCTGGAGGTAGGTCGCGTGGTCGTCGAAGGTGAAGGTGCGGTAGCGCCGCATCGCGATGAAGTCGTGTTCGTCGGTCAGCAGGCCGATGGTGCCGGCGATCTCGCGGCGCAGAACGCGTCGCATGGTCCGGTGCTCGGTGTGTGTCATGGCTCCCCCTACAAACAGTCGATCGGTCATCACACACAGTAATGAGCGCCACTGACAACGCCCGCCGGTCGCGGTGACCGGCGGGCGGCGGGCGGCGCCTCACCGCAAGCTGGGCGCGGTGGGACGCGGCGGTGCGTCAGGGGCGTTTGCGGGCCAGGTCCTCGTAGAAGCGGAGCAGGTCGAGGTCGTCGATCGAGCCGGGGTTGACGGCCTTCTCCAGAGGGGTGCCCTGCATGAGGCGTTTGACCGGGACCTCGATCCGCTTGCCCGTGAGGGTGTGCGGGACGCCCGGGACCTCGATGATCTCGTCGGGGATGTGGCGCGGCGAGAGCTCTTCGCGGATGGTCCTCTTGATGCGGTCCAGCAGCGGGTCGTCCAGGACGGATCCGGGAGTCAGGTGCACGAAGAGGGGCATCCAGTAGCCCCCGTCGGGCTGCTCGACACCGATGACGAGGGATTCCTTGATCTCTGGGAGGCGTTCGACGGCCTCGTAGATGTCGGCCGAGCCCATGCGCACACCCTGGCGGTTGAGCGTGGAGTCCGACCGGCCGTGGATGATCACGGAACCGCGGGAGGTGAGCGTGATCCAGTCGCCGTGGCGCCACACTCCCGGATACATGTCGAAGTAGCTGTCGCGGTAGCGGCTGCCGTCGGGGTCGTTCCAGAAGCGGATCGGCATGGAGGGCATGGGCTTGGTGACGACCAGCTCGCCGACCTCGTCGATGACCGGGTTGCCGTTGGGATCCCAGGACTGCAGGTCGGTGCCGAGGCCGGGGGCCTGGAGTTCGCCGATGTACACCGGGAGTGTCGGGACGGCTCCGGCGAAGCAGGAGCACACGTCGGTGCCGCCGCTGACAGAGGCGATCCACAGGTCGTCGCGGACCTCGTCGTGCAGCCAGCTGAAGCCGTCCGGCGGGAGCGGGGAACCCGTGGTGGCCACGCACTGCACCCGGGAGAGGTCGTAGTCGCGCGCCGGGCGCACACCCGCCTTGCGGCAGGCCATGACGTAGGCCGCGGAGGTCCCGAAGAGGGTGGCTCCGGTGCGTTCGGCGACGCCCCACTGGGCGCCCGTGTCGGGATGCCCTGGGCTGCCGTCGTAGAGGACGATCGTGGTGCCCGTGAGAAGGCCGGAGACGAGGAAGTTCCACATCATCCAGCCGGTGGACGTGTACCAGAAGAAGCGGTCCTCGGGGCCGAGGTCGCAGTGCAGGCCCAGCTGCTTGAGGTGCTCGACCAGGATGCCGCCCTGGGACTGGACGATGGCCTTGGGCAGGCCGGTCGTGCCCGAGGAGTACAGCACCCACAGCGGGTGGTCGAACGGCACCTGTTCGAAGACAGGCTCCATGTCCGCCGAGGTCAGGGCCGACCAGTCCAAGGCGCCTTCGGGGGCCTCGGAGCCGAGCTGCGGGATGTGGACGACGGCGCGCAGGGTAGGCAGTTCGCGGCGCAGCTCGGCGACGATCTCGCGGCGGTCGTGTTCCTTGCCGCCGTAGCGGTAGCCGTCGACGGCGAACAGGACGACGGGTTCGACCTGCTGGAAGCGGTCCAGGACGCTGCGCGCGCCGAAGTCGGGGGCGCAGGAGGTCCACACTCCGCCGACGGCGGCCGTGGCGAGGAGGGCGACGACGGCCTGCGGGATGTTGGGGAGGTAGCCGCTGACGCGGTCTCCCGGGCGTACGCCGAGGGCGCGCAGTTCGGCGGCGAGCGAGCCGACCTGGCGCCGCAGCTCGGACCAGGTGACCGGGCGGAGCTCATGGGTCTCGTCGACCGCGAGGAGGGCCGGTTCGTCGGCGCGGCTGTCCGCGGCGCGGAGGGCGTGTTCGGCGTAGTTGAGTGTCGCTCCGGGGAACCATTCGGCGCCCGGCATGGAGCGGTCGCCGAGCACGCGCGCGTAGGGGGTGGAGAACCGTACGTCGAACCACTCCGTGACGGCCTTCCAGAAGGTGTCCAGCTCGTCCACCGACCAGCGGTGCAGGGCCGCGTAACCGCCCTCGGAGGGGGCACCGTGGCGTTCGGCCGCCCAGGCCTGGAACCTGGTGATCTGGGCCCGGGCGATACGGTCGGCGTCGGGCCGCCAGAGCGGCGTGGCGTTCGCTGAGGTCATGGGGCGGCTCCCGGACTGTACGCGTCGTGTGCGTGAGTCGCGCACGTGCTGGGTTGTGCGCGTTACGCGGCTGACACGGACGATGCCATGTGATCGACTTCTACACCAGGGTGTCCCCCACATAGTTGGCATCGTGAAGCTGTGCTCCCAGCACGGGTGAACGGCAGTTGAACGGCGCCCGCATATGGGGACGTCGATGACAGGGTGAGGAGTATGGACGGTCGTGACCTGGTGCGTTCGGTGAAGGCGGTCGGTTCGGGGGGTGCGGTGCAGCGCCTACGCACCGTGCGGGCCGCGTGGCGCAGGAGGCGTGCCGACGCGGCCGGGTTGCCGCGACGAGGGGCGGAGCGGGCGCGGGTGCCGGGTCTCGTGCAGAGCGCGGAGCCCGGTCCCGGTGGTGGTGTCGTGCGGTTCACCCGGACCGAGCTGCGGATCACGGTCGCCGTGAACGGGGCCGTGTTCTGGGGCTGGGACGGGGCGGAGCCAGAGCCGTCGTACGCGTTGGCGGGCCGCTGTCCGGAGCCGGATCCGCGGGCCGTGCTGGAGCCGGACAAGGACGATGGCTGGCGGGTCGTGGCGGAGCGTGTCACGGTCGTGGTCTCACGGCACGGCGCGATCGAGGTGCGCACGCCGGGCGGGGTGACGCTGCGCCGGGATCTACCGCCTCGCTGGTGGGAGCCCTCGGGCGGGGGCGGTGCGCGCTGGATGCAACGGTCCGAGGTGGCCGCGGACGCCCGGTTCTTCGGGCTGGGCGCACGGGCCACGGGCCCGCGGTTGCGGGACGGGACGTATCGGTTGTGGAACACGGACCCGGGCCGGCCTTTCGGGCCCGGCGACGACCCGCTGTACATCACCATGCCGGTGCAGATGGTGGTCGCCGACGCAGGTACCCATCTCATGTTCCTCGACTCGTCGTGGGACGGCACGGTGGCCCTGCGCGAGGGTGAGGAGGGTGCGGGTTCCGGGCACGACCGGGCCGGCACCTGCGAGGTGCGGATGGACGGCGGGCCGCTGCGCTGCTGGGTGATGGTGGGCGCCCCCGCACGCGTACTGCTGGTCTGGGCGTCGCTGACCGGGGCGCCGGCCGTGCCGCCCGCGTGGGCCCTGGGACACCATCACGCACGGTGGGGCTTCGGCAGCGAGCAGGAGGTGCGGCGTATCGTCGCGGGTTATCAGGAGCACGACCTTCCGCTCGACGCCGTCCATCTGGACATCGATCACTACGACGCCCACCGGGTGTTCACGGTCGACCGGGAGCGCTTCCCGAAGCTGCCGCAGTTCGTCGAGGAGTTGGGCCGGCACGGCGTCCGCCTGGTCTCGATCGTGGACCCGGCGGTCCGGGCCGCGTCGGGCGAGCCGGTGTTCGACAGCGGGAGCGCCGAGGACGCGTTCGTACGGGACGCCTCGGGCCGGGTGGTCGAAGGGGTGGTGTGGCCCGGGAAGGTGGTCTACCCGGACTTCACGCACGCGCGCGTGCGGCAGTGGTGGGGCGGGCTCCTGGAGGAGCGTCTCGCGCAGGGCTTCGCGGGTCTGTGGCTCGACATGAACGAACCGGTGTCGTTCACGGCCTTCGGGGAGAACACGCTGCCCCGCTCGGCCCGGCACGCGTTGGAGGGGCGTGGGGGGGACCACCGGGAGGCGCACAACGTGTATGCGCTGTGCATGGCCCGGGCCGGGTACGAAGGCCTGCGGAGTCTGGCTCCCGAGGAGAGACCCTTTCTCTTCTCGCGCTCGGGTTGGGTGGGGATGCAGCGCTACGGGGGGACCTGGTCCGGGGACGTGGCCACGGGCTGGCCCGGGCTGCGCGCCTCGCTGTCCCTGGTGCTGGGGCTCGGGCTGTGCGGGGTGCCGTACTCAGGCCCGGACGTGGGCGGCTTCGACGGGAGCCCGTCGCCCGAGCTGTATCTGCGCTGGTTCCAGCTGGCCTCGTACCTGCCGCTGTTCCGTACGCACGCGAGCATCCGGGCCGGGCGCCGCGAGCCCTGGGAGTTCGGTGCCGACGTCCTGGGGCACGCGCGTGTGGCGCTCGCCGAACGGCGCCGTCTGCTGCCGTACTTCGTCACGCTGGCACATCTGGCCCGCCGCACGGGGGCGCCCTATGTCCGGCCGCTGTGGTGGGGGGCGCCCGAGGACCGGGCGCTGCGGGACTGCGAGGACGCCTTCCTGCTCGGCGACAGTCTCCTGGTGGCACCGGTGCTGGATCCCAACGCTGAGCGGCGGACGGTGCTGCTGCCGCGGGGTCGCTGGTACGACACGGCGACGGAGGAGGCGTACCAGGGGCCGGGCCCGGTGGTGGTCGATGTCTCCATGGCACGGATCCCGGTGTTCGCGCGCGCCGGTGCCGTGCTGCCCGTGCGGGGTGAGGAGGGCGGCCTGGAGCTCGAGGTCTGGGCACCCGCGCGCGGGAGGTCCGGGGGCGGCCTGGTGGTGCCGGACCCGGGCGACGGCTGGGACGAGCCGGAGACCGAACGCTATGTGACGCGCTGGAAGGGCCGTCGGGTCGTGGTGCGGCGGGACGGCCGGGAAGGCCGGACCGAGCCCGCGTACCCGGTACGCGTGCGGGGACTCGGCCGCGGGTGACACGGGGCGGGGCGTGCGTAGAGGCGGCCCCGGGTGGGGACCGAGGGCGGGACGGCTCAGGTGCCGTCCCGTCGCCGGCTCACAGGTAGCGGCCCTCGAACCAGCCCTGCGCGGCGAGTGTGTGCAGCGGGAAGGCGAGTTGGGCCGGCCGGCGCAGAAGGTGCCAGCCCGTCGTCTCCTCCGTGCCGACGGACGGCGGCAGGTCGGCCGTCGGACGCTCGGAGAGGAGTCCGAAGAGCAGCAGATGGCCGTCGGGTGAGCTCATCGCGTCGACGAGCCGCACATCGCGCGCTGCCGCGTCGATGCCGGTCTCCTCCTTGAGCTCCCGGACGACCGCATGCCGCCAGTCCTCACGGTGGTCGATGAACCCTCCGGGCAACGCGACGCCGCCGCGCGCGGGAGGGATGGTCCGGGTGATGACGATCAGGGCCGTGCCTTGGGCGTCGTACACGGGCTGGAGCGCCACCGCGACGGGCAGCGGATTGCGGTAGGTCACCGTGCCGCAGGCGGCGCAGGTACGGGGCCAGCCGGAGATGCCCTCTCCGTAGGGCGCTCCGCAGCTCGAACAGTGGGAGCCGGGCACGGAGTCGGCTGATGGGAACGGGGATTCGGACACGGGCGGACTGTATCCGATGACACGGAGGGCGCCTGCCCTGGCCGGGCGGCGGTCCGTCGCGACGCCTGCCGGATTTCTGGAGGCCGTGGCACACTTCATTTCTGACACTCCGTCAGACCTCTGACCGGGAGGCGCGATGCCACATGAACTCGCACCCGTGGTGGCCGGGTGGTTCGCCGGTGACGAGGACGACTTCCACCTCGTCGGCACGCGCTGTGCCGCGTGCGGCTCGGTGTACTTTCCGCGGGAGGACGTCCTGTGCCGGAATCCCGGCTGCGAGGGCGGCGACCTCATCGCAGTGCCTCTGTCCAAAGTCGGGCGGATCTGGTCATACACCGACGCCCGCTACCGACCCCCGTCACCCTATGTGACGAATGTGGAACTTCCGTGGGAGCCCTACGCGTTGGTCGCGGTGGAACTGGAAGCAGAGCGGATCGTGGTGCTCGGGCAAGCCGTTCCGGGAGTGACCGTCGCCGATCTGGCGGTGGGCATGGAGATGCGGGTCGTACCCGGCGTGCTGTCCGAGGACGCGGAGACGACCTGGACGACGTGGCACTGGCGGCCGACGGGGGTGGCGGCGTGACGAACGATGTGGCGGTGCTCGGAGCGGGTCTGCACCCCTGGGGCAAATGGGGGCGGAGCTTCGTCGAGTACGGGACGGTGGCGGCGCGTGCGGCGCTCGCCGACGCGGGGATCGACTGGCGGGACGTCGGCTCTGTCGTGGGTGCCGCCACGGTGCGGGGCGGCTATCCGGGTCATGTGGCGGGGGCGACGTTCGCCAAGGCCCTGGGATGGCAGGGTGCCCGGGCCGCGAGCGTGTACGCGGCCTGCGCGTCAGGGGCTCAAGCCGTCAACGCGGCGCGGGCCCAGATCCTTGCGGGGCTCGCGGACGTGGTGCTGGTGGTCGGCGCGGAGTCGGCACCCAAGGGCTTCTTCCGCCCGGCGGGCGGCGACCGGCCAGACGATCCCGACTGGCTGAGGTTTCGGGTCCTCGGAGCGACGAACCCGACGTACTTCGGGCTGTACGCACGCCGGCGCATGGCGCTCCACGGGGACACGGTCGACGACTTCGCCCAGGTCAAAGTGAAGAACGCGGCCCTGGGTGCGTTGAATCCGTACGCCCGCTACCGCAAGCGGGTCACCGTGGACGAGGTCGCCGCCTCGGCCGTCGTGGCCGACCCCCTGCGGCTGCTCGACATCTGCGCGACCTCGGACGGCGGCGCGGCACTCGTGCTGTCCAGCATGGAGTTCGCGCGCCGGCACGGAGCGGCCGCGCCGGTGCGCGTCCGGGCGGTGTCGACGGTCACACCACGCTTTCCCAACACCGTGCTGGATCTGCCGGACATCGCGACGGACTCGGTCGCGGAGGCGGGACAGCCCGAAGAGACGTTCCGTGCCTCGATCGCGCGTACCGCCTACGAGGAGGCGGGCATCGGGCCGGAGGACCTTTCCCTCGCCGAGGTCTACGACCTGTCCACGGCCTTGGAGTTGCAGTGGTACGAGGATCTGGGTCTGTGCGCGGAGGGGGCGGCGGCGAAGCTACTGCGTGAGGGCGCGACGTCGCTCGGCGGGCGAATACCCGTCAACGTCAGCGGTGGGCTCGCGTCCTTCGGAGAGGCGGTTCCGGCACAGGCGATCGCCCAGGTGTGCGAACTGACCAGGCAGTTGCGGGGAGATGCCGGCGACCGGCAAGTGGCGCGAGCCCGGGTCGGGATCAGCGCGAACCAAGGACTGTTCGGGCATGGCTCCGCGGTGATCGCTGTGCGGTGATCACCACTTGCAGATCACGGCATGTCGGCCTGGCACGGCAGGGGATTTCCGCGTCCCGGGCGGGCGAGCGACAGGCAGGGCGGCCCGCCGAGTCGTTCCGACGGCGGCTTCGCACATATGCGAAGGCCGTTTGCGTCTGTTCACACGCTCCGTGACCACCTGGGAATCCTGTGTGAACAGGTTATGAACTGGGCCTCTGGACGCACCGACGGCGCCATCATGCTCCCGTGCCCTCCTGGACGGATACTCTCCGCTTCGCGTTCCAGCCGGTGGTCAATCTGATGACCGGAGGGGTCACCGCGCTGGAGATCCTCGCACGCCCGGAGACCGGCGACGTCCTGGCCCAGGCCCGCCGGGACCCCGAACTCGACGGGAACCTGGCCGCCTTGGCGATCCGCGCCGCGGCGCGGATGGAAGCCCTGTTGCCCCTGCACGTCAACGTGTTCGCCGGGACCCTCGCCGACCTCGGGGGCCTCGCCGCACTGCGGGATGCCGTGCGTGAGGCGGGACGGCTGCCCTGGGAGGTGACGGTCGACGTCGGACCGCCGTACACGCACGTGCCGCACCGGGCGCTGCTGGAGGCCGTCGCCGTGCTGCGCGGGGAGGGCTTCCGGATCAGCGCGGACGGAATCGGCGACGGCGACATACCCCTGAGGCTGCTCTCGGACCTGGCACCGGATCTGATGAAACTCGACGTGTCCCTGGTGACACGGCCGGCGGCGGTGCGGGCCATGCGCACGCTGTGCGAGGAACTGGGCGCGCTGCTGTCGGTCGAGGGGGTGGAGACCGAGCGGCAGTACGCGGCCGTGATGGCGGCCGGGGCCCAGTTGGCGCAGGGCGAACTCTTCGCGCCCCCGTCCCGGCTCCCGGTAGCGGACGTATACCTTCCGACGCTGTCTTCCGCGGTGCCGTCCACACAGCGCACCGGGCCTTCAGTGCGGCAGTTTCTGCGACCGGCCGCGTTGCTGCCCGCGACGGCCCCGGCCGGACAGGTGCGGGCGCTGCTCACCGGCTCCCCCGACGTGTCCGGGGTGCTGCTGGTCGACCCGGCCGGGGTGCCGGTCCGTTCCGTGCACCGCTCGCGCTTCCTGCTGTCGATGTCGGGACGCTACGGGCATGCGCTGTACGCCGACCGGCCCGCGGCGAAGCTCGGCGATCCGCCGCGTACGGTCGGGGTCGACGCCACGGCGTGGGAGGTCCTCGACGTGGTCGCGGACGGAGAGCGGGACCGCACCTCGGACGACGTCGCAGTGGTCGACCACCACGGGCGGTGCGTAGGGGTCGTCCGGCTCGCGGATCTCGTACGGGCACTGGCCGAGAGCCGGGTCGAGGAGGCGGCGGGGCTCAATCCGCTGACCCGGCTGCCCGGTTCGGACGCGATCACCGGCGAGGTGGACCGGCGCATCGCCGACGGGCGGATGTTCGCGCTGAGCTGGCTGGACGTCGACCACTTCAAGCAGGTCAACGACGGGGCGGGGTTCGCCGCCGGGGACGAGCTGATCCGTGCGGTCGGGCAGGCGTTGCAGGGCGCCGCGTCCGGGAGCACGCGCGTGGGACACATCGGCGGGGACGACTTCCTGGTGCTGGCGGATCCGGAGGGCCTCGGCCCGCTGGCCGAATCGGTCCTGGACGCGTCGTGGTCGGCCGCCGGACGCGCCGTCACCCTCTCACTGGCCACGGTGCTGTGCCCGCCCGGCAGTGTCACCGACCACCGCCAGGCGGCCGCCTGTCTCGCTCCGCTCAAGCAGGCGGCCAAGGCACTGAGCGGTGCCAGTTGGGTGCTGGGCCGGGCCGGTCTGCCGGGCCACGAGATACGCCGCGGCTCCTCGGGGGCCCGGGCCGAGGCCGGCCAAGCGGCCTGGGGCTGAGCGTCACCAGGGCCTGGTGGTCAGCGGTGCGTGACGACCGGTCCGGTGGTCCCCGGCCCGACGGCGGCCTCGGGCCGCCCTGTGGCGCCGGTCCGAGAGGGTCGGCCGCAACCGTTGCCGTCACCGGCCTTGACGCTCTGTGGGTGCCGGTGAAAACTTCCGGATGTCAGTCGGCATCGCGGTCGCAGGCGCCTTCATGTGATGCGCCCCTGAGGCCCCGCCTCCGCATGGGCCGTCCCCCGCCGGGCGATTCCGCTGTACAGGCACGCTCGTCGCGGACGCCGGGCGGGGCACGGGACCTGCCCTGCCTTCGGCTGAAGTCGCCAAGGGACACGCACCCTGCACGGAGGACGGACACGGGGCGGAACCGCCCCGGGCGAGGGCCCAGGAGCCGCCATGACCCATGGAAGCATCATCGTCCGCGAGTTGATCGGAACGGCCATCCTCATCCTGTTCGGCGCGGGTGTCTGCGCCGCCGTCACGCTCAACCACTCCAAGGCCCAGGGCGCGGGCTGGGTCGTCATCGCCTTCGGCTGGGGGTTCGGCGTGCTGGCCGGCGCCTACACCGCCGCCCCGAAGTCGGGCGGACATCTCAATCCGGCGGTGACCCTCGGTCTCGCCATCGCCGGCATCACCCGCTGGGGCGACGTGCCGTACTACCTGCTGGGTCAGATGGCGGGCGCGATCCTCGGGGCCGTACTGACCTGGTTGCTCTACTTCGCCCAGTTCCAGGCCAATGCGGAGGAGGACAAGGCGCTGCCCACGCTCGGGATCTTCTCCACGGCTCCCGAGATCCGCAATCCGGCCGCCAACCTGATCACCGAGATCATCGCGACCATGGGCCTGGTGCTGCCCATCCTGTTCTTCGGCAAGAACCTCGGCACCGGCATCGGCCCGATACCCGGCACGACCGCGTACGGCTCGGGTATCGGCATCCTGCTCGTCTCTCTGCTCGTCGTCGGCATCGGCCTTTCTCTCGGCGGGCCGACCGGCTATGCGATCAACCCCGCCCGCGACCTCGGCCCGCGCCTCACCCACTCCGTGCTGCCGATCCCCAACAAGGGTTCCTCCGACTGGGGCTACGCCTGGATACCCGTGGTGGGTCCGCTGATCGGCGGGGCGCTGGCGGCCCTTGTGTACAAAGCAGCCTTCTGACCCTTTGACGAAGGGGACGTCATGACGGACACCGCTCAGCAGTACGTCGCCGCGATCGACCAGGGCACCACGTCCAGCCGTTGCATCGTCTTCGACCAGGACGGCGCGATCGTCGCCGTGGACCAGCGCGAGCACCGCCAGATCTTCCCCAAGCCCGGCTGGGTGGAGCACGACGCCACGGAGATCTGGTCCAAGGTGCAGGCCGTGGTCGCGGGCGCGATCGCGAAGGCGGGACTGCGCGCCGACCAGCTCAGCGCGCTCGGCATCACCAACCAGCGCGAGACGACGGTGCTGTGGGACCGCGCCACGGGCAAGCCCGTGCACAACGCGATCGTCTGGCAGGACACCCGGACGGCTGCACTGTGCAACGAACTCGGGGGATCCGACGGGCAGGATCGTTTCCGCGAGCAGACCGGGCTGCCGCTGGCGAGCTACTTCTCCGGCCCCAAGGCGGCCTGGCTGCTCGACAACGTGCCCGGTCTCAGGGCCCGGGCCGAGCGTGGCGAGATCGCCTTCGGCACCATCGACTCCTGGCTGATCTGGAACCTGACCGGGGGCACGGACGGCGGGCGGCACGTCACCGACGTCACCAATGCGGGGCGCACGATGCTGATGAACCTGGAGACGCTCCAGTGGGACCCCGCGCTCCTGACCGCCATGAACATCCCCGAGGCCGTACTGCCGGAGATCAGGTCCTCCTCCGAGGTCTACGGAACCGCCGTGGGCCAGCTGGCGGGTGTGCCCGTGGCCTCGGCGCTGGGTGACCAGCAGGCGGCTGTGTTCGGACAGGCCTGCTACGACGTGGGCACGGCGAAGAACACCTACGGCACGGGCAGCTTCCTGCTGCTCAACACCGGCAATCGGCCGGTGCCGTCGAAGAACGGCCTGCTCACGACCATGGGGTACAAGATCGGCGACGAGGCGCCGGTCTACTGTCTGGAGGGCTCGATCGCGATCACGGGCGCGCTGGTGCAGTGGTTCCGCGACCAGCTCGGCATCATCCGCGGCGCGGACGAGATAGAGACGCTGGCGGCGAGCGTCGAGGACAACGGCGGCGCGTACATCGTGCCGGCCTTCTCCGGTCTGTTCGCGCCGTACTGGCGCTCCGACGCGCGCGGCGTAGTCACCGGCCTGACGCGGTACGTCACGAAGGCGCACCTCGCGCGGGCGGTGCTGGAGGCCACGAGCTGGCAGACTCGCGAGGTCGTGGACGCCATGTTCCAGGACTCCGGGGTGCAGATCACCAACCTCAAGGTCGACGGCGGCATGACGAAGAACCAGCTGCTGATGCAGCACCAGGCGGATGTGCTCGGTGTGCCTGTGATCCGTCCGAAGGTCTCCGAGACGACCTGTCTGGGCGCGGCGTACGCGGCCGGGCTGGCGACCGGGGTGTGGCACGACCTCGATGAACTGAAGTCGCACTGGCAGCAGGACGTGGAGTGGACACCCGTCATGGAGTCCTCGGTGCGCGACCGTGAGTACCACAAATGGCGCAAGGCCGTGGAGAAGAGCTTCGGCTGGCACGAGGACGGCGTGGGCTGAAAGCTCCCTCCACGCGTGCGTGCGTCTCGCGTGTGCCCCACGCGCGCGTGGAGGTCCCCGGTCCGTGCCTTGGTCGGCGGGGTACGGGCCGCGGGTGGCCGGAGCGGGGGTTCAGGTGGTGACGCCCGCGTGCCGGTCGGCCGAGTACGCCAAGGCGTGCCGTACGACCTCGACGAGGACGTCCTTCACCGACTCTCGCTCACGTGCGTCACAGAGAACGACCGGCACACCGTCGTCGAGGTCGAGGGCCCGCCGGACATCCTCGACGGGGTAATGGGCCGCTCCCTCGAAGCAGTTGACGCCGACGACGAACGGTATGGAGCGGCGCTCGAAGTAGTCGACGGCGGCGAAGCAGTCCTCCAGGCGCCGGGTGTCGGCGAGGACGACCGCTCCCAGAGCACCGGTGGCCAGTTCGTCCCACAGGAACCAGAAACGGTCCTGGCCCGGCGTGCCGAAGAGGTAGAGCGCCAGGTCCTCGCGGAGGGTGATGCGGCCGAAGTCCATCGCGACGGTGGTGGTGTGCTTGCCCTCCACACCGCTGGTGTCGTCGACCGGGCGACCGGCCTCGGTGAGTACCTCCTCGGTGCGCAGCGGCCGGATCTCGCTGACCGCGCCGACAAGGGTGGTCTTGCCCACGCCGAAACCGCCGGCCACGAGGATCTTGAGCGTGACGGGCTCGACGGGAGGCTTGCCGCGCTCACTGCGCCCGAAGATCATCGTTCTCTTCTCCTGCTCTGGGGGTCGGTCGGCGGCGGTCCGTAGCCTCCGCCGCCGGGGGTTTCGACGACCAGCACGTCGCCGGGGCCCACGTCTGCCGAATCACTGCCCTCGAGGTGCAGCACCGTTCCGTCCGCGCGCTCCACGCGGTTGGCTCCGAGCGCGCCCGGCTCGCCGCCCGCCATGCCGTAGGGAGGGACTCTGCGGTGCTGGGAGAGCGTGGAGACGGTCATGGGTTCCTGGAAGCGGATCCGGCGGACCGCCCCGTCCCCGCCGCACCAGCGGCCGGCGCCGCCACTGCCGTACCGTACCGCGAACTCGTCGAGCAGGACGGGCAGTCGCCATTCGAGGATCTCGGGATCGGTCAGTCGCGAGTTGGTCATGTGGGTCTGGACGACGGGTGCGCCGGGGAAACCGTCGCCCGCGCCGGAGCCGGAGGCCACGGTCTCGTAGTACTGGTACCGGTCGTTGCCGAAGGTGACGTTGTTCATGGTGCCGGATCCCTCCGCCTGCACAGCGAGCGCCGCGTACAGCGCGCCGGTGAGGGACTGAGAGGTCTCGACGTTGCCGGCGACGACGGCGGCCGGGGGTTCGGGCGCAAGCATGGAGCCGGGCGGTACGACGATGTCGAGGGGGCGCAGACAACCGTCGTTCAGCGGGATGTCGTCGGCGACCAGAGTGCGAAAGACGTACAGGACCGCGGCGTTGACGACCGAGAAGGGTGCGTTGAAGTTGGTGGTCAGCTGGGGGGACGTACCGGTGAAGTCGATGGTCGCGGAGCGGCTGTCGCGGTGTACGCGCACACGGACGCGGATGACCGCTCCGGAATCCGTCTCGTAGGCGCACTCGCCGTCGTCCAGGGCGTCGATGACACGGCGGACCGCTTCCTCGGCATTGTCCTGGACGTGCTTCATGTACGCCTGTACGACGTCCAGGCCGAGGTTCTCGATCATCCGGCCGACTTCGTCCACGCCCTTGCGGTTGGCGGCGATCTGGGCGCGCAGATCGGCGAGGTTGGTCTTGGGGTTGCGTGACGGGTGGGGCGCCTCGGTCAGGAGCCGGAGGGTCTCCTCCTCACGGAAGCGGCCGTTCTCGGCGAGCAGCCAGTTGTCGAAGAGGATGCCCTCCTGCTCGATGGTGCGGCTGTGCGCGGGCATGGAGCCCGGGGCGATGCCGCCGATCTCCGCGTGGTGGCCGCGGGAGGCGACATGGAACAGGATTCGCTCACCCTCCGTGTCGAAGACCGGGGTGATGACGGTGACGTCGGGCAGATGGGTGCCGCCGTGGTAGGGGTCGTTGACGGCGTAGGTGTCTCCGGGGCGGATGGCGCCCGCGCGCCGTCGGATGACCTCTTTGACGCTGGTGCCCATGGAGCCCAGGTGGACGGGGATGTGGGGGGCGTTGGCGATCAGGTTGCCGTCGGGGTCGAAGAGGGCGCAGGAGAAGTCCAGGCGTTCCTTGATGTTGACGGACTGGGCCGTGGACTCCAGGCGGGCGCCCATCTGTTCGGCGATGGACATGAAGAGGTTGTTGAACACCTCAAGCAGGACGGGGTCGACTTTCGTGTCGAGGTCGGAACTCTCCGTAATCGCCAGGCGTTCCATGACCAGATGCCCGTCATCGGTCGCCACGGCCTGCCAGCCGTCGTCGACGACGGTCGTGGCACTCGTCTCCGTGATGATCGCGGGGCCGATGACGGTCTCGCCGGGAGGCAGATGCTCCCGGCGGTGGAGAGGTACGTCGCGCCAAGCACCGCCCGTATGAAGACGGACGGTCTCGGGGGCGGCGGAGCGGCCTTCGTACGGGGCGAGGGCCGACAGATCGGGGGGTTGAGTGATGCCGGTGGCTTCCACGGAGAGGGCTTCGACGACGATCGGGCGGTCGAGCGTGAAGGAGTATGTGGCGCGATGACGATCTTCGAAGGCGCGTTTCATCGTGTCGGGCTCGGTCAGCTCGACGGTGAGGGTGGTGTCCGTGCCGTCGTAGCGCAGCTGGGCCCTGCGGGCGATACGGATGCGGTCCTCGGGCACGTCCTCGGCGAGGAGTTCGGCGCGGGCGGCGGCTTCCAGGTCGTCGGCGGTCTCACAGACCCGTGGCATCGAGGCGGGGTCCAGGGGTGCCTCGACGGACTGCTCGCGCATGGCCGTGGTGTCGGCGAGCCCGATGCCGAGCGCGGAGAGGACACCGGCCATGGGGGGTACGAGGACGGTGCGGATGCCCAGGGAGTCCGCGACCTTGCACGCGTGCTGGCCGCCGGCTCCGCCGAAGGTGGTGAGCGCGTAGCGGGTGACGTCGTGGCCCTTCTGGACCGAGATCCGCTTGACGGCGTTGGCGATGTCGGCGACCGCGATCTGGAGGTAGCCCTCGGCGACCTGCTCGCAGGTCCGGTCGTCGCCGGTCCGCGCGCGGATCTCCTGTGCGAGGGCGGCGAACCGTTCGCGGACCAGGACGTCGTCCAGCGGCTGGTCTCCGTCGGGGCCGAACACCCTGGGGAAGTGGGCGGGCTGGATCCGGCCGAGCATGACGTTGGCGTCCGTGACGGTGAGCGGGCCGCCGCCCCGGTAGCAGGCCGGCCCCGGGACCGCGCCGGCCGAGTCCGGCCCTACGCGGTAACGAGAGCCGTCGAAGTGGAGGACCGAGCCGCCGCCGGCCGCAACCGTGTGGATGTCGAGCATGGGTGCGCGCAGCCGGACACCTCCGATCTGCGTGGTGAAAACCCGCTCGTACTCACCGGCGAAGTGGGAGACATCGGTGGACGTGCCGCCCATGTCGAAGCCGATGACGCGGTCGAAGCCGGCGAGCTGCGACATCCGGGCCATGCCGACGATGCCGCCTGCGGGCCCGGAGAGAACGGCGTCCTTGCCGCGGAACTGTCCGGCCTCGGCCAGTCCCCCGTTGGACTGCATGAACATCAGCCGCACGCCTTCGAGTTCGTCGGCGACGTGCTGGACGTAGCGCCGCAGGACAGGCGAGAGGTAGGCATCGACGACGGCCGTGTCACCGCGCGGGACCAGTTTCATCAGGGGGCTGACCTCGCTGGAGAGCGAGATCTGCGGAAACCCCGTCCGGGCGGCCAGCTCCCCGACGGCCCGCTCGTGGGCCGGGTGCAGATGGCTGTGCATACAGACCACGGCGACGGCGCGGATCCCGTCGTCGTACGCCTCCTGGAGCGCTCCGGCGAGGGCCTCAAGGTCGGGGGCACGCAGGACGGTGCCGTCGGCGGCGATGCGTTCGTCGACCTCGACGACCCGCTCGTAGAGCGGCTCCGGAAGCTCGATCGCGCGGGCGAAGATGCTCGGGCGGTTCTGGTAGGCGATGCGCAGGGCGTCGCGGAAGCCGCGGGTGATGACGAGGAGGGTGCGTTCGCCACTGCGTTCCAGGAGGGCGTTCGTGGCGACGGTCGTGCCCATCCGGACACTGTCGATCGACCCGTCGTGGTCGAAGAGTTCACGCACGCCCGCGACGGCCGCGTCCGCGTAGTGGTGGGGGTTGTCCGACAGGAGCTTGTGGGTGAGCAGGTGGCCGTCCGGGCGGCGCGCGACGACGTCGGTGAAGGTGCCGCCGCGGTCGACCCAGAACTGCCAGCCCGTGGTCACGTCCGTGTCTCCGATCGCGCAGCTCGGAACCGTGTCCGCGGGAGACTGATCGGCTCGCCGCAGCCGGTGGTCGACGATCGAGCAGATCATAACCGTCGGTGCCTGCCGGCGCCGGTCCACGCGCGGGAGACCGCACCGGCGCGCACTCAAGCCACTGGGCTCTCCCTGGCCCGGACGGGTCTCGCTTCCGGGCCCTCTCGCGCCCGGACGGGTCTCGCTTCCGGGCCCTCGCGCCCGGGCAGTTCTTTCTCCCTGGATGTCCTGCGCCCCGATGCCCCCTGCTCCCGGGGCATCCCGCAGCCGGACGCTTGCCGCTTCCGGGTGTCCGCGCCCCTTCCGGGGCCGCGCGGACACCCCCGGCTCACAGGGCCCGCAGGCCGTTGATCACATCGCGCAGGATGCTCTCGTCCACCAGCTCGGCGGGCGGCACGGGACGCGACACATGCACCAGGTCCTCGTCCACGAGGTCTCCCACGAGAACGCGGACCACTCCCACAGGCAGGTCGAGTTCGACGGCGAGTTCGGCGACCGACTGGGGGGCGTCACGGCACAGCTCGACGATGTCCACGTGTTCCGGGGACAGCGACGGGTCCGCCTCGGGGTGGTCCACCTGCGGTTCGGTGACGACCACCGCGATCAGATCGAGGCGGTGCTGGACACCGTGGCTGGTGCGGCCCCGCGTCACGGCGTACGGGCGGACCACGGGCCCGGCCTCGTCATCGAACCAGTGGCTGCTTCCCTGACCGTCTCCGCTCATACCATCTCACTACCCGCCCGAGGGCAGATCGGTGCGCGGAGCGGAGGCGAGATGTGCGCCGACGCGCTTGACCAGGAGGGTCATCTCGTAGGCCACCTGCCCGACGTCGGAGTCCGCGTCCGACAGGACGGCGAGGCAGCTGCCGTCACCGGCGGCGGTGACGAACAGGAACGCCTCGTCGAGTTCCACGATGGTCTGCCGGACGCCGCCGGCGTCGAAGTGCCGTCCGACCCCCTTGGCGAGGCTGTGGAATCCGGAGGCGACCGCGGCGAGGTGTTCGCTGTCCTCGCGGCTCAGCTCCTTGGAGACCCCTGTCGGCAGGCCGTCACTGGAGAGCACGAGCGCCTGGCGGATGCTGGCTACGCGCTCCACCAGGTCGTCGAGGAGCCAGTTCAGCTCCCCCGACGCCTCGTTCGTCGCGGTGGGCCCTGCGGCCTTCGGTGCCGTCATCGACCGTCTCCCTTTGTCGTTCCTCGTGCTGAGCCGTCATGGGCCTCGTCGCCCGCGGCGTTCTCCTCGCGGCCGCGCTGCCAGCCTCGCTGGAGCGAGGCGAATCGGCTGCGGACCTCGTCGGCGTCGCGCTCGGCCGGACCTGCCCCGTTCGGGGTGCGGGACCGGTCCCGCTCGGCGAGCCGGTCGGGGTCTTCCTTCAACTGCGGTGCCAGGCTGGCCTGTCGAACCCGGCGGGGCAGCGCGCCCGTGTCCGATTCCGTCTGTCCCTTCTCCGTGTCCTGCTGCGGGGCGGCCCCCTCCGCTCCTGCCGGGGGCCGGGTGCGACGCCGCTGCGGCAGGGCAGGGGCCTCGGACCGTTCCCCGTAGGAACGTGGAGCGCCTCCCGTGGGTTCCGTCAGGCGACCGGACGGCCGTCTGGCCTCCTGCAGATCTGTCACCCGCCGTTCCAGCGGCTCCGCCTCGCCGTCGGCACGTCCGCGCCGCGGCCCCGATCCCGTCACCGGACGACCGTGGGAGCTGACGAGCTTGGGGGCGTGGTGACGCGGCAACGGAACGGGGCCGCCCGGGTGGTCGGTGTCGCCGGCTCGGTCCGGTTCGCGCCGGGAGTCGCGTGTCGAGGGGCGATGGACTCCCGGGGCGTCGGCGAGCGAGCGGCGGGGGCGGAAGAGACCTCCGCGTTCGCTGTCCTCGTCGCCGAGGGCGCCGGGGAAGTCGTCGATCGCGTCCAGGTCGACGGGGGCCTCCAGCTCCACCGGACCGTCCAGGATCGGGGCCGGGATGCCAGGAAGCTGGGCGGGCTTGGCGGAGAGCCCCGGCGTGTGTTCCTCGGCCCCGGTCTCCTTGGTGTCGGGCAGCGGGCGGTCGAGGCGGAAGCCGATTCCGTGGGTGTCCGGGGCGTCGTCGGTGAGCAGCACGTCGGGGATGAGGACGACGGCCGTGGTCCCGCCGTAGGGGGAGGGCTGGAGGGAGACGCGGACGTTCTGGCGCCGGGCGAGTCTGCTGACCACGAAGAGGCCGAGCCGGTCGGTGTCGGACAGTTCGAACTCGGGAGTTTCGGCGAGTCGGAGGTTGGCGTCCAGGAGCGCCTCGGCCCCCATGCCCAGGCCGCGGTCGTGGATCTCCAGGGTGAAGCCGTTGGCGACGCGTTCGCCGATGACCTGCACGGCGGTGTGCGGCGGCGAGAACACCGTGGCGTTCTCCAGGAGTTCGGCGACCAGGTGGGTGAGGTCGGCGACCGCGGAGCCGGTGACGGCGACGCGGGGCAGCCGTCGTACCTCGATGCGCTCGTAGTCCTCGACCTCGGCGACAGCGGCGCGCACGATGTCCATGAGCTGCACCGGTTTGCGCCACTGCCGGGAGGGGGCGGCGCCGGAGAGGATGACCAGGCCCTCGGCGTGGCGGCGCATGCGGGTGGTGAGGTGGTCGAGCCGGAAGAGGTCGGCGAGTTCCTCGGTGTCCTCGGTCCTGCGCTCCATGGTGTCGAGGAGGGTGAGCTGTTTGTGCAGAAGGACCTGACTGCGGCGGGCGAGGTTGACGAAGACCTCGGAGACCCCGGCGCGCAGCTCAGCCTGTTTGACGGCCGCCTCGACCGCGGCGCGCTGGAGGGTGTTGAGGGCCTGACCGACCTCGCCGATCTCGTTCTGGTCGTACTCAAGGGTCGGCACCTCGGTCTCGATGTCGACCTGTTCGCCCGCCGAGAGACGCCGCATCACGCTGGGCAGCCGCACCCCGGACGCCTCGTGGGCGTCCAGACGCAGCCGGCGCAGATCGCGGATGAGGCCACGGCCGATGCGGACGGACATGATCAGGGAGACCAGCAGGGCGACGAGACCCAGGACGCCCGCGACGGCCGCTTTGACGATGACGTCGACGGCCAGGGGGCGTACCCGGTCGTGATAGCGGTCGTCGGCCTGGCTGCCCATCGTGTCGAGCCGGTCGAGGACCGGCCCCGCGGCCTCGTCCCAGCTCTTCGCGGTGACGCCGTGCGCGGTGCCGGGCGCGGCGTCGACGACCGACTGCTCGGCCAGGCGCAGGGGTGCGGTGTCGGCGTTCCTCCAGTAGCGCCGGAAGCGTTCACTCTCCGCGCCCGGCAGCAGGGCCAGGCTGACGTCGTACATCACGGTGCGCTGCGCGACGAGGCCGGAGACCTGGTGGATGTCGTCGCGGGTGATCCGTCCGGCGACGAGCGCCGAGCCGAGGAGGGCGTCCTCGCGGGAGAGCAGTTCACGGGCGCGCGAGACACCGGCGAGCGCACGGCCTTGCTTGTCCATGTCGACGTTGTCGAGGAGCTGAAGGTTGGCCAGGAGCGTGAAGCAGGGGTCGATCAGACGGTTGTAGAGGTCGAAGGCCTGGGTGCGTTTGACGGTGCCGTCCTCGACGCTGCGGCGCAGCGACTTCATGCCGTCCAGGGCGTCAAGGATCGAGGTGAGCCGGTCGGCGGTGCCCGGCCCCATCTCCTGGTGCAGGTCCTCGTCCTTGCTGTTGCGACGGAGCTCGGCCACGACCGCGTCGGTGGCGGCGCGGCTGCGGTGGAGCGTGGCGAGGGAGTCGGAGACGCGCGGGTCCGCGAGGTAGACGAGGGTCTGGCGGCGTTCCTCCTGAAGGAGGCGGACAGTGTCCTCGGTGGGGTAGCCGACCTTTTCGACGACGTACGAGGCGTGGAACACGGACTGGGCCGCGCGGCCGGTGAGCACGGTCGCAAAAGCCCAGATGGCAGTCAGGGACAGGAGCGGCACGAGAAGGAGCGCCACGATCTTCCGGCGGATGGACTTCCCGCGAAAGCGCATGGCCTCCCCCAGCTCGACCCCCTCCGGCCGGGGGTACGCGTGTGCGTCAACAAACGGCGTGAGCCTACTACCGACACACAGGTATCTCGAAGGGTCGACCGGGCGCACCACCCATGGACAGCGAACAGGACATGGGGAGTTGTCCCGCCATTACGGGGAATTTGCTCCCCGGAACCGGCATGCGGTGCAGGAGGACAACGGATCGGGCATCCGGGGCGGTTGGCCGGAAATTTTCGTTCGTCGGGAATCTTCGCAGAACGTCGATCGTCCTTCTGTACGGGAATCGGGGGCGGATTCGGCCACAGGCGCCGCAAGCCGCGCTCAGGCGGCGTAAAGCGACGCAAGCCGGGCCGCCACTGAGGAGCCGGAGTCGTATGACACCGGGACAAGGGGCCTGCGGGCGGTGGGGAGTGACGAGTTGATGGGCACTGCGGAGCGGCGTGGGACGCCCGGGCCGGGCGGTGCTACGCCCACCACGGCGCAACGGGATGCACGGAGGGCGGATCGCGCCGCCCCGGTGCGCGCCTCCCGAGTGGCGACGCGGGAGCGGGGCGCGGCGCGCGCAGGGGCTGTTCCGGCGGCCCGGCAGGGCGCGTCGAGGGACGAGGAGCGGTACGAGACGCCGCGCTACCGGCCGTTGTGGGTGGAGGAGCCCGCGCGCAGGCGGCGGCTCCCGGATCCGGTGCGTACGGCGGCGGTGCGGGCCGTGCTCATCATCTCGGTGACCCTGATCCAGGCGGTCGTCGCCTTCCTGTGCACGATGGCCGACTCCTGGCTGGCGTTCCCGATGCTCCTCTCGAGCGTGGCCAGCACGGTGGTGGCGACGTGGGGCGTGCTCGACGTCTGGGTGACGCGCCAGATGTGGCATCAGCGCCATGGAGTGGTGTCGGCCCCCAGCAGCACCGCTCGCCAGCTGCGCCGCGAGCGTCGGCGGGCGCGGGCCGCGGAGCGGGCTCAGCGTCGGATACCCGGGCAGGGCGGCGCCGGCCAGTTGTCGCACCCGTAGCCACAGGGGGCGGAGTCACGGTGCCGCCGTCGAGGCGGCCCCCTTCCCTGCGTGGACGGGCGGGGACGACGACCCCTCGGCCCCGCTCGACCGCGCGGCTGCGGGTCACGCGGGGTCGAGGGGCCGCGAGGTCGTGGGCGGCTCCGCCCTACCGGATCCGGTCCGCGTCGATCCATGTATCACCACGACGGTGCTCGGCAAGAAGTGCGCGGATCGGCCTCGGGGAGGAAGCGTGAGGTCACGCGGGTCGTTTGAACATCCGAGTCGCGGTGATCTCGCTGTGTACCGCTTCTCCGGACATCGGCTGCTGCGGCAGTCCCGGCCGGAGGTGCTCCTCGACGCGGATGTACTTCAGCCCGGCCCGTAGGTCGGCGTCGTTGCGCAACCGGATGACCAGCGGGAACTCGGCGAGCGCGGTGGTGTCGAACAGCCCCGTGGTGTACAGGAGCTGGACGCCGAGCGCGTCCGAGACGGCCCGCTGCAGCTCCAGCAGGTAGGTGGCGTTGGCGCGTCCGATGGGGTTGTCCAGGAACAGCGTGCCCGCGTGGCGGTGCTTGTCCCGGCCTCGGTCGTTGGAGCGCAGCGCGGCCATCGTGCAGTACAGGGCGATGGCCGCGGTGAGCAGCTGGCCGCCCGAGAACACGTCTCCCATCTGCCCGACCGGGACCCGCTCGGCACGCAGCACGGCGTCCGGCTTGAGGATCTCGACCGCCACGCCCTTGGGCTGGAGCGCCGCGCTGACCCCCCTCAACAGCAGCGACATGCCGTCGCGCCGCAGGTCGGAGTTCTTCTTCACGGCTGCGCGGGTCGCCTCGTCGATGACCTCGCCCAGGCGTTCGATCAGCGTGGACTGGTCGGGTTCCTCGAAGCGGATCCGCAGGAACTCCTGCCCGGACCACTCCCCGAGGCCCTCGGGCAGCCGGGACAGCCGCTGCGCGGACCGCAGGGTCGTCAGCGCCGACTCCACCAGGCCCCGCAGACGGTCCACGATGGAGTCCCGGTTGCGCTCCAGCTGCGCCAGTTCGTCGGTGAGGACGCGCAACCGGGGTGCGAAGGCGTCCGCCCATCGCTGTGCGTGTTCCGGCAGCGCGGACGCCGGGAGTTCGCGGATCTGCTGCCGAGCGGGGGTGCGGACCTGCTCGTAGCGGGTGAAGTTGGCGTGCCGGACCAGCACGTCGCAGGCCTCGCGCACGGAGCTCTCGGCGGCAGACAGATCGGCGGCGCAGCCACGCAGCGATCTGCGGGTCTCCGCAGCGGCCCGGCGGGCCTCCTCCAGCGTGCCGGGATAGGGCTCCGGCTCCTCCTGTTCCTCCTCGGACGCGTGCTCGCGCAGCAGATCGCGGAGCATCGCCGCGACCTCGTCGAAGCCGCCGGCCCCGTCCTCGGCGGCCCGGTGGGCCTCGAGGAGTTCGGCGTGGGCCTCGCGGGCCTGGCCGAGCGCCTCGACCCGGGAGGCGAGTTCGGCGGTCGCCGTACGCAGCAGAGCCTGTGCGTGCTCGGCGTCCCGGGGCGCCAGTTCCTCGGACAGCTCGGTGTGGGCCTCGCCGTTCTCGGGCGCGTGCCGCTCGGCCTCGCCGCGCAGCCGCCCGAGCTGTTCGCTGGCCGTGGACATCCGGGTCTCCAGCAGCTGTACCAGCTCCTCGGCGCGCGCGGCGGCGGCCTGCCGGGACGGGCCGTCGGAGCCGTCGGGTGACTCAAGGAGCTGCTCGGCACGTGTGCGCACCTTGTTGCTGAGCCGGTCCAGTTCGGCGAGGGCGGCGGACTCGTCGCTCTCGGCCCGCGCCTGCTCCGCCCGCAGATCGGCGCCGACGCCGACCTTCTCATACACCTGGGAGGCGGCCCGGTAGGCCTCGCGGAGGGCGGGCAGGGACGTCCTGGGCGCGTTCGCGTCGTCCTCCGGTACGTCGTCGGGGGCGCCCGCGATCTCCGCGCGCTCGGCGCGCAGCGCACGCGCCGTGCGACGGGCGTCGTCGGCGGCGCGCTGTGCGGCGCGGCGGTCCTCGTCGGCGGCCCGGGCGCGCTCCAGACAGGTCTGGGCGCGGGCCTCCGCCTCGACCGCCTCGTCGGCGAGTTCCCGCAGCTTGACCTGCCAGCCCGCTCGCTCGCGCAGCCGGAAGGCAAGCCCGGCGAGGGCGTCGGCGGCGCGGCGGGCCTTCTGGGCGGCCTCCTGCCGCTCGTCCCGCATCTGGGCGGCCTCGGCCGCGGCCTCGTCGGTCTCGGCGCGGGCGGTGCGCGCCTCGCCCAGCTCGGCCTCCGCCTCCTGGGCGAACGCGCGGGCGTCCCGGGCGGCCGTGGCGAGTTCGGTGAGCCGTCCGGCGGGGCATCCGGTGCGCCAAGAGGCCAGCCGGGCCGCCAGCTCGCGCTCCTTGCCGAGCCGGGCCGCGAACGCCCGGATCTCCTCGTCGCGCGCGGTGGCCCGGGCGCGCAGCGCCTGCCGCTCCTCATCGGCGGCGTGCTCGTCGTGCATGGCCGGGTTCGGCGGTACCAGGAAGACACCGCCGGCGCCGCTGTCGCTCTCATCGAGAGTCGGGGTCGGGGCGAGCAGCGCGGCGGCGGTGCCGACCGCGACGGCCGAACGCGGCAGCAGCGCGGCGTCGCTCAACGTCTGGCGGGCCCGAGCGTGCGAATCCGGATCGGTGATGATCACACCGTCGACGAGTTCGGGGCGGGCTGCCAGCACACGTGCGTGGTCGGCGGGGTCGACGGCCTGGGCGAGATAGCGCCAGCCGGGCAGCGCGGGAATACCGTGCTCACCGAGGAACTCGACGGTCGCCAGCACATCGGGGCCCGGCGGCAGCAGCCCGCCGTCACCGAGCGCGCCGAGGATGCGTGCGTCGTCGGCCGCCGCCGTGCGCAGTTCGAACAGCTGTCGTTCGGCGGAGACGACGGAGTCCTCCAGCAGCGCGCGCAGTTCGTCGGCGAAGCCGTCCAGCTCCTCGGGTGTGAGGGGGCCCTCGCCGGTGGCCGGGACGTCGGCCGGGTCCGTGTCCGTGTCACGCCGGGGGCCGGGGACCCGCTTCCGGGCAGCCTGGTCCGCGCCCGACAGGCTGAGCAGTTCCGCCAGCCGCTCCTCCGCGGCCAGCGCCTCGGCGGTCCGGCGCTCGGCCTGGTACGTGCGCTCGGCGGCCGTGGCCGCGTCCGCCGAGCGGGCCGCCGTCAGTTCCGCCCGGGACTCGGCCGAGGCGGCCTCGCGCGCGTGCTCGGACGCGCGGCGGGAGGCCTCCCGGGCGGTGTCCCAGGCCGCGACGGCCTCCTTCTCCGCGTCGCTCGCGGCCAGCGCGGCCCGGGCCGGGTCGGCGTCGGGAGCGCTGTCGTCCAGCCAGCCCGCCCGGACGGCCTGAGCGGTCTCCTGCTCGACCTCGTCGAGCCGCTGGCGCAGATGCCCGGCCTCGCTGCGGGCCCGCTGCGCCTCCGTGGCGGCGGCGGTGGAGTCCCGGTAGGCGGACTCGCCGACCTCCTGGAGGGCGGCGGAGCGCTCCTCCTCCTCGTTGGCGAGGGTCTCGGCGCTCTCGGCGGCCGCGTGCAGCGCCCGTACGAGATCGACGGCGGCCTTGGCCCGGGCGGCGAGCGCCGGTGCGGCGTCCCGCTCGGCCTCGCGGATCGCGGCGGCCACGCGCGCGGAGCGGTCGGCGGCGGCGCGGTGCCGCAGAACGACCTCGGCGGCCTGCCACGCGGAGTACAGCTGGCGGGCGTCGGCCAGTTCACGCTTCTGCGCGGCGGCGGCCTTCTCGGCGCCGGCGAGTGCCAACGAGGCGTGGCGGTATGCCAGTTCGGCTGCGACCAGCGCACTGCGCTCCCGGGCGCCCTCGGCGTGGGTGACGGCGTACGCGGCGGCGGTCACCCGCTGGGCCAGATCGGCGGCCCGGACCCGTTCCCGCACTCCGCGCGCGGACAGTCGCCGCGCCAGGGCGCGCGTGCGCCGCTCGGCGCCCGCATGGATGTCGCGGGCCCGTGACCGCCCCTCGGCGGCGTCGACGATGCGCCCGAGGAGGTCCACCGACCCGGCGGTGAAGTCCCGTTCGGCGATCAGCTCCGAGCGTCGTCCCAGCTTGTTGCCGAACCCGCTGACCAGGTCGGCGAGTCCGTCGGTGTCCCGGGTGTCGGTGACGGCGCGCAGCAGCAGGTCGGTGAAGTCGGAGTCCTTCTTGACCGCGAAGAGGCCGGCGGCCTCACCCTCGTCGGCGTTCATCTCCCGCTGGTAGCGGAAGAGTTCGGGGTCGAGACCGAGGTCGGTCAGATGCTCGTTCCAGCGGTCGTGGATCTCTTCCCAGTGCACTTCGAGGTGCGGGTACGCCTTGCCGGCCTCCGTGAGGGCGTCCCGGAAGCCCTTCATCGTGCGGCGCCGCCCCTGTGCGCCGGACGCGCCCTCGACGGGCGGCCGTACGGCGGTGGACTCGGCGACCGGCAGGTTGTCGAGGCTGAGGCCGGGCCCCGGCCGGAAGGAGTACCAGGCCTCCGCGAACTTGCGGGGGTCGTTGGAGACCTGCCGGCCGCGCCATTCGCTGACCTTGCCGACCACGACGCACTCACCGGTCAGCGTGTGCTGCCACTCCAGCGCCACATGGCCGCAGTCGTCGGCGAGCAGGAACTTGCGCAGCACACCCGAGCTGGCGCCGCCGAGGGTGTTGCGGTGACCCGGCAGCATCACCGAGAAGATCAGCTTCAGCAGGACGGACTTGCCGCCGCCGTTCTCCAGGAAGAGCACGCCGGCGGGCGCGGGGCGGCGCGGCGGCCCGGCGGGCTCCTCCTCGAAGAACTCCGCCTGCATCGGCGCGGGGTCGGGCACCAGATCACCCACACCCCGCAGGTCCAGCACGGTGTCGGCATAGCGCGCACCGGCCGGCCCGATGGAGTAGAGGCGGACCCGGGACAGCTCGTACATGGGGGGCTCTCGTCGTCGGTCGTGCTGAGTGGTCGGAAACGGGGGGAGGTTCGGGGAGCTCGCAGACCCCTGGCGCTTCGGTGGCTTCGGGGGCCTGTGGCGCTCGGAGGGCGGTGAAGGTCCCTCGCGCCTGGGAGCGTCCGAGGCCTGTGGTGCCTCGGACGCCTGCTCCGGAGTCTCAGGAGTGGAACGGCAGTCCGGCGTCGGCCACCAGCTCCAGGTCGTCGGCGTCCTCGGCGGGCAGCAGGGTGGCCGAGCCGTCGGTCACCGGCACGACGCCCAGTTCGAGCAGTTCGGCCATGGCCGCGCTGCCCGCCATGTCGCGCACCTGGAGCTGGTAGCGGGCCGTTGTGCGGTAGGTGCCGCCGTTGTCGTCGCCCGTACGCTGCAGGAAGCCGGAGTCGGTGAGGAACGCGACGGCCTTGGCGACGATGCCGGTCGTCGAACCCGCGAGTCTGCGTGCGTCCTTGGTGGCCCCGGTCGCGCTGCGCCTGGCCCAGATACGCCAGGCCGCCTCCAGGCCGGGGGCGTCCGTCGCCGGGTCGGTGTTCTCCCCCTGCTCCTCCGCCCGCTCCTCGAGTCGGCGGCAGGCCTGGCGTACGAACGCGTCGACGCCGTTGACCGTGACCCGGCCGATGTAGCCGTCGTCCGCCAGGTCCTCGGGGCGCGGAAAGGCGAGGGCGGCGACGGCGAGATGGGCGAGCCCGTGCAGGAAACGGTCGCCGGAGTCGGCCGACGTACGGCGCGCGTAGTCGCCCATGCGGACGGCGAACACGGAGTCCTCGGCGGCGGTCACGGCCATGCCGGCGCGCGGGGACACCTCCAGGACGACCAGACCGAGTCCGGTGGCGACGGCGTCGGCGAGGCGCCCGAACGGCGGGTCCTCGCGGTAGCGGCGCAGCAGGTCCGCGTACTCCTGGTCGCGTGCGGGCTGCAGCTTGGGCTGCAGCCCGAAGGCGACGAGCCGCGCCGCGTCGGCGGCGTCGGCGGGGGTGACGGCGGCGCTCGCCGGAGCGGCGGCGGTCTCCGGATCGCTCCACTCGACGTGCTCGGTCACGGTCGGGACTCCTTGTCGTGCTGGTACTGGTTGCCGTTCATGCCGCCTCCGCCCGGTCCGCCGCCATTCCGGCCGCGTCCAGCTGAGCCGTCCCCACGATCAGATCCGCACCGCCGAACTCGGGGTCGTCCAGCTCCGTTCCGTCGTCGACGGCGAAGAGCAGCTTCTCCTCGCCCTGCCGGTAGGCCGTGCCCACCGGCGGGCTGGCCGCGTGCACGGCCAGCAGGGCCACCAGGTAGGGCAGCTCGGGATCTCCTGTGCCACGCGCCTCGGCCAGCAGTCCGGACAGCCGCCGCGGGGCGTCCGCCGGCAGGTCGAGCAACTCGGTCGCGACGGCGAGCTGCTCCTCGCTGAACCGGCTGTCGTCCGGCGTCGCGACCAGATCCGGCTCGGGCATCTCCGCCCCGAGGTGCTCACGCTCCACCGGCGGCGTCAGCAGCAGGTCGACGAGGTCCACGACCCGTACGGAAGCGGGCGTGCGCAGCCCCGTGCCGTGGGCGAAGAAGGCGTCGGTGACGCGCACCGCCTGCTCCAGGGGGAGCGGCAGCAGCGGGGCGAGGAGGTGCCCGTAGAGGTCCGTGCCGGACATCGCCGCCGGCGTGGCGAACGCCTGCCGGTCCTGTTCGGCGCGGAACAGCGGGCCCGCCTCCAGGAGCCGCGACTGCAGCTGGGTGTGCCGCCGGATGCAGTCCTTGACGATGTCGACGAGTTCGGCGGCGCGTCGCTTCTGCTCGGGGTCCTCGGACTCGTCGCGGGCCTTGCGAATGTTGGTGAGGATCGCGTTCTCGTGGCGGTAGCGGTCGGCGACGTGGTCGAGGGCCTCGGCGATCATGTCCGGCACCGCGTTCAGCCAGTCCACCGCGCGGACGTTGCGCCGGGTGGCCTCCAGGGCCCTGCGCAGCGACTCCGAGTACTGCACGGTGCGGTAGCGCGCCTGTTCGGCGGCGAGCTGGGCGTCGGCGAGGCGCCCGCGGCTGATCAGCACCTCCAGCTTGACCTCGGCGGCGATCTGAGCGCTGGTGACGTCCGTGTCGAGTGCGCCGACGAGAACGTTGACCGCTTCGTCGGTGGTCCGGAGGTAGACGGTGCCGCCGTATCCGGGCACCTCTTCGATCAGCTTGAAGTCGTAGTCACGGCGGACATAGGTGCCGTCCGGCTCGAAGGTGCCGTAGACGGCGCGGAAACCGCGGTCGACGCTGCCGACGTTGATCAGGTTCTCCAGCACCCAGCGGGCCACGCGCTCGTGCTCGGCGACGGGGCGCCGCGGGGCCTGGGCGGCGATGCGCGGGATGAGCCGGGCGACTATCTGGTCGTGGTCGGCGCCCGTGTCGAAGTCCATGTTCAGCGTGACCAGGTCGATGGCGGCGAGGGCGACCTCCGCCATCCCGTAGACCGAGTACTCACCCGCGAGGTTGGCCTTGCGCGTGTCCAGGTCGTGCAGCGGCGCCGTGCAGGCGAGCGCGCGCAGCCGTCGCGCCAGCCCCTCGTCGGCGGCCGGGCCCGGAGCAGGCCGCGGCCCCGCGCTCAGCTGGGGCGGAACACGGTCCGTCGATGCAGGCGAAGTCACGGTGCACAGATTAGGTCCTCGGTCTGACAACAGCCCAAACGGCGCGGGACCGCTCCGCAGGGACGGGCCGGGCGACACGCGAGGCGGGGCCGGCCCACGGACGGCTCGGCGGCACCGGCGGGCGCCGCTCGGACGGCACCGGAGCACGCCGCTCAGCCACCGCCGAAGGGCAGCGGTCAGCCGCCGGTCCGGCCCCCGTCGGCCACCCGGCGCCCGTAGACCTCGACGAGGCCCGCCCGCGAGTCGTCGAGGTAGACCGCGAGCAGTTCCTCGGCCCGGTCGCGCTCCCCGGCCCGCAGGGCCTGAAGGATCTGCAGATTGCGCGCGAGGTACGGCTCGTGCAGCCGGCGCGGGTCGTCCACCACATGGAAGGCGAGCCGCAGTTCGGCGAAGACGCTGCGCATCAGCTCGTCGGTGCGTTCGCTGCCCGCGAGGGCGACCAGCTCCCGATGGAAGTGGATGTTCGCCGTGGACACCCCTTTCCAGTCACCTTCGCGGGCCGCCCGCTGCCCTTCGGCGACCGCCTCGCCGAGCCCGTCCACGGCGTACGGCGGCTTCCCGAGGCTGTGTACGACGGCGCACTCCACGAGTCCCCGGACGCGGTAGATGTCCTCGACGTCCTCGACGGCCAGCACACGTACGAAGACCCCGCGGTTCAACTCGTGGACCAGCAGCCGTTCGTGCGTGAGCAGCCGGAACGCCTCGCGCAGCGTGTTGCGGGAGACGCCGAGCGCGCCGCCGATGCTGTCCTCCGACAGCCGGGTGCCGGGCGGGAAGTAGCCCTCGGCGATCCGGCTCCTGAGGATGTCCGCCACCCGCTCGGCGGTGCTCGTACGCCCGAGGAGAGCGCGGTCGTCGGCCAGTCCCGTCAGCTGCTCTGCCATGCCCGGAATTCAAGCGCAGACACGAGAGCGAAACAACACAGGTATTGAAGGATCGTTCAACGATCCTCTACCTTGCTGCGCACGGCGCCGCCCGCTTCTCCCCGCGGTGCCGTGGCTTCCCCCCGGCACGGCTCGGTTCCCAGCACCCTCCGTCCCTCATCTGCGAGGTGCCCATGAGCTCGACCCCACCACCCGAGGCCCCGACCTCCGACGCCCGGCCGGACACGGCCGAACCCACTTCGGCCGACGGCGCGCCGGGCTGGCTGCGGGCTCTCGGCCCGCGCGGCCGGCGCGCCTTCGCGGGCGCCTTCGGCGGCTACGCCCTGGACGCGTACGACTACTTCACCCTGCCGCTGAGCATGGTCGCGCTGGCCGCGTACTTCGGCCTGGACAGCGGCCAGACCGGCCTGTTCACCACGGTCACCCTGGTCGTCTCCGCGGTCGGCGGTGCCGTGGCGGGTGTGGTCGCCGACCGCATCGGACGGGTCAGGGCCCTGATGATCACCGTGGTCACGTACGCCGTCTTCACCGTCGCCTGCGGCTTCGCGCCCACCTACGAGACCCTGCTGGTCTTCCGGGCCCTGCAGGGCCTCGGCTTCGGCGGCGAGTGGGCGGTCGGCGCGATCCTGGTCGCCGAGTACGCGAGCGCGCGGCACCGGGGCCGCACGCTCGGCGCGGTCCAGAGTTCCTGGGCCGTGGGCTGGGCGCTGGCCGCCGGCGTCTACACCCTGGTCTTCTCCTTCGTGGACGACGGCCTGGCCTGGCGGGTGATGTTCTGGACCGGCGCGCTGCCCGCGCTGCTGGTCCTGTGGATACGGCGTCGGGTCCACGACGCCCCGCAGGCGCAGGCCCGGCGCGAACGCAGCGCGGAGAAGGGCTCCTTCGCGGCGATCTTCAGGCCGGGGACGGACGGGACACCGGGGCTGCTGCGCACCACAATCTTCGCGAGCCTGCTGTCCACCGGCGTCCAGGGCGGGTACTACACCCTGGCGACCTGGGTGCCGACCTATCTGAAGACGGAGCGGGGACTGTCCGTCGTCGGGACCGGCTCCTATCTGACCTTCCTGATCTCCGGGGCCTTCATCGGCTATCTGACGGGCGGCCATCTCACCGACCGGCTGGGCCGCAGGCGCAACATCTGGCTGTTCGCACTGCTCTCGGCGGTCTGCGTCCTGGTGTACGCGAACATCCCGAGCGGCGCCGACACCCTGCTGCTGGTGCTCGGCTTCCCGCTCGGGTTCTGCATGTCGGCGATCTTCAGCGGCTTCGGCTCCTATCTGAGCGAGCTGTACCCGACGGCCGTACGGGGCACGGGCCAGGGCTTCACGTACAACACCGGTCGCGCCGTGGGCGCCGTCTTCCCCACCCTGGTGGGCTTCCTCGCCGACAGCTGGGGCGTGGGCGGAGCGCTGGTCTTCGGCGCGGTGGGATACGGCCTCGCGGCGCTGGCACTGCTGGGGCTGCCGGAGACCCGCGGGAAGGAGCTGCTGTGAACCGCACGGAGGACCGCCTCGTGACCGCCGTCGACGAGCACGCGCACGCGTGGAGCCCGCGGCAGGCCCGGGCCCGCTTCCGCAAGGGGCTGACCGGCGCCACGGCCGGGGCCGCCGCGGGCCACACCCAGGTCAACCTGATCTCGGTCCCGGCCGCCTGGGCCTACGACATGCTGCTGTTCTGCCAGCGCAATCCGAAGCCCTGCCCGGTTCTGGACGTCACCGACGCCGGGGCCTACGGCACGGTTCTCGCGGACGGTGCCGACCTGCGCACCGATCTGCCGCGCTACCGGGTGTGGCGGGACGGCGAACTGGTGGACGAGCCCACCGATGTGCTCGGCCACTGGCGCGACGACCTGGTGTCCTTCCTCATCGGGTGCAGTTTCACCTTCGAGTGGGCGCTCAGCGACGCGGGTGTCCCCCTGCGCCACATTGAACAGGGCCGCAACGTCCCGATGTATGTGACCGCCCGCCAGTGCCGGCCGGCCGGGCGGCTGCGCGGCCCCATGGTGGTGTCCATGCGTCCGGTTCCGCCGCAGCACCTGGCCGCCGCGATCCGGGAGAGCGGACTGCTCCCGGCGGTGCACGGCAGCCCCGTACACTGCGGCGATCCGTCGGGCCTCGGGATCGAGGACCTCGGCCGGCCGGACTTCGGCGACCCGGTGGCCGCCGAACCGGACGACATCCCGGTGTTCTGGGCCTGCGGAGTGACCCCGCAGGCGGCGGTGATGGCCTCGCGGCCGCCGTTCGCCATCACCCATGCACCGGGGCAGATGTTCGTCACCGACGCCCGCGACGACCAGTACCGCGTCGGGTGAGGACCAGGACCGCGCCGGGTGACGCCGGTGACCAGGAGGGATCATGATCGATCTGAACGCCGACCTCGGCGAGGGCTTCGGCCGCTGGCGGCTGACCGACGACGAGCGGCTGCTGTCGGTCGTCACGAGCGCCAATGTGGCCTGCGGCTTCCACGCCGGGGACGCGGCCACCATGCGGCGGGTGTGCGAGCTGGCGGCCGAGCGCGGTGTACGGATCGGCGCCCAGGTCTCCTACCGCGACCTGGCCGGTTTCGGGCGGCGCGCGATGGACGTGCCGCCCGCCGAACTCGCGGCCGAAGTCGCCTACCAGATCGGCGCGTTGGAGGTGTTCGCACGCGCGGCGGGCTCCCGTGTGGCGTATGTGAAGCCGCATGGCGCGCTCTACAACCGGGTGGTCCACGACGAGCGACAGGCCGAGGCGGTCGTCGACGGCGTGCTGCTCGCCGACGCGGCACTGCCCGTCCTCGGGCTGCCCGGATCGCGCTTCCTGAAGGTCGCCGAGAAGGCCGGACTCCCGGTCGTCACCGAGGCGTTCGCGGACCGCGCGTACACGGACGAGGGCACCCTCGTACCGCGCGGCGAGGACGGCGCGGTGATCACGGAGCCCGACACGGTCGTCGGACGCTCGGTGGGCCTCGCCCGCTCCGGCACCGTCACCGCCCGCTCCGGACGTGCGATCCCCGTACGGGCACGCTCCCTGTGCCTGCACGGCGACACGCCCGGAGCGGTCGACCTGGCCCGCCGGGTGCGCGCCGAGCTGGAGGCGGCGGGCGTGCGCGTGGAGGCCTTCGCATGAGGGTGCTGGCGGTCGGCGACGAGGCCCTGCTGGTCGAGGTCTCCTCCGGGGAGGAGGCCCAGGCCCTGCACGCCGAGCTGCTGCGCCGCCGGGCCGCCGGGGAGCTGACGGCGGAGGAGATCGTCCCCGCGGCCCGCTCGGTCCTTCTGGACGGGGTGTCCGATCCCTCCCGGGTCGCGGTCCGGCTCGCCGGCTGGGACATCCCGCGGGTCGTCCCGCGCGCGCGGGAGGCCATCGAGATCCCCGTACGATACGACGGCCCCGATCTGCCGGAGGTGGCGGCGCTGTGGGGTGTGCCGCCCGAGGAGGTGAGGCGGATCCACGCGGCGGCCGAGTTCCGCGTCGCCTTCTGCGGGTTCGCGCCCGGCTTCGGCTATCTGACCGGTCTGCCGGACCGCTACGGCGTGCCGCGCCGCGCCACCCCGCGCACGGCCGTACCCGCGGGCTCGGTGGCCCTCGCGGGCCCGTACACGGGAGTGTATCCGCGCTCGTCGCCGGGCGGCTGGCAGCTCATCGGCTCGACCGACACGGTGTTGTGGGACCACGCGCGCGTACCGGCCGCATTGCTCGCTCCGGGGGCCCGGGTCCGCTTCGTGCCGGTGGAGGCAGGATGACGGACCGTGCGCTCTCGGTCGTACGGGCCGGGGCGCTGACCACCGTTCAGGACCGGGGGCGGCCCGGCCACGCCCACCTCGGGGTGCCGCGCTCCGGCGCGCTGGACGCGCCCGCGGCGGAGCTGGTGAACCGGCTGGTCGGCAATCCTCCGGAGGCGGCGGTGCTGGAGACGACGCTCGACGGCTGTTCCGTGCGGCCGCGTTCGGCGGTCACCGTGGCCGTCGGCGGAGCGCCCTGCGCGGTCACCGTGGACGGCCGCCCGGCGCCCTGGGGAGCACCGGTACGCGTCCCGGGCGGTGCGCTGCTCGACCTCGGGCCCGCCCGGTCCGGGGTGCGCAGCTACCTCGGCGTCGCGGGCGGGGTGGCCGTCGAGCCGGTGCTCGGCAGCCGCTCCACGGATCTGCTCTCCGGGCTCGGGCCGTCGCCGCTCGCGGACGGTGCCGTGCTCCCGCTCGGAAGGCCGGCCGGTCCCCCCGCGCGCGTGGACACGGTTCCCCATCCCGCTCCGCCGGCCGAGCTGGTGCTACGGGTGACGCCGGGCCCGCGTGACGACTGGTTCACGGCGGACGCGGTCCGCACCCTCGTCACGCGCGCGTACCGGGTGTCCGCCGCGAGCAACCGCATCGGCCTGCGCACGGAAGGTCCCGCCCTGGAGCGCGCCCGGGCGGAGGAACTGCCCAGTGAGGGCGTGGTGCTGGGGGCGGTCCAGGTCCCGCCCGACGGCAGGCCCGTGGTGTTCCTGGCCGACCATCCGACGACCGGCGGGTACCCGGTGATCGCGGTCGTGCGCGCCGCCGATCTCGCTGCGGCCGCGCAGGCGACCCCGGGCACCCCCCTGCGGTTCGCGGTCGTGGGCCGCCGTTAGGGCGTGTTGCGAAGGTCCCGCCCTTCGAGCGAACGACGGGACCTTCGCAACACGCCCTGGGCGGCCCGATCAGGCGGCGTCCGGCTGCTGGTCGGCCACCGACAGCGCGGCCAGCGCGGACGCCACCGCGTGCGAGGCGCTCAGATCGAGCCGGGCGCTGGTCCCCCTGGCTTTGTGGCGCACCTCGGCCGCCGCCAGGGTGAGCAGTTGGGGCAGCAGGTCCGTGCACCGCCGGACCACCCAGCCCGTCCCGGCGGTGGCGAGCCACAGGAGGTTCGCCGAGCGGGTGGGCGCGGGAAACTCCGGTTCGGGCGAGGGCGCGGGACCTGTGGCGACGCCCGCCTCGGCGAGCAGGGCGTGAAACCGCCGGGCGAGCTGCCGGTGTCCGCGTTCCCCCGGGTGCAGCCGGTCCGCGCTCCACATCGCGCGGTCGCTGATCCACTCCCCGTCCGCGGCGTGCAGATGAACGGCGCCGTAGCGCTCGGACAGCGCGTGCACGACCGTGTTCACGGCCCGCTGCCGCCTGGCGAGCGGACGCGCCAGCGCCCCGGGCAGTCGCAGCATCGACCCGGGGTCGGGCAGACAGGCCGTGAGCAGTACGGCGTTCTGGGCCCGGAACGCCGCGTACGCCTGGTCGAGCCGGGCGGCGACGGCGTGGATGTCGAAGGTGTAGCGCAGGGTGTCGTTGACGCCGATGACGACGGAGACGACGTCCGGGCGCAGGGCGAGCGCCTGCGGGGTCTGCCGTTCCAGGACGTCCCGCGTCTGGGCGCCGCTGACGGCCAGGTTGGTGAACTCCGCCGCCGCGTCCACGGGGGCGAGCCCGCCGGCGAGCAGGGGGGCCCATCCCCGCCAGGTCTCCCCGACGCGGTCGCCCACCCCCTCCGTCAGTGAGTCACCGAGTGCCACGAACCGCAGGGGTCTCATGCGACGCCCTCCCGAGCGGCGTCCCGTACCCGGGGCTCGGCCGCCGGAGGCGTGACACGCTGCCGCACGTCGCGCGACGACGGGTCGAGCGCCCGGGCGTTCTCCGGCTGGGCGTCGTGCGCGGCGAGGAACGAGTCCACCGCGGTCTTCCAGCCGAAACACTCAGCACGCGCGCGTGCCGCCTCCCGGCGCCCGGACTCCGGCCGTTCCAACAGCAGGTCGATCGCGTCCGCGAAGGCGTCGCCGCTGTTCACGGCGGTGGCTCCGGCGGAACCGATCACCTCGGGCAGCGCGGAGAGGGCGCTGGCCACCACGGGCGTGCCGCAGGCCATCGCCTCCAGGGCGGCCAGCCCGAAGGTCTCGGCGGGTCCCGGGGCCAGGCAGACGTCCGCCGTGGCCTGGAGCGATCCGAGTAGTTCCCGGTCGCGGACGTGGCCCAGGAAGGTCACGGGCAGCCCCCGTTCCCGAGCCCGTTGTTCCAGCCGGGCGCGCAGCGGTCCGTCCCCGGCGACCACCAGCACCACGCGCCGCCCGCGCCGCAGCAGTGCCTCCAGCGCGTCCAGGGCCGTACTGGGCCGCTTCTCGACGGACAGGCGGGAGCACATGACGAGCAGCGTCTCGTCCCCGCGCGCGTACTGGTCGCGCAGCCCCGGGTCCCGCAGCGCGGGGTGGCGCTGCTCCAGATCGACGCCCAGCGGGGCGCGTACGACATTGCGGGCGCCGATCCGCACGAACTCCCGCTCGGCGAACTCGGTGGTGCACACCACGCGCGCGTACGTGTGGGCCGTACGGGTGTTGAGGGCGTCGGCGGCACGCCGGGAGAGGTTCTCGGACAGACCCCAGGTGCGCAGGACACCGTCGGCGGTCTCGTGGGAGACCATCACGGCGGGGATCCGCGCCCGCCGTGCCCATTTGCCGGTCCAGCGCAGCGTGGTGCGGTCGGAGACCTCCAGGCGGTCGGGGACCAGGTCCTCCAGGAGGGCGGCGACGCGCCGCTTGTCCGTAAGGACCCGGTAGCCGCCGGTGCCGGGCAGCGGCGGCCCGGGCAGGGTGATGACCCGGCCCTGCTCGGTCATGCGGTCGGTGTGGTGCTCGCCCGGCACGATGAGCACCGGGTCGTGCCCGGCTTCCTTGAAGCCCTTGCCCAGTTCCCTCAGGGCGGTGCGCAGTCCGCCGGAGGAGGGCGCCACGAAATTGGCGAGCCGTACGATCCGCAGCCCGTCGCCGAAACGCTCGGTGGCGAAGCTCATGCCGCCACCACCGTCCTGCGAGCGGCGAGCACGTCCTCGTAGTGCCCGATGAGCTGGTCGACGACGGCCGCCCAGGTGCGGCCTTCGACGGTGGCGCGGCCGACGGCTCCGTACCCGGTCCGCAGCGCCGGATCGGCCGCCAAGGCCGCCACGGCGTCCCGCACGGCGGTCGCGTCGCCGGGCGGGACGAGCAGCCCGGTGCGGCCGTGGGCGACCAGGTCGAGCGGCCCCCCCGCGGCGGGTGCGACGACCGGCACTCCGCTCGCCATGGCCTCCTGCACGGTCTGGCAGAAGGTCTCGAACGGGCCAGTGTGCGCGAACACGTCCAGGGAGGCGAAGATCCGGGCGAGTTCGTCACCCGTGCGGCGGCCCAGGAACACGGCGCCGGGCAGGGCGCCCCGCAGGGTCGTCTCGCTGGGCCCGTCGCCCACCACGACGACGCGGACCCCCGGAAGGCCACAGACCCCGGAGAGGAGTTCGACGTGCTTCTCGGGGGCGAGCCGGCCGACATAGCCGACGATCAGCTCGCCGTTGGGGGCGAGTTCCCGCCGGATCGTCTCGTCGCGCAGGTCCGGCCGGAAACGGACGGTGTCGACGCCGCGCGGCCACAGCTGCACCCGGGGCACGCCGTGCGCCTCCAGGTCGTTGCGGGCCGCGCTGGAGGGCGCGAGGGTGCGGTCGGCGGCGGCGTGCACGGAGCGGATGCGCCGCCAGGCCGCGGCCTCGCCGGCGCCCATGTAGGTGCGGGCGTATCCGGCCAGGTCGGTCTGGTAGATGGCCACGGCGGGGATGCCGAGCCGGGCGGCGGCGGCCATACCGCGGACGCCGAGTACGAAGGGGCTGGCCAGGTGCACGATGTCGGCGCGGTGAGCGGTGATCGCCGCGGCGACGCGTCGGCTGGGGAGTGCCACGCGCACCTGGGGATAGCCGGGGAGCGGAAGAGAGGGGACACGGACCACGGGGCACGGCGCGAGAGCGTCGGCCGCGGTCCCGGCAGCGGCACCTCCCGGCTCGGACGAGGCCGAGGACCTGGAGGTGGCGGGAGCGACGACGAGGGGAGCGTGACCGCGATCGACGAGGTGCCGGACGGTCTGGAGCGCGCAGTGGGCCACGCCGTTCACATCGGGGGGAAAGGATTCGGTCACGATGACGACACGCATACCCGTGTTCTCGCCGCGCCGGACGTGGCCGCGTCAACGTCGATCTTTCCGGCCGGGGAACGTCCCATGAGCGTTGGGCTGCGCAGCCGGGCAGGCCAGCCCCTGTCCATACGGCCCTGACCCCCGGGTCACCGAACGTTCATACGGTGAGCATGAGTGTTCACACGGTCGGCATGTCGGGTCCGATCCGGCTGCGTACGGCTGTCTGGACCTCGGCCTCCTCGGCCGGATCCGAGGCGAGTCGGCGCAGCTGCTCGACGACGCGGATGTCCCCGGTCTCGGCGTGTCGTGCGGCGATCTCCCGGGTGGACTCCTCGCAGTCCCACAGGCACTCGACGGCGAATCCGGCGGGGAAGGAGGGGTCGGTGGCGGCCAGCGCGCGGGCGGCGCGGCCCCGTAGGTGGGAGGAGGCGGTCTCCCGGTAGATGTGGCGCAGCACCGGCGCGGCGCAGGCGATGCCGAGCCGTCCGGCGCCGTCGACGAGGGTCCACAGGGTCGGGGCGTCGGGGCCCTCGCCCCGCACCGCCTCCCGCAGCGCCGCGAGGACCAGGTCGCGGTCCTGGCCGCCGCCCCGGCAGGCGAGCACGCGGCCGGCGGCGGCCCCCAGGGCGTCGGGCCGGCGGGCCCAGCCGCGCGCCCGGTCGACGGCGGACACACTGCGCATGCGTTCGAAGGCGTCCACGGCGGCGTCCACGACGAGCGCGGACCCGGTGGCCACGGCGTCCTCGACGAGATCGAGTGCTTCGGGGTCACTGCTGTCGGCGAGGTAGCGCAGGGCGGTGCAGCGCGCCCCGTCGCTCCCGGAGCGAGCGGCCTGGACGATCTCGGGCCGGTCCTCGGGACCCGCGACAGCGGTGAGACAGCGGGCAGCGGGCACATGGAGGACGGCGCCGCGCTCGATGCCCTGCTGGGCCCAGTCGAAGACCGCCTGGACGCTCCAGCCCGGCCGGGGGCCCTGGGGCCGCAGCTGCCGCTGCCACCGGTCGAAACAGCCGGCCTCCTGCGCGGCACGCACCCGCGTGGCGACGGACTCTCGGGCGTCGTCGGCCCACAGCCGCCAGGGCCGGGGTTCGAAGGCGTCCCGGACGGCGGCGGCGAGTTCGGCCTCGCCCTCGGCGTCGGTCGGGAAACGGGCCAGCACGGGAGCGGCGAGGGCGCGCAGCCCCGCGTCGTCGTCCCGCAGTGCCAGTTCGTCCAGCGCCCAGGCCCAGTTGCTGCCCGAGGCCGCGTACCTGCGCAGCAGTGCGAGCGCGTCGCGCCTGCCGTACGAGGCGAGGTGCCCGAGGACCGCGAGGGCGAGCCCGGTACGGGACTCCTCGGTGTCGAAGACGTCCTCGGCGCCGAAGAGGTGGGCCTCGATCTCGTCCAGCTCGCCGTTCAGATCGAGATAGAGCCGGGCGTAGTAGAGGGAGCGGTTCTCCACCTGCCAGTCGTGGCGGGGGTCGCGCAGTACACAGTGGTTGAGAGTCGCGAGCGCCTCGGCTCGCGGTGCGGTGAGCGCGTGCAGCGTGCCGTCGCCGCGGCCCCTCTGCAGGAGGCCGAGCAGCGTTCCACTGGGCGCTATGACCGGTTCGAACATGGGAAACAGCCTCACATCAAGCGTCGACGCAACCGGGGAACACGCACTACCTGGCCGCGTGACAACACGTCGGAGCGCCCGCCGTCTCTTGCTTGCTGTAGACCATCTTCCTCTGCCTCTCGTCGGTGGCCCGTGCGGGCCGCATCACGGCCCGCGCGGTGCGGCAACACCTGCCCAGCCATCGCGTCCGTGAATCACGACGTCATGATGACCCGGCGTCTGACACTGCCGCGACCTTATTTCGGGCGGCCCCGTACCGCCTCCCCCGTTTTCGTTGTCTTCGCTGGTCAGAGCACTCGGATCAGTGTGCGCCGAACAGTTCGAGCAGATCGCTCTTGCCGAACATACGGGCGGTGTCGACGGCCGAGGGCGTTCCGACGGCCGGGTCGGCGCCGCCGTCCAGGAGCGCCTGGATGACCTCCAGCTCGCCCTTGAAGACCGCCCCGGCGAGCGGGGTCTGGCCTCGGTCGTTGACCCGGTCCGCCTCCGCGCCCCGCGCCAGCAGGGCCCGTACCGCGTCGGCGTGCCCGTGGTAGGCGGCGAGCATCACCAGGGAGTCGCCGCGGTCGTTGGTGAGGTTGGCCGGAACGCCCGCGTCGACGTACGCCACGAGCGCCTCGGTCTCGCCTCGGCGCGCCAGATCGAAGATCTTGGTCGCCAGCTCCACGACCTCGGGGTCGGGGGCTTCACTCATCGGCGGACCGCCTCTCACTACGGCTGTTGGGGACTGCGGGAGCGTACGACAGCGAGCGGTGCCGTCGCACAAGGGCGCGTACGGCGGCGAGCGGTGCCGCCGTACGGGTGAATCGCCAGCGTACTGGCTTCCACGGCACAAGACCGGCACCCCGCCAGGCAAAGATCACGACAGGGTCGGTCGCGGCGCGCGCACGGGCTCCGTCCATACGGGGCGGCTCCGCCAGCCGAGGGAAATTCGCGCGGTTTCACCCGTTTGCACCTTTTATCGTATGGATACATGCTGTGAGCCTGGAAGTACTCATGGTGACAGTCCCCGCGATCCAGGAGATCCCATGGTCCTCAACGTCTCCGGTGTGCTGCTGCTCGGCACCTGCGTCTTCCTCTTCTCCAGGAAGGACGGCCTCAAGGGCTCGCACGCCACAGTCTGCTCCCTCTTCGGCTTCTACCTCGCCAGCACCGGCATCGCTCCAGGCATCAAGGCCGGCGGCCAGAGCCTCGCGAGCCTGCTCGGGGGGATCAATTTCTGACCCCGCTCCCGCCCCCGCACGCACCCCCAGGAGAACGACGTGGCCCGGCGCCCCCTCCCGAGCATCCTGCGCAACGGCAGCGCCCAGATCGCCCGCAGCCGGCAGCTGGCCCGGACAGCGGCCGGCGGCGCGGGCGACGTCCTCCAGCCGCTGTTCCTTCTCACCCGCGGTCTGCACCGGCTGGCCGGAGCCGGGCGGCGCAGGTGGACGGCCACACCGAAGGACCGGCGGGGACCGCTCCTCTTCCTGGTCACCTCGGTGATCCTGGTCGTGGCCCTGGTGCCGTACGGGCCCCTGCTCGCCGGACTCACGGTCATGGCGGCCGCGGCCTGGAAGGGGCGCGACCGCAGAACGCCGAAGCCCTCGGGGCCTGACGACGCGCAGACCAAGCGCCTGCGGACCCTGTACGAGGCGCTGGTGCCGTACTTCTCGACCGCCCAGGACCCCGATCCGCTCTACGCGCACGGCGGTGACTGGTCCCGGGCCCTGTCCTCGTACGACTTCGACGACACCGGCCGGATCTCGCGGCTCCGCGTTCGCTACCCCGCCTACTTCACGGACGGCGAGGCCGCCTCACGGGCCCGGATCGAGCAGCTTCTGCACGCCAAGTCCGGCCGGGGCCGCGAGTACCACTTCGCCTGGGACGAGGAGGCCAACGAGCTGACGGTGACCGTGCTGCCGCCTCTGCCCACCAACATCGCCGCCCAGCGCTTCGTGACCGCACCGGGCGAGACGGTTCTCGGCTTCACCGACCCCACCGGCGTCCAGCGCACCCTTCCGCTCACGTACGGCGAGGAGCGGCGCGATGTGCCCCCGGTGGTGTGGCGCACGGGTTCCCGCTCCACCGAACCGCATCTGCTGATCGCGGGCGCGCCCGGCAGCGGGACGACGACGCTGGTGCGCTCCATCGCCCTTCAGGCGCTGCAGCACGGCGACGTCGTGATCATCGAGGGCGGCGACACCGGCGAGTACGCGTGCCTGACGGGCCGGGACGGGGTGCTGTCCGTGGAGTCGGGCCTCGTCGGCGCGGTGTCGAGCCTGGAGTGGGCGACCCATGAGACGGAGCGGCGGCTGATCGCCGCGAACCGCGCGAGGCAGGCCGGGCACCCGTCGCCGGACGACGTCAGGCGTCCGTTGTGGATCCTGCTGGACCGGCCCGGTGCCCTCGGTCACCTCGCCGCCGCCGACGGCCGTGAGGCTCCGCAGGCCCTGCTCCAGGTGCCCCTGCGGCACGGGCGGGCGGCGAACGTCACGGTCGTGGTGGCCGAGCAGCTCGACGCTCTGGACGGACTGTCGGACGCCGTGCGGCAGTACACCCGCGCGCGCGTGGTGCTCGGCCCCGCGGCCCCGGACGAGCTGCAGACGGTGCTCGGTGTGCCCCCGCACACCACGCCCGTCCGGGACGTCCCGCCGGGCCGGGGCTACGCCCGCCTGGGCTCGGGTCCGGTCCACCGTCTCCAGGTGCCGGCCACCCCGGACCCGTACGACGACGCGACCAGCGAGAGCCACCGGCAGGCGGTCCTCGGACTGTTGCCCCAGCACAGCACACCGGCCGCGGCGGTGGGGATCGAGGCGATGGCCACGGAGGGCTGACGCACCGGCACCGGCACCGGCACCGGCCGGCGTCCGCCCGCACAACGGACCGTCACCCGTCCGGCCGCCCGCACGGCGAACGCGCCCGGCCGCCCGAGCCCCGGCGCGCTGCCCGAGGTCGGGCGACGAAGGTGCGCGACTGTCAGACGACGACGGCACGCGACTGTCGGACCACGACGGCGCTCAACTGTCAGGCGACAAAGGTGCGCGGCGCCTCCGTCGGCCCCGAGACCCCCGTCTCCACCAGACGCGCGGCGGCGGCCAGACGTACCGCCGCCTCCTCGGCCACCGCGCCGCCCACCGTGAACGGCAGCCGGACGTAACCCTCGAAGGCGCCGTCCACTCCGAAGCGGGGCCCGGAGGGCACCCGGACGCCGACCCGCTCCCCCGCCTCGGCGAGCCGGGAGCCCGACAGGCCGCCGGTGCGCACCCACAGCGTCAGACCGCCCTGCGGCACCGAGAACTCCCATGACGGCAGCTCCCTGCGCACCGCGGCGACCAGGGCGTCGCGGTTCTCCAGGGCTTGCTCGCGCCGCAGGGCCACCGCCTGTTCCCAGCCGCCCGTGCTCAGCAGCCAGTTCACGGCCAGCTGCTCCAGCACCGGCGTCCCCAGGTCCGCGTAGGCGCGGGCCGCGACCAGGCTGCGGATCACATCGGGGGCGGCCCGCACCCAGCCGATGCGCATGCCCGCCCAGAACGCCTTGCTCGCCGAGCCCACGGTGATGACGGTGGAGCCCGCCGGGTCGAAGCCGCTCACCGGGCGCGGCATCTCCAGGCCGTCTTCCAGATACAGCTCGCTCATGGTCTCGTCGACGACCAGGACCGTGCCCGCGGACCGGGCCGCCTCCACCAGGCGGCGGCGCTGGTCCTCGTCGGCCAGGGCGCCCGTCGGATTGTGGAAGTCGGCGACGACGTAGGCCAGACGGGGCGCGGCCTCGCGCAGCACCTGGCGCCAGCGGTCCAGCTCCCAGCCGCCGAGTCCCTCGGCCATGGCCACCGGCACCAGCCGGGCACCCGCCTCGCGCATCAGTTGCAGGATGTTGGCGTACGACGGCGACTCGACGGCGATGCGTTCGCCGCGCCCGGCGAACAGGTGGCAGATCGCGTCCATCGCGCCCATGGCGCCCGTGGTCACCATGATCTGCTCCGGCATCGTGGGGATGCCGCGTGCCGTGTAGCGCTCGGCGATCATGGCGCGAAGGGCGGGCAGCCCCGCCGGGTAGTCGCCGTGCGTGTGCGCGTAGGGCGGCAGCTCCTCCAGGGCGCCCTGCACGGCGCGGGTGAGCCAGGGCTCGGGCGCGGGCAGCGCGGCGCAGCCCAGGTCGATCATGGAGCCCAGGGCCTCCGGCGGAAGGGGCTCGAGGCCGCGGGCGGGCAGCGGGTTCCCGGCCGGCACGGCGGTCCAGCTGCCCGCGCCGCGTCGGGACTCCAGGAAGCCTTCGGTGCGCAGCGCCTCGTACGCGGCGGCGACGGTGGTCCGGCTCACGGACAGGGCGAGCGCCAGTTCCCGTTCGGCGGGCAGCCGGGCCGCGACGGGCACGCGGCCCTCCAGGACGAGCAGCCGGATGCCGTCGGCCAGCGAGCGGTAGGCGGGCGGGCGGCGGCTGCCGGGGCCCCCGGGGCGGTCCTGCTGGGAGGTGAGCAGCCGGGCCAGTTGTGCCGCACCCACTGCCGAGGTCCACTGCGCCATGCTTACCAGTCCACCTTCCCGGAATTGGCCATGGATGGCTTCTCTTTCCAAGCCACAGAGTGACATGCGCCAGGCCACTGCCACCACAGGGGGGTACCTTTTGTCCGCCGAGCCGTCTCTCGATCCGTCCATTGACACGTTCATGAAGGGCCGGCGGCTCGGGCGTCGGCTGGTCCAGCTGTACGCGGGTCTGGTGCTCTACGGCGCGAGTTCCGCGCTTCTCGTGCAGGCGGGCCTCGGCCTGGAACCCTGGAACGTCCTCCACCAGGGCCTTTCGGAACTGACCGGCCTCAACATGGGCGTGGTCCTCACGATCGTCGGCGCGATGGTGCTGCTGCTGTGGGTCCCGCTGCGCCAGCGCCCGGGCCTCGGCACCGTCTCCAACGTGCTCGTCATCGGTTTCGCCATGGACGCCACCCTCGCGGTGCTCCCCGAGGTCCGCTCCCTGGCCGTGCGGGTACCCCTTCTCCTCGCGGGCATCGTGCTCAACGGCATGGCGACCGGCCTCTACATTGCCGCGGACTTCGGACCCGGGCCGCGCGACGGCCTGATGACCGGACTGCACCGGCGTACCGGCCGGTCGATCCGGCTGATCCGCACGGCCGTCGAGGTCGCCGTCGTCGCGACCGGTTTCGCCCTCGGCGGCACCGTGGGCGTGGGCACGGTCCTGTACGCGCTGTGCATCGGCCCGCTCGCCCAGTTCTTCCTGCGCGTGTTCGCCGTCCCCCGGGCATCGGGCCGCAGCACGGTCGTTGCCACGGGGCAACCGGAACGGGCGATACTGCCTCGGTGACCACCCTCATACGCCACCCCTATCTCGACCATCCCGGCCCGATCGCCTTCGCCCACCGGGGCGGGGCGGCGGACGGCCTGGAGAACACCGCGGCCCAGTTCCGGCGCGCGGTCGCCGCGGGCTACCGGTACATCGAGACGGATGTGCACGCCACGGCCGACGGGAAGCTGGCGGCGTTCCACGACGCGACCCTGGACCGGGTGACCGACGGGGCGGGCCGGATCGCCGACCTGCCCTGGAGCGAGGTGTGCCAGGCCCGGGTTGCGGGCAGCGAGCCGGTGCCGCTGTTCGAGGACCTGCTCGAGGAGTTCCCCGACGTGCGCTGGAACGTGGACGTCAAGGCGGAGCCCGGCCTGCTCCCCCTGCTCGATCTGATCGGACGCACGAACTCCTGGGACCGGATCTGCGTCGGCTCGTTCTCCGAGGCGCGCGTGACACGGGCCCAGCGGCTGGCCGGGCCGCGCCTGGCGACGTCCTACGGCACCCGCGGGGTGCTGGGTCTCCGGCTGCGCTCGTGGGGGCTGCCCGCGCCGGTGCGCGGCTCGGCGGTCGCCGCCCAGGTGCCCTGGTCCCAGTCGGGCGTGCCCGTGGTCGACCGCCGTTTCGTGCGCACCGCTCACGCGCTCGGGCTTCAGGTGCACGTGTGGACCATCAACGAACCCGAGGACATGCACCGGCTCCTGGACCTGGGCGTGGATGGCATCATGACCGATCACATCGACACTCTGCGCAAGGTCTTTCAGGACCGGGGCATCTGGGTCTGACGCCCGCGCACGATCATGTACCGCGGGGAAGCGAGGGCACGGGTGGACACCGACACCGAGCGGGCGATGGGGGTGCCCCCAGGACGGAGCGAGCCACCACCACCGGAGGAGAACGGCGGGGCCGCCCAGCGGCGGCGCGAACAGCACGGCTGGTACTTCTACGACTGGGCGTGCTCGGTCTACTCGACGAGCGTACTGACCGTGTTCCTCGGGCCCTATCTCACGGCGGTGGCCAAGGCGGCGGCGGACGCGGACGGCTATGTGCACCCGCTGGGCGTCCCGGTGCGGGCCGGCTCGTTCTTCGCGTACACGGTCTCCGCCTCCGTCGTCGTGGCGATCCTGGTGATGCCGCTCGCGGGTGCGGCGGCCGACCGCACCGGCCGCAAGAAGCCCCTGCTCGCCCTGTGCGCGTACCTGGGTGCCGCGGCCACCACGGGCCTGTTCTTCCTCGACGGTCACCGTTATCTGCTCGGCGGTCTGCTGCTGATCGTCGCCAACGCGTCGATGGCCGTCTCGATGGTCGTCTACAACTCCTATCTGCCGCAGATCGCCCCGCCCGCGGAGCGCGACGCGGTCTCCTCCCGCGGCTGGGCCTTCGGCTACGCGGCCGGCTCCGTGGTCCTGATCGCGAACCTGGTCCTGTTCACGGCGCACGACTCCTTCGGCCTGTCGGAGTCCATGGCGGTCCGCATCTGCCTGGCCTCGGCGGGCCTGTGGTGGGGCGCCTTCACCCTCGTACCGCTTCGGCGGCTGCGGGACCGCCGTACGCCGTCCTCCGCCTCCTCGGCGCCCGCGGTGCACGGCTGGCGGCAGCTGGCCGCCACCGTACGGGACATGCGGGGCAGACCGCTCACCCTGTCCTTCCTGCTCGCCTACCTCATCTACAACGACGGCATCCAGACGGTGATCTCGCAGGCATCGGTGTACGGCTCCCAGGAGCTGGGGCTGAGCCAGTCCACGCTGATCACCGCTGTACTGCTGGTGCAGGTGCTGGCGGTGGGCGGGGCCCTGGGCATGGGGCGGCTCGCGCGCACCCACGGCGCCAAACGGACCATCCTCGGCTCGCTCGTCGCCTGGACCCTCACGCTCGGCGCCGGCTACTTCCTGCCCGCGGGCGCGCCGGTGGGGTTCTTCCTCCTCGCGGCGTGCATCGGACTGGTGCTCGGCGGCAGCCAGGCGCTGTCCCGGTCCCTGTTCTCGCATCTCGTGCCGCCCGGCAAGGAGGCGGAGTACTTCTCGGCGTACGAGCTGAGCGACCGCGGCATGAGCTGGCTGGGCCCGCTGCTGTTCGGGATCACCTATCAGGTGACCGGAAGCTACCGGGACGCGATCATCTCGCTGGTGGTCTTCTTCGCCCTCGGCTTTGTCCTCCTGGCACGCGTTCCGGTGCGGCAGGCGGTGCGCGACGCGGGAAATCCGGTACCCGAAAGGATTTAGCACCTGATGGCAAAGGGCGGTAGTGTACGCGTTTGGCCTGCCAGGCGTACCGTTACTGCGCGTCAAAGGAGCCGAAACGCTGGGTGACATCTGCTAGCAGATGTGACAAACCGGGCGCCGGTGGGTACAACAAGGGGCGGCTACGACGGCGACGCATGACCCGGAACGGGACTCGGAACGGGAATCTTTACCGCCGACCGGACGTTGACCGGATGACGACGACAGCGACACCTGTCCTGTGGGCGACAAGCCCGGGAGGCACGATTCATGAGTGAGCGAGCTCTTCGCGGCACGCGCCTCGTGGTGACCAGCTACGAGACGGACCGCGGCATCGACCTGGCTCCACGCCAGGCCGTGGAGTACGCATGCGAGAAGGGGCACCGGTTCGAGATGCCCTTCTCGGTCGAGGCGGAGATCCCGCCGGAGTGGGAGTGCAAGGTCTGCGGGGCCCCGGCACTCCTGGTGGACGGCGACGGCCCGGAAGAGAAGAAGGCCAAGCCCGCGCGTACGCACTGGGACATGCTGATGGAGCGGCGCACCCGCGAGGAACTCGAAGAGGTCCTCGAAGAGCGGCTGGCCGTTCTCCGTTCCGGCGCGATGAACATCGCCGTTCATCCGCGGGACAGCCGCAAGTCCGCGTAGTCCCCAGGGGCTGGGCGGCAGAAAAAGCAACGCACGCCGGTTCAGCGGGCGTCGCACGTCACACAGACGTGCGACGCCCGCTGCCGTTTTCGCGACACAGACGGACCCGGCGGGTTGACGACTCGGCGGTCCGAGGGCGCGGCCTGACCCTGGAAGTCTCAGCGGGCCCGGCGGCCTCAGCGGGTTCGGGGCCCGGTACCCCGGCCTCAGTGGGTTCAGGGCCCGGTGTCCCGCTCTCAATGGGTGTTCGGGACCCGGTGCAGCGCTCGCGCGTCTCAGGAGGTCAGCGGCGGGCGCGGCTCGCGCGGGGCGTCCCCGGGCTCGTCCCTGATGACCTCCCCCTGAACGACTTTTCCGTCCGGACGGTGCATACGGGCCTGCCGGAAGGCGTCACCGAGGCTGCCGTACGGTGCCTCGCGGAGCTTGCGGTCGAGGGTGCGCTCGGCACGCCGGCCCACCGTCCGCTGGACCGGCGGGAGCAGGAGCAGCAGGCCCAGCGCGTCGGAGATCAGACCCGGCAGTATCAGGAGCAGGCCGCCGAGCATCATCAGACCGTTGCCGCCACTCGCGGGCTCGGGCTCCGAGGAGCGGGCCCCCAGCGTCTCGCTGAGATTGCGGAAGGCGCGGCGTCCGGCCCGCTTGACGACCATGGAGCCGAACACGACACCGGCGACCAGCAGCAGGAACACCGTCAGCCCTCCGGCCGCGCGCCCCACCAGCGTCAGTAGCCAGATCTCCAGGACCAGCCAGGCGGCGATGCCCAGCGGCAGGTACCTGCGCCTGCGGGAGCGCTGCGGTCGGGCCGGCCCGGCCTGGTACGAGGAAGTCGGTGCGCCAGTCGTCATGCTCCCAGTGTGCCTGGAGCAGGCTCAGTGCGGGATAAGCGGGATGACCGGGACAGGCGGAGGGCCGACACGAGGGCGCTCGGCCCTCGGGCCGCGACCCCGGAGGGCTGGAGGAGACCCGTACGGGCGACCGCCGGAAGCGGCTTGCGGTTGACGCGCGGCCCGTACGGATCCGGGCGCAGGGCTCCGGACGTTCAGGAGTCGGTGCCGCGGCCCTTGACCTTGGCCACGCGGTCCCCGACGCCCCATGCCGTGACGCGCCACAGCGCCTCGACGAGGATGTCCTTGCTCATCTTGGAGTCGCCCAGTTCCCGCTCGACGAAGGTGATGGGCACCTCGACGACGTGGTAGCCGGCCTTGACGGCGCGGCGGGCCAGGTCGACCTGGAAGCAGTAGCCCTGCGAGGAGACCTCGTCGAGGCCCAGGCCCTCCAGGGTCTCGCGGCGGAAGGCTCGGTAGCCGCCGGTGATGTCGCGCAGCGGCAGATCGAGGGCGAGACGCGAGTAGAGGCTGCCGCCGCGGGAGATGAACTCCCGGCTCTTGGGCCAGTTCACGACCCGGCCGCCCGGCACCCAGCGGGAACCGAGCACGAGGTCGGCGCCCTTGAGCGCGGTCAGCAGACGCGGCAGCTCCTCCGGCTGGTGGGAGCCGTCGGCGTCCATCTCGACCAGGACGCCGTAGCCGCGCTCCAGGCCCCAGCGGAAGCCGGCGAGGTACGCGGCGCCCAGTCCCTGCTTGCCCGTGCGGTGCAGGACGTGGACGTGGTCGTCCTCGGCCGCCAGTTCGTCCGCGAGCTTGCCCGTCCCGTCGGGGCTGTTGTCGTCGGCCACGAGGACGTGCGCCTCGGGCACGGCCGACCGCACCCGGCCGACGATCGTCTTGATGTTCTCGGCCTCGTTGTAGGTCGGGATGATCACCAAGGCGGTGCCGAGCGGACCGAACTGCCTCCCTCGGGCTTCTGCCGCGAGGGTCCCGTCGCCGTCGTTCACTACTGCCCCTTCGTGTCCGTACTCAGGCAACCACCATAGTGGCCGTCGCCTGGACGGACGTGACAGCAGGTTCGTATGGGGGTGTCGATTCCGCAAGAGTCGGGTAAGAGGACGGGTTTGCGCATTCTGCGGACGTCGGGGGGCGCGCCCCCGCGCTCCGCCGGACGCCGTGGGGTGCCTCACCGGACCCGGCAGGGACGTTGCTGCGGATGGGGGCCCGGCGCCCTTCGGGCCGACCTGGGACCCGCTGGCTGCGGGTCGACCGAGAGCCGTTGTCTACTGGACGTCCGGGCCCCACCCGGGTCGCACCCTGCCGACCGGCCGGAACGTTCCCGTGCCGTGGCGGGGGCGCTGAGCCTGGCTCCCAGTGGTGGTGCGCCGGTGCGGCACACCATCCCTGACCCAGCGGCGCTCCGGCGACTGCGCGGAGGTTCCCCGGTCGGACGTCCGACGGTGGACGCGGCCGAACCTACCGGCCCCCTGCGCCTCACTGTCAACAGCCGTGCGACCTGCGGTTTCTTTGTACGTTCCCTGGTCAGAGGGGAGGATGCGCAGGTCGCACGACGGGGTCCCGGGGGACGGGGACGGGCCCGCCGCCCCGGCAGATCACTCGCCCGGCCCTACGAACACCGTCCGGCCGCCCACCACCGTGCGCAGACACACGGGGAGGTCGGTGCCGGGGGTCAGATCGGGCAGTCCGGGAGTGCCGGAACGGGGGTCGGTGGACCAGCGGGCCACCCGGTCGTCGGGCGCCTGGACGACGAGGGCGTCGGTGCGCCAGACGGCGTAGTCCGCGGGCGCGCCCGGCACCAGCACCCCGGCGTCGTCGCGTCCGATCGCCCGCCAGCCGCCGCGGGTGTGTGCCGTGAACGCGGCGCGTACGGAGATCCGGTGCTCGGGGGTGCGATGGAAGGCCGCCGCCCGCACCGTGCCCCACGGGTCCAGGGGGGTGACGGGGCTGTCGGAGCCGAAGGCCAGGGGGACGCCGCTGCGCAGCAGGGCCGCGAAGGGGTTGAGCGTGCCGGCCCGCTCGGCGCCGAGACGCTCCGCGTACATACCGTCCGCGCCGCCCCACAGGGCGTCGAAGGCAGGCTGCACGGAGGCGGTGAGACCGAGTTCGGCGAAGGCCGCGATGGTCTCGGGGGTGAGCATCTCGGCGTGTTCGACGCGATGCCGGCCGGCGCGGACGCGGGCGAGGCCGACCTTCTTGGCGGCGGCGCGCACTCCCTCGACCACGGCGGTGACGGCGGCGTCGCCGATGGCGTGGAAGCCCGCCTGCAGCCCGCTCTCGGTGCAGGCCACGACATGTGCGGCGACGGCGACAGCGTCCAGGTGGGCGGTGCCGGCGTGGCCCGTGTCGGCGTACGGCTCGTGCAGGCACGCCGTGTGCGAGCCGAGGGATCCGTCGACGAACAGATCGCCCGCCGCGCCGAGCGCGCCCAGCTCCCGTGCCCTGGCGACGCCTTCGTCGGCCTGCTCGGCCCAGTAGCCGACGACCCTGGGGCCGCTCTCCTCGGCGGCCAGACGGAGCAGTCCGGTGAGGTCCTCCTCGGAGGAGATCTCCGGGCCGGCGCACTCGTGGACCGAGCCGATGCCGAGGGAGGCGGCGTGCGCGAGGGCGGTCCGCTGGGCCTCGGTGCGCTGCGCGGGGGTCACCGCCGCGAACGCCGCGGCGCGCACGGCGTGGTGGGCGTCCCGGATGAGCGCTTCGCCGTCGCTGAAGCCGTCGCGCTCGCGTACGCCGGGCGTCAGGTCCAGCAGCGCGGTGCTGACGACGGCGGAGTGGACGTCGATGCGGCTGAGGTAGAGCGGACGGCCGCCGGTGGCCTCGTCGAGTTCGTCCCGGCGCGGTGCCCGCCGCTCGGGCCAGCGGGCCGCGTCCCAGCCGTGACCGAGCAGAACGCGGTCCTGGGGGCGGTCGGCGGCGAACTCGCGGACGCGGGCGAGGGCGGCCGCCAGGGAGGGCGCGCCGGACAGGTCGAGACCCGTGAGCGCGAGACCCGTGGAGGTGGTGTGCACATGTGCGTCGGTGAAGGCCGGGGTGACGAGCGCGCCATCCAGGTCCACGACCTCGTCCACGCCGTCCGCGAAGGCGTCTGCGGCGCCTTCGGAGCCGACCCAGGCGATCTGCCCGTGCTCGACGACCATGGCCGTCGCGAAGGGGTCTGCGGGGCTGTGGACTTCTCCTCGGCGCAGCAGGACGGTCTGCGGCGGGGCGGTGCGCTCGTTCATGGGGACAGTCTCGCGCCTCACCGGGGCGGACCGGCACGCAGGTCCCGCCCCAGGTGTCAGACCCGGGGCGGCCGTGCCTCGTAGGGGGTGGAGAGGACCACCGTCGTGCGCGTCGAGACCCCCGCGAGCGTCCGCAGCCGCGCGAGCAGCTCCTCCAGCTCGTGGGGCGTGGCCACGCGGACCTTGAGGATGTAGTTCTCGTCGCCCGCGACGCTGTGACACGCCTCGATCTCGGGGACGCCGGCCAGCCGGTCCGCGATGTCGTCGGGGGCACTGGGGTCGAACGGCTTCACCGAGATGAAGGCGGTCATCGGCAGACCGACGGCCTCCGGGTCGACGACGGCCGCGTACCCGCGGATGACGCCACGCTGCTCCAGCCGACGCACCCGCTGGTGCACGGCCGACGTGGACAGGCCCGTGGCCTTGCCCAGGTCGGTGTAGCTCATCCGCCCGTCCTTGACGAGCAGCTGCACGATCTGTCGGTCCAGCTCCTCCATGGCGCTAGAACCTACAGGGCGGCCGATCCCCACGGATACCTCAGGCGCAGGTCATACCCGGTTTGTGATCTTGGCGGAAACGGCACGGGAGCCTCCGCGGCAGACACGAGATCCCTCCGCGGCAGACAGGGGAGCGCCGTGCGGGTGCCGCGCGCAGGTACCGTGCGCCGCGGCCGACGGCGGGCGCACCCGGCACCTGCGAGTGGCATGTGACGAACGCCACAGCACCCGAACAGGCTTCGTGATGTCCTCGTGATTACCGCCGAGACCGGACGGGAAGTGCTTGCTGTGGTCGAGGCCGCGGTGCCTGGTCGGCCCAGCCCGAGGGGGAGAATCCCATGCAGAGTCTGAAGCGCCCTGATCGCAGCGCGTCCAAGCGGCAGCAGCCGGTCGTCGAGCCCGAGCCGGAGGGCGTCGAACCCGCTGTCGACGACGAGTTCGACGCGTACGACACCTTCGAGATGTACCGGGTGTTCTGCCCGGACTGCGCGCAGCCCATCGCACTTCTGGCGGACGAGGAGGTCCTGCCCGAGCACGCGCTGTGCGCCTCGCCGTGGAACCCGTTCGGGCTCACGGTCTGTTCGGGCACGGGCCGCGCGGCGGCCGAGGCCCGGCCCGCGGACGAGTCCGCGGCGCCCCAGGAGCAGGACACCGCCCTGCTGCTGACGCTCCCTCAGGGTCTCGACTGGCGGATGCAGCCGTTCTCGCACGTCGGCGGCCCGGGCTCGCGCCCGATGCGGGTGACGGTGATGCCCTCTCAGGCGGCCTGAGCCACACCCCGCTCGTCCGCCGCCGCACGGCCCCGGACACCGTCCCGGCCGGCCTCGCCGCCGGGACACCGCGGCACCCCGCTGCCCGTCGCAGTGAGGTCCCCGCCCGCCTGAGGGACTTGACCTCGCATCAGGTGCGTCGCCGCCGGGCCCTCGCCGTCCGATACCGCGTCAGCGGACCCCGGGGCGGAGGAAGGCGCACCGTGCCCCCGTACGAGCCCTCCCGGAACTCACGCTCGAATACGGGGGCCGGTGACCTGCGCACACGCCCCGGCGTTCCTCATGCATGACCGCCACACAATCGGCGACCGGTCCTCGGCGACGGGTGTTCGTCCCGGTGTCGGCAGCAGTGCTTCCGCCGCCGCCCCAGCCCCAGGATCCGCCCATCTACCGTGCGCTGATGCGGACCTGGGCCGACCGCGGCCGTACGCTGCCGGGGCGTCACGACCCGGAGTGGGTACGGCTCGCCGCACCCCCGGCCGGCTCGGGGCGGCGCACGGCGGGCCAGGATCCGTTCAGCGCGACTCGGGACCCACGAGGTGACGGGCGATGACCATCCGCTGGATCTGATTGGTCCCCTCGACGATCTGCAGCGCCTTGGCCTCGCGCATATAGCGCTCGACCGGGAAGTCGGCGGTGTAGCCGTATCCGCCGAGCACCTGCACGGCGTCGGTGGTGACCTTCATCGCCGTGTCCGTGCAGTGCAGCTTGGCCATGGCCGCCTGCTTGGCGAACGGCCGCCCGGCGTCCCGCAGCCGCGCCGCCGCCAGATACAGCGCCCGGCCCGCCTCGATCTGCGTCGCCATGTCGGCGAGCATGAAACGCAGCCCCTCGAAGTCCGAGATCGGCCGCCCGAACTGCAGACGCTCGGTCGCGTACCCGACCGCCTCGTCCAGGGCTGCCTGGGCCAGCCCGATCGCGCAGGCGGCGATGCCGAGCCGCCCGGAGTCGAGTGCGGACAGGGCGATGGCGAAGCCCTGACCTTCCTCGCCGAGGCGCCGCTCGTCGGGCACCCGCACTCCGTCCAGGTGGACCTGTGCGGTCGGCGAGCCCGTCATGCCCATCTTCTTCTCGGGCGTCACACCGCTCAGCCCCTCGGCGTCGCCAGGGACGAGGAAGGCCGTGATCCCGCGCGACCCCTCCGCGCCGGTGCGCGCCATCACGGTGTAGAAGTCGGCGATCCCGCCGTGCGTGATCCATGCCTTCGTGCCGTTGATCACCCAGTCGTCGCCCTCGCGGCGGGCCTTGGTGCGCAGGGACGCCGCGTCCGATCCGGAGGATGCCTCGGAGAGGCAGTAGGCGCCCAGCAGTCCGCCGCCGAGCATCGCCGGCAGATGCTCGACCTGCTGTTCCTTGGTGCCGTAGTGCGCGAGGGCGTGGCAGGCGAGGGTGTGGACGCTGACGCCGAGGCCGACGGTGAGGCGGACCGCCGCCAGTTCCTCCAGGACCTGGAGGTAGACCTCGTAGGGCTGGTCACCGCCGCCGTACTCGGAGGCGTAGGGCAGGCCGAGGAGCCCGGACTCGGAGAGCAGGCGGAAGACCTCGCGCGGGAAGCGTCCGGCGTACTCCTCCTCGGCCGCCTTCGGTGCGATCTCACGCTGCGCGATGTCGCGGACGAGCGAGATCAGGTCCCTGGCCTCGTCCGTGGGCAGTACACGGTCCACCGGCTGCGGGGCGTGGTCGGGCATGGCGACGCTCCTCTCCCTTTTCGGGATCATCGGCGGACGCGCGCCTTGGGTGGGGGCGGCTCCGCCGGGTCTCACTGGGCCTGGCCGATGCTCGCGGCTCCGGGTCTCGGAGGCGGCTGACCAGCGGTTGTGGCGGTTGGAGTATGCCCGATCGGAGGCATGGAGTCACCAGTTAACGACCGCTTACTTCAAGAAACATTCCCTCACCGAAATTGGTCCGAACCATTGACCCCACTGGTCTAGTCCTCCTAATCTTGCGGCCCATCACTTCACCGCGTCCATGCCAATAGGCACGCGTTCCGTCAGCGCGCGTTCCCCTCTCCCCCACGGAGGAGACACGATGCTCACATCTCACCGCTTCCGCGCCCTCCCCCTGCGGGCGCTCCTGTCCGTCGCGTGCAGCGCCGTCCTCGGGGCGGGACCGCTCGCCGGCGCGGGCACCGCGACCGCCGCCGAGGCCGGGTCCGCCCGGGCCGCCGAGGCCGGGTCCGCCCGGGCCGCCGCGGCGGGCTCCAAGGTGGTCGGCTACTTCACCGAATGGGGCACCTACGACCGCAAGTACCTCGTCAAAAACATCGAGACCTCCGGGTCGGCGGCCAAGCTCACCCACGTCAACTACGCCTTCGGCAATGTCACCGGCGGCAAGTGCGCGATGGGTGACTCCTACGCCGCCACCGACCGCGCCTACACCGCGGCCGAGTCGGTGGACGGCGTCGCCGACACCTGGGACCAGCCGTTGCGCGGCAACTTCAACCAGTTGCTGAAGCTGAAGAAGAAGCACCCGAACCTCAAGATCCTGTGGTCCTTCGGCGGCTGGACCTGGTCGAACGGCTTCGGCGAGGCCGCGAAGAACCCCGCCGCCTTCGCCCAGTCCTGCTACGACCTGGTGAAGAACTCCAAGTGGGCGGGCGTCTTCGACGGCATCGACATCGACTGGGAGTACCCGAACGCCTGCGGCAACACCTGCGACACCAGCGGCCGGGCGGCCTTCAGGAATCTGCTGGCGGCCCTGCGGTCGAAGTTCGGCTCGGGCTCGCTGGTCACGGCGGCGATCACCGCCGACGCCACCAGCGGCGGCAAGATCGACGCGGCGGACTACGCGGGAGCGGCGGCGTACGTCGACTGGTACAACCCGATGACGTACGACTACTTCGGCGCCTGGGACGCGACCGGCCCGACGGCCCCGCACTCGCCGCTGAACTCCTACTCCGGCATCCCGAAGGCCGGCTACGACACCTCCGCCACCATCGCCAAGCTCAAGGGCCTCGGCATCCCGGCCTCGAAGCTGCTGCTCGGCATCGGCTTCTACGGGCGCGGCTGGACCGGTGTCACCCAGGCGGCGCCGGGCGGGACGGCCACCGGCCCGGCGGCGGGCACGTACGAGCAGGGCATCGAGGACTACAAGGTACTGAAGACCAAGTGTCCGGCGACCGGCACGGTGGGCGGCACCGCATACGCCAAGTGCGGGAACAACTGGTGGAGCTACGACACCCCGTCGACCGTCGCGACGAAGATGACCTACAAGAACCAGCAGGGCCTGGGCGGCACCTTCTTCTGGGAGCTGAGCGGTGACACCGCGAACGGAGAGCTGATCAAGGCCATCAACTGACGCACCCGGCAGGGAACCTGGGCGGGAGTCGCGGCGGCTCCCGCCCAGGCGTGCGGTCCGAGGGAGCCGTCAGGTGTCCCGACGCGCGGGCGGCGGGGCGACATAGGCGGGCTCCAGTTCCTCGATGGCGCGCAGGGTGCCGCCGAGGGTCTTCACGAGCAGTTCGCGCATGGTGTCGCGGGACAGCACCGGGCGGTCGATCCAGTCGAGGGTCGCGCCCTCCACGCTGCACACCCAGCCGAGCAGACCCATGCGCGCCAGCGGGCCGATCTCCCGCCTGCCGTACGCCCCTTCGGCGATGGTGGTGACGATCGCCTCGCGCACGCCCTCCCGGATGGCGTGGACCTGGGCGTCGAAGCCCACCCCGCCGCTCACGATCGTGCGGTACGCGGCCTGGTTGTGCTCCGCGTAGCGCAGATAGCTGTCCATGGTCCGGTGCACCCGCTCCAGGGGCGGCAGTCCGAGGCTGCCGGCCGCCAGGGTCACGAGACTGGCCACCGAATCCTCGACAATCGCGAGGTAATAGCCGCGCTTCGATTTGAAGTAGTAGTAGATCAGCCCTTTGGCCACATGGGCGTGACGTGCGATGTCGTCCATCGACAACGCGTCGTACGAGGTGTCGGAGAATAACTTCCGCCCGATGGCGATGAGTTCGGCGCGGCGTGCCAGAGAGCGATCGGTGCCGCGCACCCGCGGGCGTACGCCGTCTCGCTGTTGACTGTTATTCAATTTCGGCCCAAGCCTCCAACTGCCGGCGGGACATCCGCAGTATTGCAGAACGACATCCCCAGCATGTTCGACCCTGATCGACTTGGTGGGACAGTGTTCGGAATTCGCGGGCCTATTTGTTCAGGAAGGGGCGGGAGGCCCGGGTCACAGCCAGCCGAGCTGGGTGACGAGCATCGCGAGGACCACCACGAGGACCCAGCCCACGAGGTGTTCGAGGATCTTCGGGCCGTCGTCCCGGGGACCGCCCGTGCGGGCGCGGAGTCGGGCGGCGGCGGCAGAGATGGCGGTCATGGCGGCTCGCTGGTCTTGGCTCGTGCGGTGGACTCCCCCTTCTGTCCACCTTGCCACCGGAATGAGCCGGTGCGGCGGAGACCTTGGTCACAGGCCGTGGCCCCGGGTCGGCCGGGGGCGGGCGGCGGCGCGGCGCACACGAAGGCCCCCGCCGTGACGGGGGCCTCGGGGACGGGTGGTGGGGGTGCTTCCGTGCTTCCCCGCTTCCGGGTCAGCGCACGCCCACCGCCGCCAGCGCCTTGCTCTGCCGGGCGGTCGGGTGTGCCGGGAAGTACAGATAGCAGACCCCGCCGGTGCCGGAGACGACCTGGCCGGAGGCGTTGTACCGCTTGGTCCTGAGCCAGATGTTCTCGAACTCCCGCCTGCGGTAGACGCGCCGTACCGCGTTGTCGTCGGGCGAGGCCGGGTCATTGGCGATCACATCGCCTGCGGCGGTGAAGCCGATCACGGTCATCAGATGGCCTGAGGTGCCGTACCCGGCCCCCGTCAGCTCCTCCTTCAGGAACGACTGGGACGTGATCACGGGGATGCCCGCCGCGATCAGCCGCTCCAGATCGGTGAGCGAGGAGAGCCGGGTGACCACGGCCTGAAGGTCCTTGAACGTGGCCGCGTAGGCCGCGTTGAACGGCCAGTTGCCGCAGCCCTCGTACTGGTAGTCGTAGGTGGAACGGGCCGCGTGGCAGACCTGCGGGTCGGCGTACGAGGGGTCGACCCAGGACAGCTGCTCGGGGGTGAGCCGCCCACCCCGGTACTCGATGATCATCTGCGAGGAGGTGGGGCTGCACCACGCCTCGCCGCCGTTGTCGTACTCGGGGTACTGGCCCTTGTGGATCTCCTGCGAGTAACGCGGGACGGCCAGCTCCCGGGTGAGGCCCGGGGCGGAGGCCGGGACGGTGAAGCGGTCGGGGACGTCGGAGCCCATGACGCCGAGGCGCCACACGGTCGGGGTGAGCCGGGTGCCCGGCGTGCGGTAGAGGGTCAGACGCAGGCGGTACGACACCAGGCGGAGGCCCGAGGCCGCGTTCGCGACGGCGAAGGTGTCCGTCGAGATGGTGCTCTTGCCGTCGGTCTGGTCGTCGACGGAGGTCCGCCGGATGTCCTGGTCGCCGGCCGCCCAGCGGCCCATCACATACCAGGGGGTGTCCGTGCCGTCGGAGTAGGTGCCCCGCAGCTCGACCTGGAGCCAGGTGCCCGCGGGGGCGCTCGCGTTCCAGGAGGCGACGGCCTCGGTGGACGGGACGGACAGGCGGTGCACCGGCGAGGTCCAGGTGGCGTACTCCCAGCTCGCGGTCTTCCCGGTGTGCGGGTCCGTGTAGTCGGTGCGGCCTGCCGGAGTGGCGATCACCACCCCGGGGCGGGTGCCGGCGAGGGCCCGGACCCCCTGGCCGGCGCCGCTGCGCCAGTCGGAGTAGGTGGTCCAGGCGCGGTAGTCCACGGGGCGCGGGGATTCCTCCGCCGGCCCGGTGGCCGGATCGGCCGGGGCGGCCGCGGCCGGCGGACCCGTGACCGCCCCGGTCGCCGCGGCCACGGCGATCGCGGCGGCGAGGACGGTTCTGCGGGACGGCTCTGAAGCTCTGCTCATCGGTCGATGACCCCCAGGTGTCCTGAAGCGGTGGTCCGGACGCACGGTGTGCGCCAACTATGGCGGCCGTACGGGGAGTACGCCACCGCTTCGGCCCTCGGCGTGTCCACCACTATTGGTCCCGACCACTGGCGGGACCTGGGGCTTCCGAGCCCGGCGGATGCACGCGGAGGCCGCACGCCCCGGCGCGCCCGGCGGGTGAGCACGAGTTGTGCGCATCCCGCCGGACGCGGCGCCGGGCCGCGGTGTCCCTCAGACGAGGTCCATCGCCGCCACCTCGTCCGGGCGGCCGTAGCTGACCGGCCCCTGGAAACGGCGGCGCGCGGTGGCGAACCACCAGACCGTGGCGACGACCAGCACGACGCCGAGGGCGATCGGGGCGTAGTTGAAGGAGTCGACGGTGATCGGCGAGGCCTGGGGCAGCATGAACAGCACGCTGCTCAGCAGGATCCAGGCGACCGCCACCACCCCGACGGGCCGGCTCCAGCGCCCGAGCTGCCAGGGCCCGGGACGGAAGTCGGCGCCGAGCCGGAGCCGCAGGAAGATCGGCACGGCGTAGGCGAGGAAGAGCCCCACCACGTTGACGCTGACGATCGCGGTGAAGGCGGTGTGGGACCACCAGCCGGGCAGCACCAGGGCGAGCGAGCAGACGACCGCGAGCCACACCGCCTTGACCGGGGTACGGGTGCGCGGCGAGACCGAGTGCCACCAGCGGGAACCGGGCATCGCGCCGTCCCGGGAGAAGGCGAAGATCTGCCGGGTGTTGCTGGTCAGGTTGGCCAGGCCGCAGAAGAGCATGGCGCCGATGACGATCAGCAGCAGCACCTTCGCCACGCTCGTGCCCAGCCCGTCGATGAGGATCTGTACGGGCGGCGCCGAGGAGCCGGCCACCTTGGCATAGTTGCCGATGCTGTACACCAAAGCCAGCATGAGGACGAGTCCGGTGGCCGCTGACCAGGCGATGGAGCGGGTGATGCCCCGGGGCGCGTTGACCGTCGCCCGGACCGTCTCCTCGGACATGTGGAAGCTGCCGTCGAAGCCGGTGAAGGTCCAGCTGGTGACGAGCAGGCCGAGCATGCCGCCGTAGATCCCGTTGGTGAAGCCGGTGTTGTTCGCGAAGTGCGTCACGAACGAGGCCGGGCGGTGCTCCTCGGGGCCGACGACCAGGGCGCCCACGATCACCACGAGCCCGATCAGCAGCCACCAGACGGAGATCCGGTTGAGGAGCGCGACCAGACGCACGGTGTAGGTGTTGGCCAACCCCTGGAACACGATGATCAGCACCGTGATCAGCACGGTCTGGTGGGCGGTGGGCCGGTAGGAGGTCCACTGCAGGGCGACGAACGCCTGGATGAAGGTGGCGGCCGCGTATCCGGTGGCCGCGGTACCGCCCACCTGGCCCACGAAGTTCAGCCAGCCGGTGTACCAGGACCATGCGCCCTTGTGCCGCCGGGCGAGTTTCCCGGCGGAGAAATACAGGGCCCCGCTGGTCGGATAGGCGGATGCCACCTCCGCCATCGCGGCGCCGACGAAAAGCACCATGACGGAGACCCCGATCCAGCCGAAGACGAGAATGCGAGGTCCGCCCGCGTTCATACCGAAGCCGAACGAGGAGAAAATTCCGGAGAGGATGTTGATGATGGTGAAGGATATGGCGAAATTGTCGAAGGCCTGGAACCTTCGGGTGAGTTTCCGCGGATATCCCATCGCGTGCAGGGTGGCATCGTCGTCGATCGCGACGGGATCCCGGCCCGCACGGCGTCTCGTACGGGGCATCGACGTCCGTTCTGACACAACCGGACCCTTTCTGTGTGGGGAGTGGACCGATGGACGGAGGGACGGAGGGACCGATCAGGGCGCTCCCGGCACGGGCAGTCCACAGGCGCGACGAGCGCGCGAGAGCTGTTCCTCGGGGTCCCCGAAGACGCTCCACGGCATACGGGAGGCGTAGGGCCCCATGGTCGTCAGGACGGCGCGTGCCTCGAACACGCACTGGGCCATGACCAGCGCGTGCGCGAGATACGCCAGATCGAGCACCGGTGTGAAGCGGTAACCGGCGACCTCGGGCAGCCAGTTCTGGTAGACCGCGAGCGCGGTGGAGCGCCACTGGGGCTGCTCCCAGACGCGGTCGGCGAGCGACTGCGCCGGGTTGTAGCTCTCCACGAGCGCGACCAGGGGAAGCAGCCGCAGCGCAGAGGTGACGGGCGCCCGCTGGCTGAGGAAGGCCGCGACGTCCCAGGCGGCGTTCACCGAGCCCCGGTGGCGGGCGAAGAAGTAGGCGAGGAAGCGGTGGTGGCCCTCGCGGTGGAAGGGGTCGAGCCGCAGGATGTGCGAGAACAGCTCCCAGGGGCCCGGCGGCGCGGTGAGCAGTCCGTGCGGGGCGGGTTCACGGATCTCGTGCAGCCGCGCGAGGGACATTCTGGCCACCCAGGGAGTGGGGTCGTGCGGCGCCATGACGGTGGCGCGCGCACATGCCTTCAGCGCGATGTGCTCCAGTGGACGGGCCCGCTCGTCGCGTGCGTCCGCGGCCCGCAGCGCCCGCAGCACGGCCACGCGTGCCCATAACAACGCGGCCTCGGGGCCGGGCTCCTCGGCGAGCCAGCGTTCGGCCAGGTCGGAGTCGGCGGCCTCGGAGGCGAGCACCAGGGAGCGATGGGCGCGCAGCCCGGGGTCGTCACGCGTCTCGGCGAGCAGTCCGTGGGCGCCCAGATAGCGGCCGGCCCGTACTTCCAGGCACACGCTCGCCAGCTCACGGTCGTCGGCCGCCGGATGCCACACGTACTGCCCTGCGAATAACCCCGCGGCCATGCTCCCCTGTCCGTCCCCGTAACGACACCGGCGGTTGCGCATCTGCACCTTACTCACCATGCGGCACAACCGGAATGCTCATTCCCGCCTCCTGGACCGCGCCCGGTGGTTGATCAATGAACAGTTCAATGCGAGACCGATTTTCCGGCCCGGGGTCCCTGACGCGGTCGCGTAAAATGTCCTCGCGTAAAATGTCCCCGCGGAAAATGCCCCTGTCCCTTCCCTCCCAGGAATCACCATTCACGCGCTCGCCTCCCGTCTGCGGCGGCTGCCGCCGTCCTGCGGCCCCGTCCGCCTCGTCGGCGTCGACGGGCACGCCGGCTCCGGGAAGTCCACGTTCACCGGACACTTGGCGGCCGCGCTCGGTGCGCCCGTGCTGCACCTCGACGACATCGCCACCCACGAGGAGCTCTTCGCCTGGACGGACCGGCTCCTGGGCGAGGTGATCACCCCACTCGGCCGCGGCGAGACCGCGCACTACCAGCCCTACGACTGGCGCACCCGGGCCTTCGCCCCCGCCCGCACACTGCCGCCCGCTCCGGTGGTCCTCGTCGAGGGGGTCGGCGTCGGACGCCGCGCGCTGCGCCCCCATCTGGCACGGCTGCTGTGGATGGAGCTGCCGCGCGAGGAGGCCTGGGAGCGCGGACGGACGCGGGACGGCGAGGAGCAGACCGCGTTCTGGGCCGGATGGACGGCGGCGGAGCAACGGCACTTCGCCGAGGACCCCTCGCGACCGTTCGCCGATCTCCTGGTGCACCAGAGGCCGATGGGCTATCACGTGGTGCGCGGACCCGCCGGGAACTCTGGTCCGGACCAGGAGATCACCGACAGTGACGGATCCACGCCGTTGTGCTGACCTCGTGAAGGCCCTTGCGGACGAACTTCCTTGAGCGCTTCAGGTCGGCTTGACCCGGGGGCGGGCCAGGACTTACGTTCTCAATGTGCGGTTTCGAAGCCGCCATCAGACGCGAAGCCCCCGGTTGTTCCCCCGTGATCGGGGGCTTCGTTCTGCCCTGAACACTCTTTTCGGGCCCCGCGAGGCGTGATCCGCTCACCCTCGGTCACCATCCGTAGTGCGCCCGTGGACTCCCGCCTCGTCGAACGGCTCGTGCGGCACCCTTCGGTGCGCCACTCCCCCGCAGGTACGATGCCTCTCGGTGCGACCATCGGACAGCCGCTTCGCGCACTGTTCCAACTCCGGTCCGCGGTACAGCGGTTCGAGCACAACGGCCGACGGGCACGGGCCCGGCGGTGAACCAACGGGGGCACGGTTTGTGGGGGACGTGATGGACTTCGGCACGCGGGGCCCCGAGGCCCCGGCCGACCTCGCCTGGGTGCGAGGCGTCGACGCCTACACCATGGGCGCCTATCCGCAGGCGGAGGAGGAGTTCCGCGCGGCGGTCCGGATGGATCCCGGGATGGCCGACGGCTGGCTCGGGCTGCACGCGCTGCGCGTGGACACGACGACCGCGCTGCTCCGGATGTTCCGCCATCGCGACCGCTTCGGGGAGCAGCGGGCGCGGCACCGGCGGACGATCAACTCCTGGTACTGGCTGGGCTGGTGGGTGCAGCCGGTGCTGGAGAGCCCGCGCGACCTGCTGCTCGCGCACGCCTCGCATTGGCTGGACGGCCGCCATGTCCCGGAGCTGGACCGGGCGCTGGCCGGGCTGCCGCCCGTCGACACCGACGCCCAGGTCCGCTTTCTGCACGCCTGCCGCGCCTATCTCGTCAAGGACTGGGAGCAACTGGTCCGGCACACCGATCCGCTGATCGACGACCCGATGCTGGGTATCGAGGCCGGACTGTTCGGCGGGATGGCCCGGGTTCGCCTGGAGACGTACGGCCAGGCCGAGCCGCTGCTGTCCGCCGCGCTGATGCGCTGCCGCAGCGAGCAGCCGCAGCGCAAGGAGCTGCGGTACTGGCTGGCCCGGGCGCACGAGGGCACCGGCCGTTCTGCGGCCGCACTGCCCCTGTACCGGGCGGTGCACCGGGTCGACCCGGCGTTCATGGACACCTCCGCACGACTCGCCGCGATCGCCGAGGGCGACGGGTACGACGATGCGGCCGACTTCACGGCGGTGGCGCTCGCCGGGGGCGGCGATGTGCTGGACGGGCCGGACTGCCTCGATCCGCTCTTCGGTGCCGAGAGCCGGGAGGTGAAGCTGTCCGAGCCCGAGCCGCCGACGGGCCCGCTGCCGGCGCAGAACGATCTCGTACGGGAGAAGGCCACGCCCCCGGCGCCGCCGCTGCCGACAGGCCCCACGGATCCGGCGCTGCTGGAGGAGGCACTGACCGAGCTGGAGCGGATGGTCGGCCTGGAGCCCGTCAAGCGCCAGGTGAAGGCCCTGTCGGCACAGCTGAACATGGCACGGCTGCGGGCGGCCCAGGGGTTACCCGTACAGCCGCCCAAGCGCCACTTCGTCTTCTCGGGCCCCTCGGGCACCGGCAAGACCACGGTGGCGCGCATCCTGGGCCGGGTCTTCTACGCGCTCGGTCTGCTCGGCGGCGACCATCTGGTGGAGGCGCAGCGGGCGGACCTGGTCGGCGAGTACCTGGGCCAGACCGCGGTGAAGGCCAATGAGCTGATCGACTCGGCGATCGGCGGCGTGCTGTTCGTGGACGAGGCGTACTCGCTGTCCAACTCGGGCTACGGCAAGGGCGACGCGTACGGCGACGAGGCCCTGCAGGTACTGCTGAAGCGCGCGGAGGACAACCGGGACCACCTGGTGGTGATCCTCGCCGGCTACCCCGAGGGCATGGACCGCCTGCTGGCCGCCAACCCGGGCCTGTCCTCCCGCTTCACCACCCGCGTCGACTTCCCCTCCTACCGGCCCCTGGAACTGACCTCGATCGGCGAGGTCCTGGCGGGCGAGAACGGGGACGTCTGGGACGAGGAGGCGCTGGACGAGCTGCGCTCCATCGCCGGTCATGTCGTGGACCAGGGCTGGATCGACGAACTCGGCAACGGACGGTTCCTGCGGACGCTGTACGAGAAGAGCTGTGCGTACCGGGACCTCCGGCTGAGCGGATACCCCGGGCTCCCCACGCGGGACGACTTGTCGACCTTGCGGCTGCCGGATCTGATGCAGGCCTACGGGGAGGTCCTGTCCGGGCGCGGGCCGCATGATCCGTCGGGTCCCTGAACGGCGAGGGCCGGCGTCCGCGATCGCGGACGCCGGCCCCGGTGGTCGGGAGCGCGGTGTCAGCTGGGTACGGCTTCCCGCTCCTCCGGCATGCGCGGCTGGGGCGGGGCCTCCCGGTGGGCCGGGTCCCTGACCTCGCCCACCAGGAGTTCCAGGACGTCCTCCAGGGCGACCAGACCGAGCACCCGGCCGGAGCCGTCGGCGACCGCGGCGAGGTGGGTGGCGGCCCGCCGCATCACCGTGAGCGCGTCGTCGAGCGGCAGCTCCGCCGCGAGCGTGATCATCGGCCGCCACAGCTGCTGCGGCACCGCCCGCTCGGACTCCTCCAGGTCGAGGACGTCCTTGACGTGCAGATAGCCCATGAAGGCGCCGTTCTGGGCGACCACCGGGAAGCGGGAGTACCCGGTGCGCGCCGTGAGCGCCACCACCTGGCCCGGGGTCACCGTGGGCGCCACGGTCACCAGCAGCGCCGGGTCGAGGAGGACATCGGTCACCGGGCGTGAGCCCAGCTCCAGCGCGTCCTCCAGTCGCTCCTGCTCCTCGGGGTCGAGCAGTCCGGCCTGACCGGCGTCCTCCACCAGCTGGTTGAGCTGCTCGCTGGTGAAGACGGCCTCCACCTCGTCCTTCGGCTCCACCCGGAACAGCTTCAGGATCAGCCGGGCGCAGGCGCTCAGCGTGACCGTCACGGGCCGGCACAGCCGCGCGAACGCGACCAGTCCCGGGCTGAGCCAGAGCGCGACCTTCTCCGGGGCCGCCATCGCCAGGTTCTTCGGCAGCATCTCGCCGATCACCAGGTGGAAGAAGACGACGGCGGCGAGCGCGATCACATAGCCGAGCGGATGGACCATCCCGTCGGGCAGATGCGCCGCCTCGAATATCGGTTCGAGCAGATGGGCCACGGTCGGCTCGGCGACCGCGCCGAGCGTCAGCGAGCAGACGGTGATGCCGAACTGGGCCGCGGCCATCATCTGCGGAAGCCGTTCGAGGCCGTAGAGCACCTGACGGGCCCGTGCGGTGCCGAGCGGCTCGATCTGGCTGCGCCGCACGGACACGAGCGCGAACTCTGCGCCGACGAAGAACCCGTTCACCAGTACCAGCAGTGTGGCGAGCAGGAGTTGGAGCAGGCTCATCGCACCGCCTCCGCGGCCGGTGCGAGGGCGTCCGCGAGCTTCACGAGCCTGACCCGCTCGGCGCGGTAGTGCTCCACCTGGCGCACCGTGAGCCGCCAGCCGGGCAGCTCGGCCCGGTCGCCGGGCGCCGGGATCCGGCCGAGGAGATCCGCGACGAGTCCGGCGACGGTCTCGTAGGGCCCCTCCGGGACGTCCAGGCCTATGCGCTTGAGGATGTCGACCCGGCAGCTGCCGTCGGCCTCCCAGGCGGGGCGCCCGTCCTCGGGCGGCGCCACGGCGAGTTCCGGCAGGTCCTGCACGTCGTGCTCGTCGCGCACCTCGCCGACGAGTTCCTCGACGATGTCCTCCAGGGTGACGACACCCGCCGTACCGCCGTACTCGTCGACGACGATCGCGATGGGCTGCTGGCTGCGCAGCAGCTCCAGGAGGGGCTGCACCGGCAGGGTCTCGGGGACGAGCAGCGGCGTCTGGGCGATGCGGACCACAGGGGTGCGCAGCCGTTCGTGCGCCGACACCGCGAGGGCGTCCTTGAGGTGGACCATGCCGACGACCTCGTCGATCTTCTCTCGGTAGACGGGGAAACGGGACAGTCCGGTGGCTCGGGTCAGATTGACCACGTCCTGGGCCGTCGCGGTCGACTGCAGCGCGCTGACCTTGACCCGGGGGGTCATCACATGCTGCGCGGTCAGCTCGCCGAGGGACAGCGTCCGCACGAACAGGTCGGCCGTGTCCTGTTCGAGGGCTCCGGCCTGCGCCGAGTGGCGGGCCAGGGAGACCAGCTCCCCGGGCGTACGGGCGGAGGCCAGCTCCGCGGCGGGCTCGACGCCGAGCGCGCGCACCAGCCGGTTGGCGACCGTGTTGAGGGCCGCGATGACGGGCCGGAACAGCCGGGAGAACAGATGCTGGGGGCCCGCTACGAAGCGGGCGACCTGGAGCGGGCGGGACACCGCCCAGTTCTTGGGAACCAGCTCACCGATCACCATCTGGGCGGCGGACGCCAGCAGCATGCCGACGACCACGGCGATCCCGTCCGCCGCGCCCTCGGGGATGCCGATGAGGCCCAGGGGGCCGTGCAGCACCCGAGTGAGCGCTGGTTCGGCGAGCATGCCGACGAGGAGCGAGGTGATGGTGATGCCGAGCTGGGTGCCGGAGAGCTGGAAGGACAGCTCCTTGAGGGACTCGACGACCGTACGGGCCCGTCCGTCGCCTTCGGCCGCGGCCTTCTCGGCGTCGGCCCGTTCGACCGTGACCAGTCCGAATTCGGCCGCGACGAAGAATCCGTTGGCCAGGATGAGCAGAAGGGCCGCCCCGAGGAGCAGCAGAGCGAGGGTCATGATGCCGCCGCCTCCGCGTCGACGCGTACCGCATGAGAGCGGTACGCGCTATGTCGGCAGGGGGCGGCGCAGGTACTACAGGACGATCCGTCCATCGCCGGAGGGAGTCACTCCTCGGGTAGCAGGAACCCCTGAGCACCGGGCGGAACCTCAGGGGCGGAGACGCAACACGAACGCCTCTCCCACCAGATTAATCAAGATTCCGTCGTATGTGTCGGGGAGGACGGTCCGGAGTCAGCCCTGATGTCGCTCGACACCGGCCGTGGAGCGGGTCTCGGCGAGCGCGCGCAGGGTGCGCGCGTCCTCGATGGCCCGCTGCTTGGCGATGCCCGGCTGGATGCCGAGCGCGGGCAGGCTGGTGCCGTCACTCAGGTTGAGGAACACCCAAGGGTCACCCGGACGCAGGTTGACCTGGAGGATCTCCGCCCAGTCCAGGCGGCGCCGGCTGGCGATGTTGACGACGGTGACCCCGGATTCGTCGGCGACGACCTTGGGCCGGGAGAGCAGCAGCAGGACGCCGCCGAGAAGGGCCGCCGTGAACACGAAGCTGACGCGTTCCCCGGCGGTGAGCGTCTCCAGCAGCAGGGCGACCGCGGTGATCACGGCGAATATGGCGATCCCCGCGGTGACCAGCACGGCCCGGGTGCGGGCGGGGCGGAAGGTCACGGGGAGAGCGGGCAGGTCCGGCAGATCCGACATCGGTGTGCGATCCCTCACAGACGGCAGGCGTGGATCGCCGTGGTCAGGATGGCACGGGCACCGATCGCGTACAGGTCGTCCATGATCCGCTGGGCCTCCTTGGCCGGGACCATGGCGCGGACGGCGACCCAGCCCTCGTTGTGCAGCGGGGACACGGTCGGGGACTCCAGGCCCGGGGTGAGGGCGACGGCCTTCTCGAGCTGCTCGACGCGGCAGTCGTAGTCCATCATCACGTACGTGCGGGCCACCAGGACGCCCTGGAGACGGCGCAGGAACTGCTGGACCTTGGCTTCCTCGGTGTCGGCGCCGGTGCGGCGGACGACGATCGCCTCGGACTTCATGATCGGCTCGCCGAAGACCTCCAGACCCGCGTTGCGCAGCGAGGTGCCGGTCTCGACGACGTCCGCGATGACCTCGGCGACACCGAGTTCGATGGCGGTCTCCACGGCGCCGTCCAGGTGGACGACGGAGGCGTCGACGCCCTGGTCCGCAAGGTGCTTGGCGACGATGCCCTCGTAGGAGGTGGCGACCGTCGTGCCCGCGAGGTCCTCGATGCTGCGCGCGGTGCCGGGCTTGCTCGCGAAGCGGAAGGTCGAGCGGGCGAAGCCGAGCGGAAGGATCTCCTCGGCGTTGGCGCCGGAGTCGATGAGCAGGTCCCGCCCGGTGATGCCGATGTCGAGGCGGCCGGAGGAGACGTAGATCGCGATGTCGCGGGGGCGGAGGTAGAAGAACTCGACCTCGTTCTCCGGGTCGACGATCCTCAGTTCCTTGGACTCCCGGCGTTGCTGGTAGCCGGCCTCATGCAGCATCTCCGCCGCAGGGCCGGACAGTGAACCCTTGTTGGGGACGGCGATGCGCAGCATGAGGTCGGCTTCCTTTGCTCGTTCGTGGGAACTGGGTGAGGACTTGCTCAGAGGTGGGCGTAGACGTCGTCCAGGGAGATCCCGCGCGCCACCATCATCACCTGGACGTGGTAGAGCAACTGGGAGATCTCCTCGGCGGCCGCCTCCTTGCCCTCGTACTCGGCGGCCATCCAGACCTCGGCGGCCTCCTCGACGACCTTCTTGCCGATGGCATGGACACCCTTGCCGACCAGCTCGGCGGTGCGGGAGCTGGCGGGGTCGCCGTGGACGGCCTTGTGCTGGAGCTCGGTGAACAGCTCCTCGAACGTCTTCTTGGACATGGTGGTGCTAACCCTACGCGCTCCGGGCGCTGTCTCAGTGCCAGGGCTCGGACACGGAGCGAAGCGTCGCGGCGGTCGCCACCGCCGCCGTCACGGCTTCGTGGCCCTTGTCCTCGTTGGAACCCTCCAGTCCGGCGCGGTCCAGGGCCTGCTCCTCGGTGTCACAGGTCAGTACGCCGAAGCCGACGGGGACGCCGGTCTCCACGGACACCTGGGTGAGGCCCTGGGTGACGCCCTGACACACATAGTCGAAGTGGGGCGTGCCGCCGCGGATGACGACCCCGAGGGCCACGATGGCGTCGTAGCCCCGGCCCGCCAGCACCTTGGCGGCGACCGGCAGCTCGAAGCAGCCGGGGACCCGCAGCAGTGTCGGCTCGTCGATCCCCAGCTCGCGCAGGGCACGCAGGGCCCCGTCGACCAGACCGTCCATCACCTTGTCGTGCCACTGTGCCGCGATCACGCCGACCCGCAGGTCGCTCACGTTGCGTACGGACAGCTCCGGTGCACCCTTGCCGCTCACGTCTCTCCTCAGTGCTCTTGTTACTGGTTGCCGCAGGCGGACACGGCGGTCGTGTCCAGCCAGGGCAGGTCGTGCCCCATCCGGTCCCGCTTGGTGCGCAGGTAGCGGAGATTGTGTTCGCCCGCCTGCACGGGCATCGGCTCCCGCTCGGTGACCTTGAGCCCGTGCCGGGTCAACGCCTCGGTCTTGTCGGGGTTGTTGGTCATCAGACGCAGGCTGTGGACACCGAGGTCCGCCAGGATCTGGGCGCCGGCGGCGTAGTCACGGGCGTCGGCGGGCAGGCCCAGCTCCAGGTTGGCGTCCAGCGTGTCGCGCCCGCGCTCCTGGAGTTCGTAGGCGCGCAGCTTGGACATCAGCCCGATGCCGCGTCCCTCGTGGCCGCGCAGATAGACCACCACGCCCCGGCCCTCGGCCTGGATGCGCTCCAGAGACGCCTCCAGCTGGGGGCCGCAGTCGCAGCGCAGGGAGTGGAAGACATCGCCGGTGAGGCACTCGGAGTGCACGCGGACCAGGACATCCTCGCCGTCGCCGATCTCGCCGTGCACGAGGGCGATGTGCTCGATGCCGTCGACGGTCGACCGGTAGCCGTACGCCGTGAAGGCGCCGAAGGCGGTGGGCAGATGAACCTCGGCCTCGCGGCGGACCGTCGGCTCGGAGGTACGGCGGTAGGCGATCAGGTCCTCGATCGAGATGATCGTCAGGCCGTGCTTGCGGGCGAACGGGAGGAGTTCCGGCAGGCGCAGCATATGGCCGTCCTCACCGGCGATCTCCACGATCGTGCCGGCCGGACGCAGGCCCGCGAGCCGGGCGAGGTCGACAGCGGCCTCCGTGTGCCCGTTGCGGACGAGGACGCCGCCGGGCTTGGCGCGCAGCGGGAAGATGTGGCCGGGCCGGACGAAGTCGCCGGGGCCCGCCTCTCCCCCGGCGAGCAGCCGCAGGGTGGTGGCGCGGTCGGCGGCGGAGATCCCGGTGGTCACGCCGTGGGCGCCGCTCGCGTCGACGGACACGGTGAACGCGGTGCGCATCGACTCGGTGTTGTGGTCGACCATCTGGGGGAGTTCGAGGCGGTCCAGCTCGTCGCCCTCCATGGGGGCGCAGATCAGGCCGCGGCACTCGCTCATCATGAAGGCGATGATCTCGGGGGTGGCCTTCTCGGCGGCGATGACGAGGTCGCCCTCGTTCTCGCGGTCCTCGTCGTCGACGACCACGACCGGGCGGCCGGCCGCGATGTCGGCGATGGCCTGCTCGACCGGGTCGAGCGTGAAGTCCTCGATGTTGTCCATGCTGTACAGGACGGGCGCGGTCGTCATGCGTGGGCTCCTTCCAGAACGGGCCGGGCGGCGTTGCGGGAGCGCAGCCACCAGTCGCGCATGCCCCACAGGACGAGCGCGCCGTAGATGACGTAGACGAATCCGGAGAAGGCGAAGCCGTTGGCGAAGTTGAGCGGGACGCCTACGGCGTCGACGAGCAGCCAGGCGAACCAGAACTCGACCATGCCGCGGGCCTGGGCGTACATGGCGACGACGGTGCCGACGAAGATGTAGGCGTCGGGCCAGGGGTCCCACGACAGCGACGGGAAGGCGGTGAACAGGCCCGCCACGGCGAGCGTGCCCACGGCCGCGGCGACGGCCAGGACGGCGCGCTCCCGCCAGGTGGCGAACCGCACGGCGACGTGACCGTCCTCCGCCTGGTCCTTGCCGCGGTTCCACTGCCACCAGCCGTAGCCGGCGACGACCATGACCACGATCTGCTTGCCCGCGCTGCCGGACAGATGGGCGGTCGCGAAGGCCGCGAAGAGGATGAGGCCGGACAGGAACTGGGTCGGCCAGGTCCAGAGGGAACGCCGCCAGCCGAACGCCAGGGCGACCAGGCCGATCACGTTGCCGATCATGTCCGACCATTTGATGTGCTGGCCGAACAGGACGAAGGCCTCGGAGTTGAGCCAGTTCACCGGCCGGCCCCGTTCGCCAGCAGTCGCTCGACGTACTTGGCGACGATGTCGACCTCCAGGTTGACCGGGTCGCCGGGCTGCTTGAGGCCGAGCGTGGTCAGCGCGAGGGTGGTGGGAATGAGGCTGACGGTGAAGTAGTCAGGACCCGCCTCGACGACGGTGAGGCTGATGCCGTCGACGGTGACGGAGCCCTTCTCGACGACATAACGCGAAAGCTCCGCGGGCAGCGCGACCTTGACGATCTCCCAGTTCTCCGAGGGCGTGCGCGCCAGCACCGTTCCGGTGCCGTCGACGTGGCCCTGCACGATGTGCCCGCCGAGACGCGCGCCGACGGCGGTGGGGCGTTCGAGGTTGACGCGGGAGCCGGCCGTGAGGGCGCCGAGGCTGGAACGCTCCAGGGTCTCCGCCATGACGTCGGCGGTGAACTCGTCACCCTCGTGCTCGACGACCGTGAGACAGACACCGTTGACGGCGATGGAGTCGCCGTGCCGGGCCCCCTCGGTGACGACGGGTCCACGCAGACGGAAGCGGGAGGAGTCGCCGAGATTCTCGACGGCGGTGACCTCACCCAGCTCTTCGACGATTCCGGTGAACACTTCCCGGGTCCTCCTGCCTCAGTAGGGCACGGACTCCGGGGCCTGTCGATGACGACAGCAGACACGAGCGAGGACACCGGGGCGACGCCGGACAGAGCCCGTCGCGAAGACGAGCTGGTACGGCGGCGCGCATGAATGCCCGCCCGCCGCGCACTGCCTCCCATCCGGACTTTAACCGTCGGTCCAGGAATTTCACCTGGTCAACCGATCGCTGGAAGCGACCGGGTCGCGGACTGTAACCGCCGGTTCGGACTTTCACCGACCCCGGAGTGCGCTGCTTTTGGTACAGGCCCAGTCTGCCACGCTCGATCCGCAGCCATGCGGGTGAACCTGTGTGCGGTGCCTCACACGTTCAGCTGCTCTCCCTCCGGCTCGTCGAGCGGCTCCGCCTCGCATGACGGGGCGACACCGGCACGCCCCGCATCACGGCAACACCCGCCCCATGAACGGCGATTGACAAGTGGTCCATACCTCTTGACGGTGTTGGTCTAGTCCTTTTAGGGTCGGCGGTCCCGGTGCGGTGCACCGCCCCTGAGCGGCCCGGCGGCGGTGACGGAGGCCCTTGCCCCGCCGCCGGGCTGTCATCGGGACCTCTGGGAGGCTGGCGGCGTGACCACACCCGCCGACGAGTTCGAGATCCACCGTTCCCGCCTGTTCGGCCTCGCCTACCGGATGCTGGGATCCGCCGAGGAGGCGGAGGACACGGTCCAGGACGCGTATCTGCGCTGGAGTTCGGCCGGCCGGCAGGACGTGGAGCGGCCCGGGGCCTGGCTCGCCAAGGTCGTCACGAATCTCTGCCTCACCCGGCTCACCTCGGCGCGCGCCCAGCGCGAGGTCTACCCCGGCCCCTGGCTGCCGGAGCCCGTGGTCACCTCGGACGGCACGCTCGGACCGCTGGAGTCGGCCGAACAGCGCGATGCCGTCTCGTACGCCCTCCTGGTCCTGCTGGAGCGCCTCACCCCCGCCGAGCGGGCGGTGTACGTGCTGCGCGAGGCGTTCGCGTACGGCTACCGGGAGATCGCGGAGGTGCTGGACCTCGGGGAGGCCAACTGCCGCCAGCTGTACCGCAGGGCGACACAGCGGCTGTCCGCCGAGGGCACGCGGTTCGAGGCGGAACCCGAGCGTCAGGCCCGGCTCGTGGAGTCGTTCCTGACGGCGGCCCGCGACGGCGACGTGGCCGAGCTGGAGCAGCTGCTCGCGGCGGACGTCACCTGGTGGGGCGACGGCGGTGGCAAGGTCAGCGCGGCACGGCGGCCGGTCGAGGGGCGGGAGAGGGTCCTGCGCTTCGTGGCGATCGGGTTCCGGCGCTTCGTCGCGCATCTCGGCCTCACGGTCGAGGAGGTCAACGGCGCTCCGGGGCTGGTGGCCCGGGACGGCGACCGGATCGTCGCGGTCCTCGCGTTCGAGGTCCGCGCGGGGCTGGTCACTCAGATGCGGTCGGTGGTGAACCCGGACAAGCTGGCGTTCGTGGAGCGCCAGCTCCGCCGCGTCTGAACATGTCACATTCGACGGGTGCCGTCCGGTCAGGGCGTCGAAGGGGCGTTCCGGAAGGGAGCGCCCCCAAGGCGAGGGGACACAGCGGCATGAGCACGATCCTGGTGACCGGCGGTACCGGAACCCTCGGCCGGCTCGTCACCGAGCGACTGCGGGCGGACGGCCACGAGGTGCGTGTTCTCGCCCGGCACACGCAGCCCTACGCCGTCGATCTGATCCGGGGCGGCAGCGCTCTGGAGGCGGCCGTCGCGGGCGTCGACACGGTGGTGCACTGCGCGAGTACGCCCCGCGGCGGCGACGAGCGGGCCGCCGCCCATCTGATCGAGGCCGCGCGCCGGGCGGGCGTGGCCCATCTCGTGTACATCTCGATCGTCGGGGTGGACGCGGTGCCGATCGGCTACTACAGGGCCAAGCACGCCGTGGAGCGGCAGATCCAGGAGTCGGGCCTGAACTGGACGATCCTGCGGACGACCCAGTTCCACGATCTGCTGGTGCGGGTGTTCGAGACCATGGGCCGACTGCCGGTCTTGATGCTCCCGGCAGGGGTGAGCGACCAGCCGATCGTCGTGGCGGAGGTGGCGGACCGGTTGGCGGAACTGGCGGAAGGCGGTCCGGCCGGACGGGTGGCGGACATGGGCGGCCCCGAGGTGCGGACGTTCGCGGACCTCGCCCGCGCCTGGCTACGGGCGACGGGGCGGCGTCGGCCGGTCCTGACGGTGCCGGTCCCGGGCAGGGCGTTCCGCGCGCTGCGCGCCGGCGGCCATCTGACCCCCGGGACCGCGGCGGGCAAGGGCACGTTCGAGGAGCACCTGGCGGCGCTGTACGGGGGCGGGGCGACGGGGCGCTGACCGGGTGGGGCCGGGTGGACGGCGCGTTGACCCGGCGGGGGCGTCCCGGGGGCCGCGGCCTTCGGTCAGCGGGCCGGGGGCGTGAAGAGGTCGTCCTGCGCGCCCTCCCGCGCGGTCAGCAGCGCACCGCGCAGAACCGCGCCGCCGCCCAGCGCACTCGCCCGCACCTCGGTCGGCAGCGGCGACATCCGCAGGAGCCGCTCCTGGACGCGCCCGGCGAGCTCCCGGCCGCCCGCCTGACCGACCTCGCCACCGAGCACCACACAGCCGGGGTCGAGGACGGCGGTCACGGACGCGGCGCCGATGGTGAGACGGTCGGCGAGGGCGTCGAGGAAGCCGGAGGCGGTGTGCTCGTCCGGGACGGCGTACCCGCCTTCAGCGACGTCCCGGCCCGCCGCGGTCCCTCGGCCCTCCACCGCCCGTACGGCCCGGTGGACCAGCGTGGCAGCGGCCGGGCCGTCCGCCTGACCGTCGGTCGACAGCCCGTAGAGGCCGGCCAGTTCGGCGATGGCGGCCGCTGCCGCCAAGGAGTGGAAGCCCCCCTCGCAGTCCGTCGCCGACGGCAGTGTCGCGGTGCCCGGCACCGGCAGGAAGCCGATCTCGCCGGTGCCGCCCGAGGCACCGCGGCGCAGGGTGCCGTCCAGCACCACGGCCGCGCCCGTGCCGTGTCCCAGCCACAGCAGCACAAAGGTGTCACGGTCGCGCGCGGCGCCCTCGCGCTGCTCGGCCAGCGCGGCGAGGTTGGTCTCGTTCTCCACGATCACGCGCGCGGGCAGCCGTTCCTGGAGCGCGGTGACCAGCCGGCGGTGCCATTCCGGCAGCCCGCTGGAGTCGCGCAGTTCCCCGGTGGCGGGGTCGATCAGTCCGGGCGCCCCGATCCCGACCGTGTGCAGCGACGCGGCACCGGCCTCCTTCGCGGCGCGCTCCACCAGCGTCACCGCCTGCTCCACCGCGGGCCCTGTACCGGTGTCGCCGCCGATGGGCACCGACGCCTCGGCGAGCACCCCGCCGAGCAGATCGGACACGAGGACGGAAACGCCTCCGGTGCGCACGTCGAGGGCCGCGAGATGGGCGCGGTCGGCGACGATCCCATACAGCCGCGCGTTCGGGCCGCGCCGCTGCTCCCCCGACTCCCCCACCACGGTGATCAGCCCCGCCGCGGCCAGCCGTTCGACGAGGTCGGCGACCGTGGGCCGGGACAGTCCGGTGAGCTGCTTCAACTGCCCTGCCGTCAAGGGGCCTTCCTGCTGGAGGAGGCGCAGGGCGAGCCGGTCGTTGATGGCCCGGGCGGTGCTCGGGGTTGCGGGCATGCCGGGATCCTTCCAGATCGACGGGGCGGTGGGCGACGGGGCCGTTCGAGGGGAGGCTCTTTCCTCACCCTATCTATCAGGCAGGGTTCCTGATAGTTTACGGCGCGCGACGGAGGCGGACACCTGGGGAGGGGCCCGAGAATGAGCGTGATGACCGACAGGGGCTACGACCAGCGCGAGGTGAGGCGCGCCCGGTACGCCGTGGCCGCCGTGTTCGCCGTGCACGGCGCCGTCACCGGCTCCTTCGCGACCCGGGTCCCCTGGATCCAGGACCATGCCTCGGTCAGCGCCGGCCAGCTGGGACTGGCGCTCGCGTTCCCGGCGCTCGGCGCGTCCCTCGCCATGCCGCTCGCGGGCCGCATCACCCATCGCTTCGGCGCCCGCAACGCCCTGCGCGGGCTGCTCGCCCTGTGGACGCTCTCCCTGGTCCTGCCGTCCCTCGCCCCGAACCTGCTCACCCTGTGCCCGGCACTGTTCGTCTACGGCGCCTCGGCGGGCATGGCGGACGTCGCGATGAACGCCCTCGGTGTGGAGGTCGAGAACCGGCTCGGCCGGTCGATCATGTCCGGTCTGCACGGCATGTGGAGCGGGGGCGCCCTGCTGGGCTCGGCCGCCGGCACCCTCGCCGCGCACCTCGGCTCGGACGCCCGGGTGCATCACGCCCTGGCGGCCGCCGCGCTGACTGTGCTCGGGCTGGTCGCCTGCACCTGGGTGCTCGACCTGCACCCCGCCGCGGACGAGGAGCCGCCGCCCCGGTTCGCGCTGCCGCCGAAGTCGGCGCTGCTGATCGGTGCCATCGGGTTCTGCGCGGTGTTCGCGGAGGGAGCCAGCCTGGACTGGTCCGCCGTGTATCTGCGGCACCAGCTGGACACCTCCGCCGGGCTCGCGGCCGCGTGCACGACGGGCTTCACCCTCACCATGGCCGTCGCCCGGCTCGCGGGCGACAAGGTGGTGGACCGCTTCGGCTCGGTGCGCACGGTCCGCGCGAGCGGTGTCCTGGCCGTCCTCGGCGGTCTGCTGATCGTCGGCGCGGGCCATCCGGCGGTGGCGATGGCCGGGTTCGCGCTGATGGGCCTCGGTATCGCGGTCGTCGTACCCCTGTGCTTCGCGGCGGCGGGCCGCAGCGGGTCGAACCCCAGCCAGGCCATCGCCGGCGTCGCGACCATCACCTACACCTCGGGGCTGGTGGCCCCGAGCGCGATCGGCGGACTGGCCCAGGCGACCAGCCTCCTGGTGTCCTTCGGCCTGGTGACGGTGCTGGCCTGCGGGCTCGCCGCGTTCGCCGGGGTGCTGCGCGCGGGCGAGCGGGACCGTCCGAGGATCAGTCGGCCGGACGCAGCAGTTCCCGGCCCACGGCCCTGAACTGCTCGCTCCACGACGTGGGGCGCAGCGTCGCCGCGTCGAGCCGGACGAGGACCCGGGTGCCGTGCGCGTACGTCGTCGTTCCGTCGGCCGAGCAGAACCGGAACCCGTAGGTCAGGCCGGTGTTCCCGAGCCGCTCCAGCCACAGGTGCACGGCGTACGCGCCCGGCTTGGTCACCGGGGCCTCGTAGCTGATCCGCAATTCCTTGACGGCGTTGCAGAAGTCGCCCGCGGCCTCCCAGTCCCCGTCGAAGCCCCAGCCCTGCTCGTGCCACAGCGCCGACCACGCCCGCTCGACCATGACCGGATAGCGGGCGTTGTGGAGCAGTCCGAGCGCGTCCAGGTCGTCGAAGTGGACGGTGACGGGGATCAGCCGGCCGTACGACAGGGCGGGCGCGGGCTGGACTTCGGCGGTCACGGGCGGGGCTCCTCGACAGGGTCTGGAGAGGCGCTCGCGACAGTGCGGCGCTGGTACACCCCCATGGTAAGCGGTCGCTCAGCCGACTCCCTCCGCGGGTCCGTGCGGTCGTGTCAGGCTGCTCGGAGGCGGGCCGAGGGGCGGTGCGTCACTGGTCGGATGCCGCCCCTGGGGAGCCGTGTCGGCTGCGTCAGCCGGCCGGTGCGAGCTGGACCCCGTCGTGCAGGCCCTTGGCGTCGACGCCCGAGAAGAGGGAGAGGTGGCCGTCGTTCCAGCGGACGATGAGGTCGTCGGCGGTGGTATCGGTGGTGAAGGCACCGGCGGCGACCACGGTGGCATCCTTCCAGTTCGACTTCGCGGGCCGGATCTTGATCTCGCCGGACAGACCCGTGACGGTCAGGCCCGGATAGATGGTGGTCTCGCCCTCAGTCCAGCGCACCAGAAGGCCGTCGGTGCTCTTGCCGGTGAAGGAGCCGGTGGTGAGCTGCTCGGCACAGGGCCAGGTGGCGTTCTTGGCCACGATCTGGGTCTGCTTCTTCAGCCCGTTGGCCGCCAGGTCGCTGAAGAGGGAGACGTGGCCGTCCTTGACGGCCACCAGCAGGTCGTCGCGATGTCCGCCGGGCCTGTAGCGGCCGGTGGCCAGCACCCGGGCGTCGTCCTGCCAGGTGGAGGTCTTCGGCGGGGCGAGCTGCTTCTCGCCGTGGAATCCCTTGGCGTCGACCGTCGAGTACTGGGTCATCTCGCCGTCGATCCAGCGCACGACGAGTCCGTCCGTGCCGGTGCCGGCGTTGATGCTGCTGAGCGAGAGGGCCTTGGCCCAGATGCTCTTGGGAGCGGCCAGCCGGTATTCGGCGGCGAAGGGGTGGGCGGGGTCGTTGCCGTTGCCGCCCTGGTAGACGGTGACCTCGCCGTCGTCCCATGTGCCGCCTGCCACCCGCCGAGCCGCCGGTGTAGTAGCCCGCGGTCATCTGCTCGGCGTGCTTCCACGGGGCGCCGGCGAAGGCGGGGCCGTAGGCGACCTGCCGGACCCAGTCGGCCAAGGCGTCGACGCGGGCGGCACTCGCTCCTGTGCGGGTCTCCGCCGGGTCGGTGCCCAGGCAACCTCCCTGCCAGGACAGGCTGTTGACACCTACGGCCACAGCGTGTCCGTTCGCCGTGCTCAGCGCGGGGCCGCCGGTGTCGCCCTTGCAGATCGCGGCGCCGTCGGACTTGGCCGCCAGGCCCAGGGTGGTGGTGCCCACGTTCTGGACGGTGAACGCGGCGCGTGTACGCGGTCAGGCACCCACTCGTCGTGTGTGCGCCCGTATCCGGCGGCCTGGACCTCGTCCCCCACGCCGGGCGCGGTGTCGGTCACCGCCACTGATGCCCTTCTCGAAATCTGCCGGGCGCTGGTGCCGGTGATCGGACCCAGACCCGCGGAGCCGCCGAGGTCCGCCAGGATCTGGCAGGCGTAGGCGGTCTCGTCCTCCGTGCGCCGGAAGTCGGGCACCCTCCAGCCAGCGGCTCCCGCCCGGTTCAACAGGGCGACCTGCTGAACCGGGCGGCCGGATTCAAGGCAGAGTGGCTACGGGCGCAGTAGACCGCCGCCTGGCGGTTCGCGGCCTTCAGGGACCCGTCCGGCACGTGCCCGCGACGTGGAACGGTCCGCCCGCGATCGCTCCCCCATGGGTTCAGCCCGCGATCGAGTCCAGTTGCTCGGCGGCGGGGCGCAGGGCCCACAGATCGCCGCCGGGCGGGGCCTGGAGCAGGCGCACGGCCTGACGGGCTTGCCTGTCGCCCGCGTCCGCGGCCGCGTGCACCACGTCGGTCGCCGCGTACTGGTGGAACTCCAGCTCCGGATGCGTCCAGGAGGCGGCGCCGGTGGCGGCGGGCAGCAGGTAGTCGACCGCCTTGAACAGGCTCTGTCCGTCCGGGCCCCGGTAGGACCACAGATCCACGCCGACATGCCGGCCGATGGCCGCGAGCCGGGTGTAGGCGACCAGGTCGAAGGTCGAGTAGTGCCAGCTGCGCGTGCGGGCCAGTTCCTGCGGCTGGCTGCCGTCCCCCGCTATCTGCGCGTCGATACGCGCGGCGCGCGCGGCGAGGACGGTCCGCCGGGCGAGGTCCTTGTCGCCGGTCGCGTAGGCGAGGGCGGCGAGCTGCATGTCGTAGAAGGTGCCGTGGTTGTTCTGGGCGGCACCCTCCTCCTTGCCGAAGGCACTGTCCGTCAGCCAGTTCCGGAAGGCGACGTTCCAGTCGTGCATCGCGGTCCGGTCCCCCTTGGACCAGCCGGGAGCGCCGGTGTCCAGCAAGGCGATCGCGTCGAGGACGCTGGTGTAGGACTGCGAGAAGTCGATGATGCCGATGGCACGGCCGTCGTACTTGCACGGGATGAACTGTCCGTGGTCCAGATCGGGGTTCATCCGGGTCGCCGGGTCGAGGAACCAGGTGCGCAGGACCTGGGCGGCCTTCTGGGCGTACTGCTTCTTCCCGGTGTAGTACCAGGCCAGCGAGAGGTCGTAGGACGAGTCGAAGACCTTCTCCACGTCCTGGCGGTCCGTCCCGCTGTCGACCTCGGGGTTGCGCTGCCCGTCACGCTGCACGTAGGGGCAGCCCCAGGGGTTGTCCGCGGTCTTCGGCTGCGTGGGCCACCAGTAGGGGGCCTGACTGAGGTACTCGTGGACGTCGCCGCCGGGCGCCGGCCTCGGCTTGTCGACGACCGTCCACGGCCCCTGGCCCAGCCAGGCGTCGGCGCGCGTGGTCAGCTCCTTGAGCACACCGCGCAGCCGGGTGTCCCCGTGGTCGAGCCGGACTCTGGTCTGCTGCAGCCGGGTGCCGTCGAGTACGGCGGTCGCGGGGACTTTCGGGACCGCGTGGGCCGAGGCGATGGGTACGCCCGCGATCGCCACGGCCGCGAAGGCGGTCGCCGCGGCGAGCAGGGCGGCCAGCCGGGATCGAGCACTCATCAAAGCTCCGATCATATACGTGAACGCAGTTCATGAGTGGGACCGTGTGAGCGTAGGACCCGCTGGTGCCCCTGACAATGGGTCGGACAGTTCTTCAGGTACAGAGAAAGAGAAGCTTCACCATGGATCTCGGCGTGCGCTGGAAGCTGCACGGTGACGGGCGTACACCCGCACCCGGAGCGGTCGTCCGCCCCGACGAACGGCTTTCCTGGCCCCGCACGATCGGGCTCGGAGCCCAGCATGTCGTGGCCATGTTCGGCGCGAGTTTCGTCGCGCCCGTGCTCATGGGGCTCGACCCCAACCTCGCGATCATGATGTCGGGCGTCGCGACCGTGATCTTCCTGCTGGCCACCCGCGGCCGGGTGCCGAGCTACCTCGGCTGCTCCCTGTCCTTCGTGGGGGTCGCCGCGGTGATCCGGGCGCAGGGCGGCACCAGCGCCACCGTGACCGGCGCCGTGTTCGTCGTGGGCATCGTGCTGTTCCTGGTGGGCCTCGCGGTCCAGCGGTTCGGGGCGCGGATCATCCACGCGGCGATGCCGCCGATCGTGACCGGCGCGGTCGTCATGCTGATCGGGTTCAACCTCGCGCCGGTGACCGCGTCGACGTACTGGCCTCAGGACCAGTGGACCGCGCTGTTGGTGATGCTGTTCACCGGACTCGCCGTGGTGTGCCTGCGCGGCTTCTGGTCCCGGGTCGCGATCTTCCTGGGCCTGCTCTTCGGCTACGGGATCTCGTGGGCCTTCGACCGGGTCCTCGGAAAGATCCACTCGGTGGACGCGAGCGGCAAGCTCACCGACCACTGGCGTCTGGACCTGTCCGGGGTCGCCAAGGCGGACTGGATCGGCCTGCCCCACTTCCACGGACCGTCCTTCCAGTGGTCCGCCGTCCTGGTCGCCCTGCCCGTGGTGATCGCGCTGGTCGCGGAGAACGCCGGGCACGTCAAGGCGGTCGGTGAGATGACCGGCGACCCGCTGGACGACAAGCTGGGCACCGCGATCTCCGCGGACGGCGTCGCCTCCATGCTCTCCACCGCGGTCGGCGGCCCGCCCAACACGACGTACTCCGAGAACATCGGTGTGATGGCGGCCACCCGTGTCTACTCGACCGCCGCCTACTGGGCCGCGGCCGGCTTCGCCCTGCTCTTCGGCGTCTGCCCCAAGTTCGGCGCGATCGTGGCCGCGATCCCCGGCGGAGTGCTCGGCGGTATCACCGTCATCCTGTACGGCATGATCGGACTGCTCGGCGCACAGATCTGGCTCAACTCCAAGGTCGACCTGCGCAACCCGCTGAACCTGGTGCCGGCCGCCGCGGGCATCATCATCGGCGTCGGCAACGTCAGCCTGAAGTTCACCGACCACTTCTCGCTGAGCGGCATCGCTCTGGGCACACTGGTCGTCATCACCGGCTACCACGCGCTGCGGGCGCTGGCCCCCGCGCATCTGAAGACGCAGGAACCGCTGCTGGACTCGGGCACCTCCTCGTACGACGAGGAGAGCGACGAGGGCGACGGCGCCGCGGCCTCCGGGGACACCCGCGGGCAGACGGGCTCGTAGCCGCGGCGCGCGCGGGCACGCCTGTTCGTGGATGCCCTCCGTCCCCCTGACGGCCGACGGAGGGCGTCCCCCGTTCCGGGGAAGCCCGCAGGCCGCGGCTGCTCCGGTCGGCTCAGGGCTGTCACCCTGCCCCCATGGTGCGGTTGGAGCAGTTCACGACCGAGGTGGACACGGTCGTCTCACGGATGCGCGCGCTCGACGGATCCTGGCCGGAGCACGACGGCGTCGCGGTCTTCAACCGCGTCTACCTCGCCGTCACCCAGGAGGTCGACCGCCGTCTGGACGCGGGGTACTTCCGGGACCGCCGCGGGGCGATCGCGCTGGACGTACGGTTCGCCGAGCGGTATCTGGCCGTGGCCGAGGAGGGGCCGCTGCCCGCCTGCTGGCGGCCGTTGTTCCAGATGCGGCGCCATCCGGGCGTACGGCCGTTGCAGTTCGCGCTGGCCGGGATCAACGCCCACATCGGCCATGACCTGGCGCTCGCCGTCGTCGACACCTGCCGCGCGCTGGGCTGCGAACCGGCCGTTCTGGAGGACGAGTTCGAGCGAGTGGGCGATCTCCTCGGCTCGCTGGAGGAGCACATCCGCGAAGACCTGATGCCCGGGCCCGATCTGCTCCAGCTCGCCGACCCGCTGACGCATCTGCTCGGCGCGTGGAGCCTGGAGCGGGCCCGGGAGGCCGCCTGGTCGGCGGCCCGCGCACTGTGGGCACTGCGGCATCTGCCGGACGTGGCGCAGGAGTTCGCGCATCGGCTCGACGCGGCGGTGGGCTTCGCGAGCCGGATGCTGCTCACACCCCTGCCGCACTGATCCGGCCGACCGCGCCTGTCGTGCCGGGACGTGCCCTGTGACCGCTGTACGTTGATGAGGCGGCCCCTCCCAGGCGAAGGAGCGACAGATATGACGACCCGGCTCGGCCTCGGCCTCCCCCAGAACAAGCAGTACGACATCGGGCGGGACGTGCCGGACGTCGCACGCGCCGCCGAGGCGATGGGCTACGACAGCCTGTGGGTGTACGAGCGGGCGCTGTTCCCCGAGTCCACCACCCAGGGGCTCTACGGCGTCGAGGGCCTGCCCTGGCCGGACAGCTACCGCGGGGTGGCCGAACCCTTGGTCACGCTCGCCCTCGCCGCCACCGCCACCCAGCGCGTCCGGCTCGGCACGAGCGTGCTGGTGGCGCCCCTGCACGGCCCCTTCCAGCTCGCCAAGACACTGGCCTCGCTGGACGCGGCGAGCGGCGGCCGGGTCGTGGCGGGCCTGGGCACGGGCTGGTCCCTCGACGAGTACGCGGCGGCCGGGGTGCGCCCGTTCGAGGAGCGCGGCCGGGTCATGGACGAGATCATCGATGTCTGCCGTGCCGTCTGGGGTCCGGACCCGGTCTCCTACGAGGGCCGGCTCACGACGATCTCCTCGGCGGTGGTCGCGCCCAAGCCGGCCCGGCCGATCCCGATCCTGCTGGCGGCGACCAACCAGAGGGCGCAGCAGCGGCTGGTCGACAAGGCCGACGGCTGGATCCCGGTGGCCCTCGGCGCCGAGGTGCTGGCGCGGCAGTGGCGCGTCCTGCAGGACCTGGCCGCCCAGCAGGGGCGCGTCGAGCCGCTGCAGACGGTGCTGCGCGCGAACGCCGTGTACACGGCGAAGGCGTACTCCGGCCAGGACCGGGGCCCCTTCCAGGGAAGCGTCGACCAGATCGTGGAGGACCTGGTGGCGCACGCCGAGGTCGGCCTCGAAGAGATCCTCATCGACCTTCAGGGCTCGGTCCGGGACGCGGAGGAGCTGAAGGACGTGGCCGCGCAGGTGTACACCTCCGTACGGGCGGCCGGCGTCTGACCGGCCGCCCCTCGTCGGTCCCCCGGTCCCCCGGTCCGACGGTTCCTCGCTCCGTCGGTACGCCGGCCCGGCTCAGTCCTCCGGCAGCTCCACCGGCGCGATCTCGTCGTAGACGTCGCCCGGACCGGGGTTGGTCGGGTCGGTCGTGCCGCCGAAGTGGTGCATCACGCCCCACACGGCGTTGAGCGCGGTCTGCACGGCGCCCTCGGCCCAGCCGGCCGTCCAGGAGATGTCGTCGCCGGCGAGGAAGATGCCCCGCTTGTCGGCGGGCAGCCGGTCCTGCATGAAGTGCGTGAACAGGCGCCGCTGGTAGCGGTAGTGGCCGGGCAGGTTCGCCTTGAACGCGCCCATGAAGTAGGGCTCGTTCTCCCAGGAGACCGTCACCGGGTTGCCGATGATGTGCTTCCTGATGTCGACCTTCGGGTAGATCTCGCCGAGCGACTTCAGCATGACCTCCATCCGCTCGCCGGCGGACAGCGGCAGCCACTTCAGGCTGTCGTCGCACCAGGTGTAGGACAGGCAGATGACGGCCGGCTTGTCCGGGCCGTCGTCCAGCAGATAGGTGCCGCGGGTCATCCGGTCGGTCAGCGTCATCGACATGACGTCCCGGCCCGTCTGCTCGTCCTTGTCCAGCCAGAACGGCCGGTCCACCGGCACGAAGAGCTTGCTGGACTCCATGTAGTGGGTGCGCTCGATGGCCGTCCAGTGGTCGATCGGGAACAGCGCGTCGTCACAGGCGATCTTGGAGAGCAGCATCCAGGACTGGGCGGTGAAGATCGCCGCCTGGTAGGTGCGGATGTCGCCCTGCGCGTCGGTGACGGTGATCCGGTTGCCGGCGGAGCGGTGCAGCCGGGTGACCGCCGGGCGGGGCTCGCCGCCCTCGTGCAGGGACTTCAGGGACGTCCCGTGGGACCAGTGCACGATCTTCTGGGGCTCGCGCTCCCACAGGCGCAGCGGCAGCTGCTGGGAGCCGCCGACGATGCCCCGGTGGTGGTCGTCGGCCTCCGTGTACACGACCCGCAGGATCTCCAGGATGGAGTTCGGGAAGTCGGTGTCCCAGCCGCCGGTGCCGAAGCCCACCTGGCCGAAGATCTCACGGTGCCGGAAGGACTTGAAGGCCTCGGAGTCGCACAGGAAGCCGTAGAAGGTCTGGTTGTCGAGCTTCTCGACGAGCTTCGCCCAGATCTCGCGGATGCGCGGCACATCGCGCTCGCGCATCGCACGGTTCATGTCGGAGAAGTCGGCGCCCTCCTCCAGGCAGGCGTTCCACGCCTTCGCCACGTCACGGTAGACCTGCGGCAGGTCGTCGAGGGTCTCGGCGTAGTGACTCTCGCCCTTGAGGTCCACCACGGTCGAGGGGGTGGCCTCGGCGAGCGGGTTGGGGAACGGGCTGGTCCGGAGGTCGACCAGGTCGATGTAGTGCTGGAGTGCCGTGGAGGAGGGCGGGAAGCGCATGGCGCCCATCTCGGCGGTCAGCGACGGGTCGCAGCCCTCGAAGCCCACGGTGCGCAGCCGGCCGCCGATCTTGTCGGCCTCGTAGACGACGGGCTTGAGGCCCATCTTCATCAGCTCGTAGGCGGCCACGATGCCGGAGAGGCCGCCGCCGATGACGGCGACCTCGGTGCCGTGCTCGGTCGCGGGTATCTGGCCGAGGCCCGCCGGGTGGGCGAGGAAGTCGTCGTAGGCGTACGGGAAGTCCGGGCCGAACATGGTGATCGGCGGCTGCTGCTCGTCTGCGTGCTCGACGGCGTTGGGCACCGTGGACGTCATGGGGTACGGACTCCTTGCGCGGAAAGAACTCGGGGGGAGAGGAGAGGAGGCTGCGGGGTCAGACGAGGGACCCGTACAGGCCGGGACGGCGGTCCTTGAGGTACGGGTTGGCCTCGCGGGAGGCGGCGAGGTGAGCCAGGTCGACATCGGCGAGGACGAGTTCCTCGACGCGGGCGGCCCGGGCGCGGGCGACCCCGTCGGGTCCGGCGAGGGTGGACAGCCCGACGAACTCGAACTCCCCCTCCTGGCCGACCCGGTTGACGTAGGCGATGTACATCTGGTTCTCGAAGGCCCGCACCGGTACGAGGGACTCGGCGACGAACTGGAAGGGATGCATCTGGGCCGTGGGGACCACGAGGAGGTCGGTGCCGGCCAGGGCGTGGGCGCGGACGTTCTCCGGGAACTCGACGTCGTAGCAGATCATCAGGCCGATGCGGACGCCGTCCAGCTCGGCCTGGACGACCGGCTGGTCGCCGGGGGTGAAGTGGTCGCGCTCGAAGCAGCCGAAGAGGTGGGTCTTGCGGTAGTTCGCGAGCCGGATGCCGTCGGCGGAGATGAGCTGGACGGCGTTGAAGACGGTCTCGCCGTCCCGCTCCGGGTAGCCGTAGGCGACGGCCAGGCCGTGCCGGGAGGCGATGTCCGCGATCGCGTCGGCGGAGTCACCGTCGGCGGGCTCGGCGAGCGGGGCGATGGCGTCGCCGATCGCGTACCCGGTGAGGAACATCTCCGGAGCGATCAGCAGCCGGGCCCCCGCGGCGGCGGCGCGGCCCGCGGCCTCGTCGAGCACCTTGAGGTTCTCGACGACCGAGCCGGGGCGGCCGGAGCTCTGGAGCAGGGCGGTACGCATGCGTGTTCTCCACCGGTGCGGAAGGGTTTGGGGGGCCGCTTAGACCGTACGGTCGGCGCCCTCGGCCGGACAAGAAGGACCCGTTGCGCGCCGGTGCGCGAATCGTTGCGTGCACAGGGGACCGCCCGGCGATTCGTTGCGTGCCGCCGGGCGTGCCTCGTGACCGCCGAGGTGCCGGGGGCCCGGGTGCCCCGCGGGGCGTTCACGCCGGTGCCCGGCCCCGGGGCGCCGGGGCTCACAGCTCGCGCAGCCGGTCCACGATCTCGCGCAGCAGCTCGGGGTCGGCCGCCGGGGCGCCCGCGGGCGCGGGGCGCGGCTCGTCGATGCGTACCAGTCCGGCCTCCGCGAGGTCGCCGAGCAGGACCCGGACGACGGTCAGCGGCAGATCGGCGTCCGCGGCGAGTTCCACGACCGGCCGGGAGCCACGGCGGACCAAATCGAGCAGGGACGCCCGGGCATGGTCGACGTCCCCGCGCGCGTCCTCCGTGTCCAGGGCGGTGACCCGCGACATCAGGTCGATGGTGTGCTGGTGCGAGGGGCGGGTGCGCCCCCGCGTCACCATGTACGGGCGCACCATCGGCCCGGTCTCGTCCTCGTACCAGTGGTCGTCGTCGGGCACGGTGGGTCAGGAGCCGGCCGGGCCCGTGGCCGTCCGCACGGCGGCGTCCATATGGCGGCCGACCCGGCGGACGAGCAGCGCCATCTCGTGCGCCAGCTGCCCGACGTCGGTGCGGGCCTCGCTCAGTACGGCCAGCCGGGTGCCGGCCCCGGCCGGGGTGATGAACAGGTACGCGTCGTCGAGCATCACCATGGTCTGCCGGACGTTCCCGCCGCCGAACCGCTCCCCCGCCGAGGCGGCCAGGCTGTGGAAGCCGGAGGAGACGGCGGCGAGGTGCTCGATGTCCCGTCGGGGCATGCCCTCCGAGCGGCTCAGCGGCAGGCCGTCCGCGGTCAGCAGCACGGCCTGGCGCACATGGTCGGTTCTGGCCACGAGATCGTCGAGCAGCCAGCCGAGATCGGTGCCGGGCTGCTGCTCGGCCTCGTCGGAGTGCTCGGGGCTCTGGTCACGGCGCATCGTCGGCGTCCGTCCCTTCCTCGGTGTCGGTTCGCTCCGTGGGGGGCTCGTGGGGGCCGGTGTCCGTGGGGACGCCCTTCCGGCCGCGGTCCAGGCCGCGCTGGTAGGCGCCGAAGATCGCCCGTACCTCCTCGGCGCTCACCTCACGCCCCGGGGCCTCCTCGGCGGCCGGGGCCTCGGTGCGCAGTCCGGGGGCGAGGGAGGTCTGACGGACCCGGGTGGGCAGGGCGGGGGCAGCAGGGGCGGGACGGCCGGGGGCCGCGCCGTCGGGGGCCGGGGCATCCCCGCCCGTACCGTCGGGGGCCTCGCGCGTGGGCCGCTGCTCCGGCTCCGGTGCCCGCTCGCGGGTGAGGACCGCCGTCCTCCCCCGTACGGGCAGCGTCAGCCCGGGCGCGTCCTCCCGCCGCGGCGGAGTCCCGGGCGGCACGGGTTCCTCGGCCCGCTCGGCCGGAGTCCCGGGCTCCGCCTCCGCCAGAACCGCCGCGGGCAGCAGGACCACGGCCGTCGTACCGCCGTACGGCGACCGGGTCAGGGTGACCTCGATACCGTGCCGGGCGGCGAGCCGGCCCACCACATACAGGCCCAGCCGGTCATGGCGGGTCGGGTCGAAGTCGTCGGGCCGGGTGAGCGTGCGGTGGGCCGCGTCGATCTGGTCGGGGCCCAGGCCGAGACCGCGGTCGTCGATCTCCAGGACGAAGTCGCCGCGGACATGGTCGGTGCGCAGGGTGACCCGGGTGTGGGGCGGCGAGAACACGGTGGCGTTCTCGAGGAGCTCGGCGAGCAGATGCACGACGTCGGCGACGGCGTCCGCCGCGATCCCGACCTCCGGCATCGGCGGGACCACGACACGCGCGTAGTCCTCGATCTCGCTCACCGCGGAGGACACCACGTCGGCGACGGGCACGGGACGTCGCCAGCGGCGGCCGGGCGCCGCACCGGAGAGGATGATCAGGCTCTCCGCGTTCCGCCGCATACGGGTGGTCAGATGGTCGATCCGGAACAGCTCCTCCAGGGCGTCCGGGTCGTCCGTACGCCTCTCCAGCGTGTCGACGAGCTTCAACTGGCGGTGGACGAGCGCCTGGTTGCGCCGTGCGATGTTGAGCAGCACGGCGAAGAGCCCGCTCCTGAGCATGGCCTGCTTCACGGCCGCCTCGACGGCCGCGCGGCGGGCGCTGTTGAAGGCCCGGCCGACCTGTCCGATCTCGTCGGAGCTCGCCTCGCCCTCGGCCAGCGGTGGTGCCGCCACCTGGGCGTCCACCTCCTCGCCGGCACTCAACCGCGCCATGACGTCAGGCAGTTGGCGTGTCGTCAGCAGGTCGGCGGCGTCCCGCAGGGTCTCCAGACGGCGTGAGATCCGCCGGGCGCCGCGCACCGCCAGCCAGAGCGACAGACCCATGGCCGCCAGTCCCACCACCGCCACGACGGCGGCCTTGGCCAGCTCCCGGTAGGCGAACGCCTTCCCGCGCGTGGCCGAGTTCTCGGCGGCCTGGGTGCACAGCAGCATGTAGCGCTGTACGGCCCGGTCGGTGGTCGTCCGCCAGGAGTCGGCCGCGACCGCCCGGCCCGCGCCGTCGGCGCCCGCCCGCAGCAGGGCGTCCTCGCCCGCGGTCAGGGCCCGGTGCACATCGTCGCTCTGGAACCGCTCGAAGAGGGTCCGCGAGTCGGACGGCAGGGCGGGGACATAGGTCCGCTCGAACACCCGGCGGTCCTCGATGGTGGCCGCGAGCATGTCGTACTGACCGCCGGTCAGCCGCCCCGCGGCGCGTGCCCCGGCGACGAGCGCGTCCTCCCGGGAGACGAACTCCCGTACCCGCACCAGCTCGGAGACGGTCTGCGCCTCCCGCGCGAGGCGGCCGGCCTGCAGCGCGGTGAGGGCGGACTGCACGTCGAAGTCGGGCTCCACGAGGGCGCTGTACTCGGTCACCGCGCCGTCCCAGGAGATACGGCCCGACAGCACTCGCTCCCGCAGCCCCTCCAGCTTGTCCGCGGCGGCGAGCGCGGAGTCGAGTGCCCGCTGCTGCCCGGCGGACAGCCTGCTGCGGTCCGCGCCCTGGATCGCCGTGCGCATGGCGTTCACGGCCCGGTCGGTGCGGCGTTGCTGCTCCAGCAGATCGAGGGCCGCCCCGTTGCGGTGGCCCCCGCCCAGATACGCGGCCGCGAGCCGCCGCTCGATCTGGATCTGGCCGGTCGCCGTGTCGACGGGTGTGCCGAAGTCCTCGTAGACGCCCTGGAGCCGGACCAGCGACCGGAGTTCGCCGGTGACCGACACCATGGCGAAACTCCACAGGATCAGCAGGGCGATCGCCGGAGCCAGCGAGAGCGCCACGATACGCGCGCGAACCGTGGTGGGGCGGCCGAAGGGCCAGCGCATGGTCTCCCCCGGGGGACAGGACGGTCGGGTGCCTGGCGGGACTCGGGTGACCTGCAGGTATTACCCGCCGGTAGTGAACGCGCCAAACCTACGGGAAGGATCACGCCACCGCAATGGTTGCCCTGGGTAACCCGGAGTCAGGGCCTCCCAGGGACGGCGAAGGTGGTGACGACCGCCGCATGGTCCGAGGGCCAGTCGTTGCCGGCGACTTCGGGCCATGCGCTGGGGGTGCCGGTGACCACGGTGCGCGAGTCGAGCACCGCGAGGCCCCGGTGCAGCACGAAGTCGATGCGGTCCTGCGGCTCGGGGCGCCCGCTGCCGTCCTCGTGCAGAGGGTGGATCGGGGACCAGGTGTGGCCCGGGTCGCGGACCGGGTCCGGGTGCGCCTCACGGTAGGAGTCGCGCAGGCCCGCCTCCTCGGCGGCCCGGGTCACCGGCCAGGCGACGTCCGGCCAGTCCAGGTGCGAGGGGCAGTTGAAGTCACCGGTCAGCACGACCGGAACACCCTCGTCGGCCGACTCGTCGATCCGCCACAGGGTGTCCCGCATCTGTGCGAGCCGCACTTCCTCATGGGCGATCAGCTCGGTTGCGGGCAGTCCGTCGAAGAGGGACTCGTAGGGCCCGTACGGCGTGTAGTCCAGGTGGGCCGTCCAGACGTCGACCTCGCAGCCCGCAGCGACGCGCACCCTGACGCCCGCCGCGCCGTAGAAGCCCGTGTCCGGGTCGCCGAAGCGGCCGGTGATGGGGTACCGGCTGATGACGCCGAGGTTCTCCCCGGCCCGGTGGTGGTACCAGCCGAGCGCCTCGGCCAGCTCCTGGGCCGCCGTGCCGGCCGTCTCCTGGAGGCCCACCACATCGGCCCCCGTCTCCAGGACGGTCTTGAGCTGCTTGGCCCGGTGGTCGTCGACCATGCTGCCGCCGAGCCACAGGTTCCAGCTCATCACCCGCAGTTCGTACGACAGCAGGGACCGCAGCCGCTCGGGCGTGACCTCCTCCAGGCTGGCCAGCACGGTGCGCCCGGGGGCCGCGTCGATCGGCGCGAGCGACGGTACGGCGAGCACCGCGCAGCCCGCCGCCTCGGCGGAGGCGACCCCGGTCGGGGTGTCCTCCACGGCCACACAGCCGGCCGGGTCCACGCCGAGCGCGCGGCACGCGGCAAGGTACGGGTCGGGCGCGGGCTTGGTGTGCTCGGTGTCGTCGGCGGTGACGGACACCGCGAAGCGTTCGGCGCCCAGCGCCTGGAGGACGGTGTCGGCGACGGCCCTGGGGGAGGCGGTCACCAGCGCGGTGGGGATGCCGTCGCGGGCGAGGGCGTCCAGCAGGCCGAGCGCGCCCGGCCGGGGCACGACCCCGTCCCGGACCCGGTCGGCGAACTCACCGTGCAGCTCGGCGGCGACATCGGCGGCCGGGGCGCCGGTGAGCGAGGCCAGCCAGTCGGCCGTGTGCTCGACGGCACGGCCGAGCACCTCCGGCTGATCGGCGGCGTCCAGTGTGCGCCCGAGTCCGGCCGCGACCCGCTCCACCGCCTCCCACCACAGTCGCTCGGTGTCGACGAGGGTGCCGTCCATGTCGAACAGGACGGCCTGGAGCGGGAGTCGCGTCACGGTTCTCTCTTTCCTGTGGGGGGGTAAGGCATGCAAGGCATGCATACGGGGACGGCGGGCCTCAGCGGGTGCGTTCGGCGACCAGCACCGGGCGCTCCGGCAGCGTCACCGTCACGGCGGCACCGGCGCCGAGTGCGGCCGCGTCGTGCGCCGGCAGGTCCGCCTTCACCTCGGTGGCGTCGGCGAGGCGCACGGTCAGCCGGACCGTGGCGCCGAGGAACGCGGTGGCGACCACGCGCGCCTCTCCCTTGTCGTCCGCGGTCACCCGGACCGACTCGGGACGCACCAGCACATCCACCTCGGTCGCGGCGGGCGCGTCCCCGTCGACGGGGAGCCGCTGCCCGAGCACCTCGACGGTGTCCGAGTTCAGCCGTCCCGGGATCCGGCTCATCGTGCCGACGAACTCCGCGACGAAGGACGTGGCCGGGCGCCCGTACAACTCGGCGGGGACGGCGCACTGTTCGAGGCGGCCGGCGCGCATCACCGCGACCCGGTCCGCCATGGACAGGGCCTCCTCCTGGTCGTGGGTGACGAACAAGGTGGTGATGCCGAGTTCCTGCTGGAGGCGGCGGATCTCCTCGCGCAGGGTGAGCCGCACCTTGGCGTCGAGCGCGGAGAGCGGCTCGTCGAGCAGCAGGACGCGCGGGCGCAGGGCGAGCGCCCGGGCCAGGGCGACGCGCTGCTGCTGTCCGCCGGAGAGCTGGTGCGGGAAGCGCTCGCCCTTGTCGCCGAGGCCGACCAGATCGAGCAGTTCGGCGGCGCGGGCGCGCCGCTGCGCGGTGCGCACCTTGCGCATGCGCAGCCCGAACGCCACGTTGTCGAGCACGGTCAGATGCGGGAAGAGGCTGTACGACTGGAAGACCATCCCGGCGTCGCGGCGGTGCGCCGGGACGCGGGTGACGTCCTCGCCGTCCACGAGCACCGCCCCGGAGTCGGGGTGCTCGAATCCGGCGAGCATGCGCAGTGCGGTGGTCTTGCCGCAGCCGGAGGGGCCCAGCAGGGCGAGGAGTTCGCCGGGCCGGACCGTCAGGTCGAGTCCGTCGAGAGCCACGGTGGGGCCGAACTCCCGTCGCAGGGAGCGGAATTCGACGGTCGCGGCGTTGTCGCGGGATACGGCCGCAGCGCTCGGGGCGGCCTGGTCGAGGGTCATGTGGTTCATCCCTTGGCGGCGGATCGGGAGCGCCCGCCGAAGACGGCGAGCGAGAGGAGCAGGGCCCAGGTGACGAGCAGGCTGAGCACGGAGACGGCGACGGACAGCTGGGCCTGGGAGCCGCCGACGCTGTAGATCCACACGGCGAAGGGGGTGAAGCCCAGCAGCTGGGCGACGGTGAACTCGCCGAGGACGAGCGCCAGCGTGAGGAAGGAGGCGTTCAGCAGGGCCCCGCGCAGATTCGGCAGCACCGCCTGGACCAGCGCCTGGGTCCGGCTCGCCCCGCAGCTGCGCGCGGCCTCCGTCAGGGTGCGCACATCGATGGCCCGCAGGCCTGCGTCCAGGGACCGGTACACGAACGGCAGGGCCATCACGACGTAGGCGAGGACCAGCACGATGGGGAAGTCCTGGTTCTGGATCACCACGAACGTCTCGAACAGCGGCGTGCGGGACAGATAGTCGGGCCCCCACTTCAGGACCGTGGCGATGCCCGCGACGAACGCGATCGGCGGGACGACCAGCGGCAGCGAGCAGACCACCTCGACGACCGGCCGCAGCCGGGACGCGTCGAGCCGCAGGGCGACGGTGGCGGGCACCATCAGCAGCAGCACCACGACGATGGTGGCGGCGGCCAGCTCCAGCGACAGCAGCAGGCCGGAGCCGAAGCCGGGGGTGGAGAGGATCTGGCGGTAGGCGTCGACGTTGAGCCCCTGGCCGGGCACGTCCACCGTGAAGACCACGGAGGCGGCGAGCGGGACCAGGAAGTACAGACCGGCCAGGGCGAGGACGCCCCAGCGCCACAGGTTCAGGCGAGCCATCGTGCGCTCCGTCGTTGCAGGGGCAGGTACACGGCCATGACCAGGCCCGCGACCAGGACCATGTCGAGGCTGAGGGCGAGCGCCACGTTCTCCTGGCCGACCAGGACGTTGCCGGAGAGGGCGTCGGCGATCTGCAGGGTGACCAGGGGCACCGCGCTGCCCACCATGGCCGCCGCCGTGGCGTACGCGGAGAAGGCGCTGCCGAACAGCAGCACGAATCCGCCGAGCAGCGAGGGCAGCAGCACGGGCAGGGCCACATGGCGCCAGTACCGGACGGTGCCGGCGCCGTTGTTCTGCGCGGCCTCCCGCCACTGCGTGCGCAGGCCTTCCAGCGCCGGGGTGATGGTGAGGACCATCAACGGGATCAGGAAGTACAGGTAGACGATGACCAGGCCCCAGAAGCTGTAGAGGCTCCAGCCGTGGTCGGAGAGCCCCAGATGCTGGGTCACCACACCGGAGTTGCCGAGGGTGGCGACGAAGGCGAAGGCCAGCGGGACGCCGCCGAAGTTGGCGAGGACGCCGGACGCGGTGAGCACGGCCTCGCGCAGGGCACGGAAGCGGGAGGTCACCACGGCCTGGGCGAGCAGCAGCCCGAGGACGGTGCCGAGGGCGGCGCAGACGGCGGACAGCTTCACACTGCCGAGCAGGGCCGTGAGGTAGGCGCCGTGCAGGGACAGGGTCAGGTTGGCCGTGCCGTAGGACGTGGCGCCCGTCGTCGGGTCCTTGACGCTGAAGGCGCCGTTGAGCATGGCCAGCGCGGGCACGCCGAAGGCGACGGCCGTGAAGACGAGCAGCGGCAGGACGGCGAGCGAGCCGGAGACGCGGCGCCGCCGCTGCTGCGGAGCAGCGGCGGGCGCCACCTCGGTCTCGGTGAGAACGGCGGTCATCCGGAGACGGCCTTGCCCCAGCCCTGCGCGATGACCGTCTTGGCCTTGCTCTGCTGGGCCTCCGACGGGAAGGACGGCGTGCCGGAGACCTGCGGAAGCTTGGCCGCGGCGGCCTTGTCGAGCGTGCCGGCCGCCTCCATGGCGGGCATCAGCGCGGGGCGGGCGTAGCCCTTGAGCCAGAGGTTCTGGCCTTCGGCGCTGTAGAGGTACTCCTGCCACAGGCGGGCGGCCGCCGGGTGCGGGGCCTCCTTGTTGATGGCCTGCGAGTAGTACTGGGCGTACGCGCCGTCGCTCGGGACGGCGACCTTCCAGTCCAGGCCCTTGGACTTGAACTCGCTGGCGTACCCGGCGTTCAGGTAGTCCCAGTCGATGCTGATCGGGGTCTCGCCCTTCTCGACGGTGGCCGGGGTCGACTCGACGGGCGTGTAGTTGCCGCTCTTCTTCAGCTTGGCGAAGAAGTCGAGGCCGGGCTGGATGTTGTCGAAGGAGCCGCCGTTGGCGAGCGCGGCCGCGTAGACGCCGCCGAAGGCGGAACCGGACTTGGTGGGGTTGCCGTTGAGGGCGACCTGGCCCTTGTACTGCGGCTTGAGGAGGTCCTTGAAGGTGGTGGGGCACTCCTTGACGCGCTTGGCGTCGCAGCCGATGGAGATGTAGCCGCCGTAGTCGTTGTACCAGCGGGCCTGCGGGTCCTTCTGCACGGCGGGGATGTCGTTGTACGCCGTGACCTTGTACGACGCGAGCAGGCCCTGCTGGGCGGCGCTCAGCGCGAAGGAGCTGCCGAGGTCGAGGACGTCCGGGGCGCGGTCCTGGCCCTTGCGGGAGGTGACGGCGTTGATCTCGTCCTGGCTGGCGCCGTCCGGGTTCTCGACCTGCACCTTGATGCCGTACTTCTTCTGGAAGCCGTCGATCAGGGCACCGTAGTTGGCCCAGTCGCGGGGCAGGGCGATCGCGTGCAGCGTGCCCTCCTTCTTGGCGGCCTTCACGAGGGCGTCGAGGCCGCCGAGGTCCGCGGCGGAGGTCGCGGTGGCCGCGCTCTTGCCGTCTGATGCGGTCGACGCGTTGTCGGGGGCTGCGCCACAGGCACTGAGGGCGAGTGCTGCGGCGACGGCGAGGCCGCCGGTGAGGACGGCGGTTCTCGGCAGGAACACGGTCACTGTCTCTCCAGGAGTACGCGCGAGCGGTGAAGCTGAGGGCGGGAGGGCTTGTTCAACTTGTCTGAACAAGTCGCCCTTAGTACGCCCGTCACTGGTGTCCTTTTCGTAAACGCAGGAGAAACCCTGGGCCCTTCTTGCCTGCACATTCCCGACGAGGGAAGATCACGCCCAGGTCTCGATTAGGCTGGCCATGCTGTGAACAGCAGTCGACTCAGAGGGGAAGCATGGCGGCGCGACACGAGGAGATCGCCGACGAGCTGCGGCGGGCGATCGACCGCGAGGAGTACACAGTGGGCAGTCTGCTGCCCACCGAGTCGGACCTCGCGGCCCACTACGGCGTCTCCCGCGGCACGGTCCGCCAGGCGGTCGCGGCCCTGACCGCCGAGGGGCTCATCGGGTCCCGGCAGGGCGCCCGCCGGGTGGTGCTGGCCAGCAGGCGCAGCCAGAGCTTCGCGGAGCTGCGCAGCTTCGCGCAGTGGGCCCGCGCCATGGGCCGGGAGGCGACCGGGCACGTCGTGACGCAGGAGTACCGGCCGGCGACCGCCGAGGACGCGGTACGACTTCATCTGCCGGAGCGCACACCGGTGTTGCACGTCCTGCGGGTGCGAGGGCTGGACGGCGAGCCTGTGCTCCTGGAGCGCACGGTGTACGCCGACTGGATCTCCCCCGCGGTGCAGTCCATCGAGCCGGACTGCCCTTCCGTCACCCAGCGGCTCTACGAGGACACGAGCCTGGTGTTCGCGTACGGCGAGCACATCATCGACGCCGTCGCCGCGGGCGCCCAGGACGCCGAGCTGCTCGGTGTCCGCCGCGCCGGTCCGCTGCTGCGGGTCCGCCGGGTCACCACCACCCGCGACGGGCGCCCGGTGGAGTGGTCGGACGACCGCTACCGCTCGGACGCCGTGAGCTTCAGCGTGCACAACTCGATCGGGAACAACGCGCTCGCCCGGAAGACCGCGGGGTAGGGCGCGAGGGCGCGGTCGTCCGGCGCCTCCGACGAGACGGCTCAGGTGGGCGACCCCGACGAGAACCGGCGCAGCAGCGGCGACAGCACGAGCACGGACTTCGTGCGCTCCACGAACGGCTCCCCGGCGATCCGCTCCAGCACCCGCTCGAAGTGGCGCATGTCGGAGGCGAAGACCTGGGCGATCGCGTCCGCCTCACCGGTGACGGTGGAGGCGGCCACGACCTCCTGGTAGCGCTCCAGGCCCCGCTGGATGGTCTCCGGCGACGTGTTGCGCCGGCAGTAGATCTCGACGAACCCCTCGGTCTCCCAGCCGAGCGCCCCGGGGTCGACCCGGACGGTGAACCCGGTGATGGCCCCGGTCGCGCGCAGCCGGTCCACCCGCCGCTTCACGGCGGGCGCGGACAGGCCGACCAGTTGCCCGATGTCCGCGTAGGAGCGGCGGGCGTCCTCGGCGAGGGCGTGGACGATGCGTTCGTCGAGATCGTTCAGCAAGGCGGGTGGTTCACTTCTCTACGGTGGCTGCGGGTGCCGCGGGCTCCGCGGCGGCCAGCCGGGATCGCCGGTGGCCATACACGAAGTAGAACACGAGCCCGACGGCCATCCAGACTCCGAACACCACCCAGGTGACGGCCGAGAGACTGCCCATCATCCACACGCAGAGGGCGAAGCCCAGGGCGGGCAGCACCGGCGACAGCGGCACCCGGAAGGTACGGGGCATCTGCGGACGGATCCGGCGCAGCACCACGACCGCGACATTGACCAGCGCGAAGGCGAACAGCGTGCCGATGCTGGTGGCGTCGGCCAGCTGCCCGAGCGGGATCGCGGCGGCGAGGACACCGCAGAAGACGGAGACGATGACAGTGTTGGCGCGCGGCGTACCGGTCCGGGGGTGCACCCGCGAGAACACCTTGGGCACCAGGCCGTCGCGGGACATCGCGAAGAGGATGCGCGTCTGGCCGTAGAGCACGGTCAGGACGACGCTCGCGATGGCGATGACCGCGCAGGCCGCCAGCAGCGTGCCCCAGAAGGTCTGCCCCGTGACGTCCTTCATGATCTGGGCGAGCGCCGCCTCGGAGTCGTTGAACCGCCTCCAGGGCTTGGCGCCCACGGCGACGGCCGCGACGACGACGTACAGCGCCGTCACGATGACCAGCGACAACATGATCGCGCGGGGCAGGTCGCGCTGCGCGTTCTTCGCCTCCTCGCCGGCCGTGGAGGCGGCGTCGAAGCCGATGTACGAGAAGAACAGCGTGGCCCCGGCGGCGCTGACCCCGGCCATGCCGAGCGGCATGAAGTTCGCGTAGTTGCCGGAGCGGAAGCCCTGGATGCCGATGAGGCAGAACAGCAGCAGCGCGGCGATCTTCACACAGACCATGATCGTGTTGGCGCGCGCCGACTCCCGGGCACCGCCGAGCAGGAACGCCATGGCCAGCAGCACGACGATCAGTGCGGGCAGATTGAAGATGCCGCCGTCACCGGGCGGCGCGGACAGTGCGGCCGGGATGGTGACGCCGATGGTGCCGTCCAGCAGCTCGTTGAGGTACTGGCCCCAGCCCACCGCGACGGCTGCGACCGACACGCCGTACTCCAGGACCAGACACCAGCCGCAGATCCAGGCGATCAGCTCGCCCATCGTTGCGTACGCATAGGAGTACGAGGATCCGGCGACCGGGATCGTGCCCGCCAGCTCGGCGTAGGACAGCGCGGAGAACAGCGCGGTGAGACCGGCGATCACGAAGGACAGCGTCACGGCCGGACCGGCCTTCGGGACGGCCTCGCCGAGGACCACGAAGATGCCGGTGCCGAGGGTGGCCCCGATGCTGATCATGGTGAGCTGCCACAGCCCGAGCGAACGCCGCAGCGTTCCTCCCTCGCCCTGGCCGCCCTCGGCGACCAGGTGTTCCACGGGCTTGCGGCGCATCAGCCGCGCGCCGAGGCCGGGGGACGGCGGGGCTGGACGACTGGGGGACTGCGGGGGTGCGCCTTGGTCGAGCACGCGTCTCCTTCTCGCTGCCGGTCACGGGGGCAGGCGGGGACCGGCGGCACCCAGGGACAGGGACCACCGAGCGGGGTCCTCGCCACGCCGCGTACAGCGCATGACCCTATGAGTCCGCCCTTCACGGGCGTAATGCAGCAACCTTGCGCACTGTCGCAAGATCCTTGCGTTCATCGGCATGTCATGGACGTTTGTTGCGCAGGCCCTTTTGATGTTTGCGCTGTGTACGACTGACCTGCGCGGATGCCGCCCGTACACGGCGACGGCCCCCGTTCCGCCCGGAGGGGGAACAGGGGCCGTACGGCCGAGACAGGGTCGTACCGCCGCAACGGCGGACGTCAGCTCCAGCTGGCGTGCAGCGGCTTGCCCTCCGCGTAGCCCGCCGCGCTCTGGATGCCCACGACGGCCCGCTCGGCGAACTCCTCCAGGGAGTCGGCGCCCGCGTAGGTGCAGGAGGAGCGGACACCCGCGATGATCGAGTCGATCAGGTCCTCGACGCCCGGGCGGGCCGGGTCGAGGAACATGCGGGAGGTCGAGATGCCCTCCTCGAACAGCGCCTTGCGGGCCCGGTCGTACGCCGACTCCTCCGACGTACGGTTGCGGACCGCGCGGGCCGACGCCATGCCGAACGACTCCTTGTAGAGCCGGCCGCCCGCGTCCTGCTGCAGGTCGCCCGGGGACTCGTAGGTGCCCGCGAACCAGGAGCCGACCATCACGTTGGAGGCACCGGCCGCCAGCGCCATGGCGACGTCACGCGGGTGGCGGACACCGCCGTCGGCCCACACGTGCTTGCCGTACTTCCGCGCCTCGGCCGCGCACTCCAGCACCGCCGAGAACTGGGGCCGGCCGACACCGGTCATCATCCGCGTGGTGCACATGGCGCCGGGGCCCACACCGACCTTGACGATGTCCGCGCCGGCCTCGATCAGATCGCGCACGCCCTCGGCGGCGACGATGTTGCCCGCCGCCAGCGGCACCTGCGGGTCCAGCGCCCGCACCGTCCTGATGGCGCTGATCATCGACTCCTGGTGGCCGTGCGCGGTGTCGATCACGAGGGTGTCGACGCCCGCGTCGAGCAACTGCTTGGCCTTGCCGGCCACGTCGCCGTTGATGCCGACGGCGGCGGCGATACGCAGCCTGCCCTGCGCATCGGTGGCCGGCGTGTAGAGCGTGGCCCGCAGGGCGCCCTTGCGGGTGAGGATGCCGACGAGCCGGCCGTCCTCGTCCACGGCGGGCGCGTAACGGCGGTTGGCGCCGTCGAGGATGTTGAACGCCTCACGGGGGTCGATACCGGCGTCGAGCAGCAACAGGTCCTTGGACATGACCACTTCGAGCTGGGTGAAGCGGTCCACACCGGAGAGGTCCGCGTCGGTGACCACACCGATCGGCCGGTGCTCCCCGTCGACGACCACGCCCGCGTTGTGCGCACGCTTGGACAGCAGCGCCAGGGCGTCGGCGACGGTCTGGTGCGGGGCGAGCACGATCGGGGTGTCCAGCACCAGGTGGCGGCTCTTGACCCAGGAGATGACGTCGGTGACCACGTCGATCGGGATGTCCTGCGGAATGACGACCAGTCCCCCGCGCCGGGCCACCGTCTCCGCCATGCGGCGGCCGGCGATCGCGGTCATGTTGGCGACGACCAGCGGAATGGTCGTGCCCGAGCCGTCCGGGGAGGAGAGGTCCACACCCTGCCGGGAGCCGACCGCGGAGCGGCTCGGCACCATGAACACATCGTCGTACGTCAGGTCGTAGGCAGGCTGGATGTCATTCAGGAAACGCACGTGCTGCACATCCCAGTCGATCAAAGGCGGCCCCCGGACAGGACAGCCAGGGGGAAGAGCACGTACTTCATTGTCCCATGCCGAGCACCGTAGGGTCCCCGGACAGATCGTCCAGGCAGGCCAGAGGGGGTTAGTGGGATCCTCCAAGCGCGAGCGCCACGGTCAGCTCCGGGGTGCCGTCCACGGCCTCGGAGAACACCTCCTCGGCGATCCGCCACTCCTCGGGCCGCGCCTTGGCGTACGCCCGCCAGTCCTGGACCACCAGCACCAGCCCCCGCTCCACGGCACCGGCGGGCCAGACGGTGAGGTCGGTCAGCGAGTCGGCGAGGGCGTCCCAGTTGCGGCCGAACCAGTCCGGGAGCTCCAGGGCGAGCCCGATCCGCTCCATGAACGCGGCCTTGTCGGTGACACCGTCGAGGTCCAGCGTCACCACGAGCCGGCCCGCCAGGTCTTCGGTCATATCGGTACCGCCCTGAGCGCGTTGTAGGGATCTTCCAGGTGATCGTCGGTGTGGCGGACCGCGCCGCCCCGCCCGGCGGCAGGGCCCCGGTCGACACGTGGTGTCCCGCCGGGGGCATGCGTGCGGGAGGACGGGCGTACCGCGTCGGTGGGGCGTGACGCGGCCTCGGCCGTCCCCTCGCATCCGGCCGTCGACCCCCCTCAGGGGCCGTCGGGATCCGCGCGGTGCAGGGCCGGGGTCGGCGTCGGCCCCGCGGTCATCAGGTAGTCCGCCGCCGAGGTGTCCGTGACCAGGCTGGTGACCAGCCCGGAGCGCAGGACCGCGTCGATGGCGGCCGCCTTCCGCTGCCCGCCCGCGATCGCGACGACCTCGGGGATACGGCGCAGCTGGTCCGCCTTGACGGTGATGCACCGCTCTCCCAGGTCCCGTCCGACCCGGCGGCCCTCGGTGTCGAAGAGGTGCGCGGACATCTCGGCGGCGACGCCGAGGGACGCGTAGTGCGCCCGCTCCTCGTCGCTCAGCATGTCGTGCACCGTCGAGATGCCCGCCTCCCATGAGCCGATGGAGACACAGGCGACCGTGACCTTGTCGAAGTACTCGAAGGCACGGGCGATCCCCGTCTGGTTGCGCAGCGCGGCCGCCGTCGCCGCGTCCGGCAGCAGCATCGGCGCGTAGATGGGGTGCGCGTCCCCGCCGGAGACCTGGGCGGCGCGGCGGACGGCCTCCACCGAGCCGCGCTCGGCGGTCCCCGCGTCGTACACGCCCGTCAGCTGCACCACCGTGCACGGCGGCAGCCGGTCCAGGGCAGCCGCCATATTGATGGTCGACCGGCCCCAGGCGAGCCCCAGCACATCTCCCTCGGTCACCAGTTCGCCGAGCAGATCCGCGGCCACCTCCCCGAGGTTCTCGGGGTCGGGCGAGTCCTCTGCCTCGGCAGGGGACTCCACGACCACGGCGTGCCTGAGGCCGTAGCGGGCGCGCAGCGCGTCGGAGCGCTCCGCGTCCAGCTCGGCCGGCACCCTGATCTCGATCCGTACGAGATCCCGTTCGAGGGCGGTCTCCAGGACCCGGGCCACCTTGAAGCGGCTGACGCCGAACTCCTCAGCGATCTGGATCTTGGACTTGCCCTCTAGATAGAAGCGACGGGCCATGGCCGCCGCCTGCACCAGCTCAGCGGGTCCCATCCGCATGGCTGACCGGCCCGCCGACATACCCGACACGGCCATCTCCTCACTGCTGTTCACACTCTGCATTCGCCGTTCATCCTTGCAGATCCGGCGGATTCGATCAGCCCGGACGGTCGGCGTTCAGGTTCCGTTGGTTCAGTCGTCGCACGCCCAGGACGCCCGGGCCGTCGCCGCCTCCGCCTGGCTGCGCAGCGCACGTACCGCCGCGGCCGGGTCGGCCGCGCCGTAAACCGCCGAGCCGGCCACGAAGACGTCCGCTCCCGCCTCCGCGCAGCGCTCGACGGTGGAAGCGGAGACACCGCCGTCGACCTGCAGCCACAGTTCGAGGCCGTGCTTGCTGATCAGCTCACGGGTGCGGCGGATCTTCGGCAGCATGATGTCGAGGAACGCCTGTCCGCCGAAGCCCGGCTCCACCGTCATGATCAGCACCATGTCCAGCTCGGGCAGCAGGTCCTCGTACGGTTCGATGGGCGTCGCGGGCTTGAGCGCCATGGAGGCCCGGGCCCCCTTGGCCCGGATCTCCCGGGCGAGCCGAACCGGCGCGCCGGCCGCCTCGGCGTGGAACGTGACCGATCCGGCACCCGCTTCGACGTACTGCGGCGCCCACCGATCGGCGTCCTCGATCATCAGATGGCAGTCCAGCGGAGTGTCCGTCGCCCGCGCCAGAGCCTCTACGACCGGCACGCCGAGCGTGAGGTTCGGGACGAAGTGGTTGTCCATGACGTCGACGTGGAGCCAGTCGGCTCCTCGCACGGCCTGCGCCTCCTCGGCGAGGCGGGCGAAGTCGGCGGACAGGATGCTGGGGTTGATCTGCACGGCCATGCCCCAAGCCTGCCATGCCCGCCATCGGTTGCTCTCCCCGGTCCGAATGACGGGCTGCACGCCCGGGACCACAGCGCCCCGCCGGGCCGGGTTCCCGCATCTTCTGCACCGTGGCCACCGGCGAAGGCCTCACCTGCGGCTCTTCCGATGCCTCACACGGTGACCAGCGCTGATCCGCCTCACTCACGATCTCGGCCACGCGTCGGAATCCGCGTGAGGTCGGCCTTCACAGCACATGCAACTGCTGCAGGTCACTGATGTACTTGCGGATCAGTGCCGCCGACAGGTGCGGAATGTCCTTGTCCGGCCCCACCCCGGCCGCGCGCACCGCGGCGTGGAAGCGGTCGGTGGGGAAGCCCGCGCCGTCGATGGGCTCCTCGGGGTGGGCGAAGGCGTGCAACAGGGGCAGCAACGAGTACTGCTTCTGCTGGTCCGGCATGGCCCGGATGGCGGTTTCGAACCGGGTGAACCACTGGTCGTAGTCGTCGATCCGCGCGATGGGGTAGCCGGCGTCGTTCAGCCAGTCCACGAAGACATCCAGTGAGATGCCGTCGGCGTGGGGGTTGAGCACATTGAACGTCTGGCAGCCCCGGGAGGCCTGCCCGCCGATGGCGGTGATGGCCTCGGCGGTGAAGTCGACCGGCAGCCCGTTGTAATGCGCGGCCTGGCGGTTGCCCGCGGCGTCGAGCCGGTAGAAGGAGACCGGCGCTATGCCGGTGGCGACCAGGCTGAACAGCAAACGGGTGAAGACATCGGGCACGTTCAGCTGCCCGGCGTACGTGCTGTGCGCGAGGATCATGTCGGAGCGGAAGGTGGCCACCGGCAGGCCGCACAGGTCGTGGGCCTCCCTCAGGAGCACCTCGCCTGCCCACTTGCTGGTCCCGTACCCGCCGGCGTAACTGTCGTCCAGCCGGCGCACCGGGCTGGTCGCCCTGATGTCGGCGTACTCGTCGGCCGACGACACCTGGGAGGAGATCGCCGCGACCGTCGACAGGTAGGTGACCGGCTTGATCCGGGTGGTGATCGCCATTCGGATCAGCTCGGCGGTGCCGACCACATTAGGGCCGAACAATTGTTCGTACGGCAGCACATGGTTGACCAGCGCGGCCGGGTGCACGATCTGGTCGACGGTGCGGGCCAGCCGCTGCCAGGTCGGTTCGTCCAGTCCCAGGTCCGGTTCGCCGATGTCACCAGCCAGCACTTCGAGGCGACCGGCGGCCGACTGGCGGAAACGGCGGAGCAGTTCGGGGTCACCGCTGTCGTAGACGGATTCGAGTCGCTGCCGCGCGGCCTCGGCACTGTCGCCTCGCACGATGCAGATGAGTGTGCCGCCGGTGGCCGCCAGCCGCTCCATCCACTCAAGGGCCATGAATCGCCCCAGGTAGCCGTTGGCGCCGGTCATCAGTACGGTGCGCACGGGTCCGGTGGGGAGCGGCAGCTTCGTGGCGGCGGTGAGAGTCCGCTCGTCGACGAACTTGTCGAGGGTCAGATCCGCTGCCTTCACCTCTGTGCTGCCCGCACCGTGTACGGCCGTGAACGTCGGCCGCTTCACCCCCGCCAGGTCGGTCTCGATATGCTGCGCCAGCCGCCGAAGGTTGTTGGCGGGGCTGATGATGACACCGACCGACACGTCGATGCCGAAGATCTGCTCCAGCAGGTCCGACAAGGTGAGCGCGGACAGGGAATCGCCGCCGAGGCCGGTGAAGTGCGCGTCGGGGTCCACGAGGCCGGTCGCGCCGCCCAGCACCGCCTGAGCGGCCTGCAGCACGGTGTCGAGCACCGGCTGCTTCGCGCCCACGTGGCGCAACGTGCTCAGGGCGGTGGTCTCCCGGTCGGCCAGCTCCGCGTACAACTGCTCCAGCCGCGGGCCGTACTGGTCCGCCAGCCGAGGACGCAGCAGCTTGCGAGTCGAGGAGAGCAGGCCGTTCTCGGTGGTGAACGGCTCGGCCTCGATCAGGAAGTCGCGGGGGATCTCATACGAGTTGAGGCCGACGTCCGCGGCGGTCTGCCGCAACGACTCATGCAGCTGTGCCGTGAGGTCACCGCCGCCGCGGAGCGCCTCCTCGGTGGGCACGATCACCGCGAGCAGAAAGGCCCGCTCGCTGTTGCCGTAGACGAAGATCTGCCGCACCAGTGGACTGGTCGCGAAGGTGGCCTCCACCCGGGACAACGCGACGAACTCGCCCTGTGCCAGCTTGAGCACGTTCTTGCGGCGGTCGACATAGACCAGCTCGTCCGGCCCGATCTCGGCCATGACGTCACCGGTGCGGTAGTAGCCGTCCTCGTCGAAGATCTCGGCGGTCGTATCGGGACGCCTGTAGTAGCCCGGGATGATCGTTTCCGACTTGATCAGCAGCTCACCCCGCGGGTGTGGGGTGTCGGTGCGCAGGTAACCCAACTCGGGCACGTCCACCAGCTTGTAGTCCAGCACCGGTGGCCGGCTCAGTCTGTGGTCCACCGTGATCGCGCCCGCCTCGGTGGAGCCGTAGCTGTCGTGCAGTGGAAGGCCGATGACCGACTCGACGAACGCCTTCATCTCGGCGGACAGGGGCGCGGATCCGACCGCGGCCCACAGAAGCCGGCCGCCGAGGAACTCCGCACCCAGTCGTGCTCTGACCTCCTCGTCGTCGGCGCCGTTGTCCACCTCGCTCCGGTAGCGCTGGAACAGCATGTCGCAAATGCGGGGCACCAGCAGCAACTCGGTGGGGCGGGCCAGGCCGATGTCCTCGAACAGGGTGGACAAGTCGCTGCGCGCCACGAAGTAGTTCGTACCGCCGCGAGCCATCGTGCCGAACAGCTCCGATCGGCCGAAGAGGTGACTCAGGGGCATGTAGTTGACGTTGATGCTCGGCCTGCCGCCATCGCCGTGCCACCCCTGCCACAGCCGGCCGACCAGGCGATCGGTGTACTCCGCGCCCTTCGGCGTGCCGGTGCTGCCCGAGGTGTAGACGAGGGTGCTCAGCCGGTCCGGGTCGGGTTTCGGCATGGGCGGGGCAGGCAGATCTCGTCCGCGTTCGACCACGGTGTCCAGCACGTCCAGTACGATCCGGCGGTCGGACTCCGCAAGACGCCGGCGCGCGGCCTCGACCTTCGTACGCTCCTCCTCGGCCTCCGGGTGGTGGTCGAACACGACCAGCCGCCCGACCGACGGGCTGTCGATGACCAGGTCTACGGCGGTGTCCAGATGGTCGATGCCGGTGGCGAGCAGGCGCGGCTCGGTCTCCGCGATGATCGGCAGGAGGTTGGCCTTGGAGGCGCCGGTGTGGAGCGGCACAATGACCGCGCCCAGCCGGACACACGCCAGGTCGATCGTCGCGTAGCCGCCACTGGTGGAGCCGAGGACGCAGACGAAGTCCCCCTCGTTCAAAGGATGTCGCTCGTCGTGGTGCCATTCGGCCGCGATCGCCTGGACGCGGGACCACAGCTCGCGGTAGCTGATCGTGTCGAACCTCCGGAGCAGCCGTAGCGACGTACGGCCGGTCGCCGGGTCCCTGAACGCTTCCTGGGCACGCTCCCCCAGGGCAGGCCGATCCGCGTAGGCGTCCATGACCGTGGCCACTGTCGCGGCGAGGGACAGTCCTGGCCGACGGATGGCCTCGGCGACCGCTTCGAGCGGCATGGCCTCGCGAAGCTGCCGGTCGGTCGCGTACAACGCGGCAGCTCGACGCTCTTCTCGGGTGTCCGGTGTCTCGCCGCTCGCACCCCTCGAACCAAGCACCATGGTCATTCTCCTATTGGAATGTACCCATTGCCCTTATATGCACTGTACCGCCGTCGAATGCGGTGGCGAGCGGTCCCGGGGATCGGTCAGGCGTGGCCAACCGCTCTCTCGCAGAACGCGTTCGCCCCGGGTGGCCGACGTGGGCTGAGCGGATGGGCGTGCCCCACATCACAGCGTGTTGGCCGAGCGGGACGCAGGAGGGCCCGGTCCGCGGAAGTGAACTTGACCCTGGTGGTGCCAAGTTCGACGCCGCACAGAAGCAGCTTCACATTCCGCACGAGTCGGCGAGGACCCGAGGGACTGTCGGTGTCACTTCGGTGGCCGATCGGCCAGGCGTCGGCCAACCGAAGTGAGAACCGGTCACTTGTTTGGGGAACGTGCAGCTCCGGGTGTCAGGCGGTGCGGCGGATCAGGGCCAGGTACATCGCGTCGGTGCCGTGCATATGCGGCCACAGCTGTACGTCGGGGCCGTCGCCGAGGGCCGGTACGCCGGGCAACAGCGGCCGGGCGTCGATGAGTTCGGCGTTCCGGTACTGCTTGAGGACGTCGTCGACCACGGCCCGGGTCTCGGCGAGATGGGGCGAGCAGGTGGCGTAGCCCACGACGCCCCCGACCCGTACCGACTCCAGGGCCGTCCGCAGCAGGGCGCGCTGGAGGGGTGCGAAGCCGTCGAGGTCCTCGGGCCGGCGCCGCCAGCGGGCCTCAGGCCGGCGGCGCAGCGCACCGAGCCCCGTGCAGGGCACGTCCATCAGGACCCGGTCGAACGCCCCGGGGCGCCAGGGCGGCCGGGTTCCGTCGGCGGTGATGACCTGGTAGGGCCCCGGGTTCCCGGCGAGCGCCCTGGCCACCAGACCGGCGCGGTGCGGCTGCTTCTCGGAGGCGAGCAGCGTGGCGCCCCGCTCGGCGGCGAGGGCGGCCAGCAGCGCGGCCTTGCCGCCGGGCCCGGCGCATCCGTCCAGCCACCGCTCGTCGGCCCCCTCCAGGGGCGCGTTCGCGAGGGCGAGGGCGACGAGCTGGCTGCCCTCGTCCTGGACGCCCGCACGGCCCTCCCGCACGGCCTCCACGGCCCCGGGATCGCCGCCCTCGGTGAGCCGGACGGCGTACGGCGACCAGCGGCCGGGCACCGCGGCCTCCTCGCCGAGCAGCTCCTCGGTGGTGGCGCGGCCGGGCCGGGCCACGAGCGTGACCTCGGGCCGCTCGTTGTCGGCCTCCAGCAGGTCCTCGATCCCGGCACGCCCGCCGCCGAGGGAGTCCCACAGGGCGGAAACGACCCAGCGCGGATGCGAGTGCACGACGGCGAGGTGGTCCTCGGGGTCCTCGTCGTAGGGCGGCGCGACCCGTTCCAGCCAGCCGTCGAGGTCGCTCTGGGCGACCTTGCGCAGCACGGCGTTCACGAACTTGGCCCGTCCGTCACCGAGCACGACACGGGCGAGCTCGACGGTGGCGGACACGGCGGCATGGCTGGGGATCCGCGTCCCCAGCAGCTGGTGCGCCCCGAGGCTCAGCACATCGAGCACGGGCGGGTCGACCTCGCGCAGCGGACGGTCGACACAGGCCGCGATGACGGCGTCGTACGTCCCCTGCCGGCGCAGTGTCCCGTACACCAGCTCGGTGGCGAGCGCCGCGTCCCGCCCGTCCAGGTCGCCCGCCTCGCGCGCCTTGCGCAGCAGCGGCGGCAGGACCAGGTTCGCGTACGCGTCCCGCTCGTCGACGGCCCTCAGCGCGTCGAAGGCGAGGATGCGGACGGGGTCCTTCTGGGGCCGACGGTAGGGCTTGCCGGGCTTACGGGGCCGACGGGACTGGTCACTCACGAAAAATGTGCTCCGGGTATGGGACGACATGCGCTTTCCAGCGTACGTCCGGGGGGTGGCGGGCAGGCGGGCAGGTCAGCCGCCGAGGGTCTCGGAGGCGCCGATGCGCACTCCGCGCGCCCAGTCCGCGGCCTTCATCGGCTTCTTGCCCTGGGCCTGCACCCACACCAGCTCGACGGCGTAGGAACCGGTGCCGACGTACACGTTGTTCTTGCCGGCCGCCAGCTGTCCCGGGGCCAGGTCCGTGCGCTCGGGCACGGGCGTGACCTGGATCAGCTTGAGCCGCTCCCCGCGGAAGGCGGTCCAGGCGCCGGGCGCGGGCGTGCAGCCCCGCACCACGCGGTCCACCCGGAGCGCGGGCGCGGCCCAGTCCACGTGCGCGTCCTCGACGGTGATCTTGGGTGCGAGCGTGACGCCCTCGGCGGGCTGCGGTACGGCCTTCAGGGTGCCGTCCTCGATGCCGTCCATGGTGGCGGCGAGCAGCCCGGAACCGGCGAAGGCGAGACGGGTGAGCAGGTCGCCGCTGGTGTCGGTGAGGCGGATCCGCTCGGTGACGGTGCCGTAGACGGGCCCCGAGTCCAGCCCCTCCTCGATGAGGAACGTGGAGGCACCCGTGATCTCGTCGCCCGCCATGAGCGAGTGCTGCACGGGCGCGGCGCCGCGCCAGGCCGGCAGCAGCGAGAAGTGCAGATTGACCCAGCCGTGGGCGGGGATGTCGAGGGCCACCCGGGGCAGCAGCGCCCCGTAGGCGACGACGGGACAGCAGTCGGGCGCGATCTCCCGCAGGCGCGCGAGGAAGTCCTCGTCGCGGGGCCGGTTCGGCTTGAGGACCTCGATCCCTGCCTCCTCCGCCCGCTCGGCGACGGGGCTGGCGACGAGCCTGCGCCCACGTCCCGCCGGTGCGTCGGGCCGCGTGACGACGGCCGCCACCTCGTGCCGGCCGGACGCGATCAGGGCGTCCAGCGCGGGAACGGCGACCTCGGGGGTACCTGCGAAGACAAGCCTCATGGGTGGGTGACGGCCTCTCGGGCGGGAGTCGGGACGGGGCCCGGGCGACTGCGGCGGGCCGAGGCGCACGGATAGCGCACCAGTCTATGGCGGGTTGTGGCGCCGCAAGCGCGAAGGGCGCCCTGATCCAGGGCGAATGCCCCTCACAGCGCACACCGCCGCAGGGGGCGTACATCCATCTCCTTACGCCCCTGCACCGTGACCAGAGCCCCTCACGCGCGTTGGTCAAGAAAGAGTTGACCACAACGGGCCGCGATCGCGGCCCGATTCCTTTCAACGCCGGTTCGAGAGGCTTGTTCATGGCCGACCACGCAACCCACGACGCCCAGGCCCGGGCCAGCCTGCACCTGCTGGTGCGGGACATCGAGCGGGTCCGCCGACAGGTGGACGCGTTGCGCACCCTCACCGCCCAGTTGGGCAACGTCTACCGCCCGCGCCGCTCCGGCCCGTCCACGGGCTTCGTCGTCTACGGACGCGCCCCCGCCCCGACCGTCCGCCTCGCCCAGGAGCTGCGGGACAGTGTCGAGACCCTGGTCACGGCGGCCGTGGACTTCGACCGCTCACTCGGCTTCTCGTGGGACGCCGTGGGCTCCGCACTCGGTGTCACCAAGCAGGCGGTGCACCGCCGTTACGGCGCCCGCCGGGCCGCCACCCCGGCGGCGACCGAGACAGAACACGCGCCGGAGCCGACCGGCAGCCGCACGCTCAACGTGGGCGCCGGCATCCCCACGGTGCCCGCGGCCCGCTCGATGCCGACGCAGCCCACGGCAGGCAGCCCCACCCTCCGCGACGAGGTGCGGTCGACGGCCTTCCCCGGACCGCGCAACGGCTGAGCGGCCTACCGCCTGCCTCCCGGCCGCACCGGGAGGCAGCCGTGCAGCCGCGCGCCGCGTACTCCGGCATCCGAGGGCGGCTCCTGAACGCCGCCGGGCACGTCCCGCTGCCCAACTACCGCCGCCTTGCGGCGACATACCCCGCAGCCCACACCGGCCGCCGTCCGGCGGACGTGCGTCGGCCCTCGAAGCCGCCCCGCTGCGGCCAGCGCGCACCGCACCGCCCCCCACTCTCCGGCCGAGGGGCCGGCGCCCCCTGTCGCAGGTCCGTCGGTCCCGTCCTTCACGCGCCGTGCCCGGACTCCGGCCCGCAGCCGGTCAGCCGATCTCCGGCGGGTCGATCCGGATCCGCACCGTCTCGCCCCCACCGCTCCCCCCACGAGCCATCCGCGCCGCCGACGCGGCCTTCAGCGCGGAGGCCAGTGCCGCTCCACTCCCCGGCGGTACCCGGATGAGGGCCCGCTCCCACCGCTCCCCCGGTGGCGGCCCCCCGGTCCGCCGCGGGCGTCCGGCCTCGGTGACCGGCACGGGTACGGGCCCGAGCACCTCGGCGTCCGGCGGGAGTCCGGCCCCGGCGACGAAGTCCATGACCGCCCCGACCGGTCCCGACACCGCCGCCATCCGCGACACCGGCGGAAAGCCCAGCTCGGCCCGCTCGGCCAGCTCCCGCGCCGCGTGCCCGACGGGGTCCCACCGCACCAGCGCCTGCACCGGCCGCAGCGTCGGCTCTGCGACGATCACCACGGTCCCGCCCGCCGACTGGGGCCGGACGAGCGCGCCCGCGCCGATCCACCGCCGCAGCGCCTCCTCACCCGCCCGCAGATCCGGCCGCCCGAGCATGGCCCATCCGTCCAGCAGCAGCGCGGCCGCATAGCCGCCCTCGGCGACCGGCTCGGCGCCCGGGGTGCTGACGACCAGGGCGGGGGCGTCCGGAACCGTGTCGAGCACCTGCTCACGCCCCGACGTCCGCACCGGAACGGCCGGAAACGCGCGCCCCAGCTCCTCGGCGGTCCGCCGGGCGCCCACCACCTGGGCGCGCAGCCGGAAGCCGCCGCACTCCGGACAGTGCCAGGCGCTCTCCTCGCGCCCGCACCAGCCGCACCGCAGCTCCCCGGCGTCCTGGGCCGCCAGCGGCCCGGCGCAGTGCCGGCAGCGGGCAGGCGCGCGACAGTGGGCACAGGCCAGCCGGGGGACATACCCCCGCCGTGGCACCTGTACCAGCACGGGGCCGTGCCGCAGGCCCTCCCGTACGGCTTCCCAGGCGAGCGTCGGCAGCCGGGCCGCCCTGGCCGCCTCGTCCCGCGCGAGATCCTGGTCCCCCACGGTCCGCACGAGCGGCGCGGCGGCCCGTACCTGCTCTCGGTCGGCGGCCAGCGGCACCGCCCAGCCGCTCTCGACGAGCTGCGCGGCCTCGACGGTGCAGCTCCAGCCCCCCAGCAGAAAAGCACACCTGTCGCGCGAGGCCCGCAGCTCCAGGACCTCGCGCACATGCGGGAAGGGAGCGTTGTCGTCGCTGTGACTGGGGTCCCCGTCGTCCCAGACGACGACGAGGCCGAGATCGCGGACCGGCGCGAACATGGCGGCCCGCGTCCCGACCACGGCCCGCACGGCGCCGCGCCGTATCGCGAGCCACTCCCGATACCGTCGCTCCTGCCCGGCGTCGGCGGTCAGCAACGCATGCTGCCCGTCCCCCAGCAGCGCCCTCAGCGCCGCATCGACCCGCGCGGCGGGGCGCCCCGCGGGCACGACGACCAACGCGCCCCGGCCCGAGGCGAGCGTGGCCTGCACGGCTCGGGCGATCTCCTCCGCCCACCAGGGTCCGGGCAGTGCGGTCCACACGGCCCGCGGCGCACCGCCGGAGGCCAGGGACCGCAGAAACCCAGGGCCTCGCGCGTAGCGCCGCCAGGACCCGGGGTCCGGCTCGGCGGGCGGCGCGGGCGGCGGACCCATCTCGGTGGCCTCGGCCCGGGCGTGCCGCGGCGGCACGGCGAGCTGGAGCACATCGGCGAGACTGCCCGCGTACCGATCCGCGATGGCACGGGCGAGATCCAGCAGCTCGGGCGTGAGGACGGGCTCGGGCGACACGACCTGGGCCAGCGCCGCGAGGGGCCCGGTGTAGTCGGACTCGGCCACCCGCTCGACGAGGAACCCGTCGATGAGCCCTCCGCCCTCGCGCCGCCCGTCGCGCACCGTCCGCGCCCCGGCCCCGAACCGCACCCGGACCCGGACCCCGGGCCGAGCCACGGCGTCCAGCTCCTGCGGCACCGCATAGTCGAAGTACCGGTCCAGATGCAGCACGCCCTTGTCGACCAGGACGCGCGCGACGGGCAGGTCCTTGGCGAGCTCGGCCCCTCGCCAGGTGCGCGGCTTGGCCCGGGGCGCCTTGGCCTGGCGCACGGCCTCACGGATCAGCGCAAGCTGCTCGGGCGGCCCGGCCTCGTCCCCGCCCGCCCCGTGCTGCTGCCCGTTCCCGCTGCTCACGCTTGCATTCTTACCAAACCCCACTGACATCGCCGTACGAGCCTCGGAACGCGCTCGCCGTCCGGGCCCACCGGTGACACGCCGAGGCCCGGCTCCCTCGAAGGGCGCCGGGCCTCGTGCAGGAGCGGGGAGGGCCTACAGCCCTGCGGCCTCGCGGAGGGCCTCCACGCGGTCGGTGCGCTCCCAGGTGAAGTCGGGGAGCTCCCGGCCGAAGTGGCCGTAGGCGGCGGTCTGCGCGTAGATCGGACGCAGCAGATCCAGGGCGCGGATGATCGCGGCCGGGCGGAGGTCGAAGACCTTGGTGATCGCGTGCTCGATCTTCTCGGCGTCGACCTTGGCCGTGCCGAAGGTCTCCACGAACAGACCGACCGGCTCGGCCTTGCCGATCGCGTACGCGACCTGCACCTCGCAGCGGGAGGCCAGGCCCGCCGCCACGACGTTCTTGGCGACCCAGCGCATCGCGTACGCCGCCGAGCGGTCCACCTTGGACGGGTCCTTGCCGGAGAACGCGCCACCGCCGTGCCGCGCCATGCCGCCGTAAGTGTCGATGATGATCTTCCGGCCGGTCAGGCCCGCGTCACCCATCGGACCGCCGATCTCGAACCGGCCGGTGGGGTTGACCAGCAGGCGGTAGCCGTCCGTCTCCAGCTTGATGCCCTCGTCCAGCAGGGCCTTCAGCTCCGGCTCGACCACGAACTCGCGGATGTCGGGGGCGAGCAGCGACTCGAGGTCGATGTCGCTCGCGTGCTGCGAGGAGATGACCACCGTGTCCAGGCGGACCGCCTTGTCACCGTCGTACTCGATGGTGACCTGGGTCTTTCCGTCCGGACGCAGGTAGGGGATGGTGCCGTTCTTGCGGACGTCGGACAGCCGCTTGGACAGCCGGTGCGCCAGGAAGATGGGCAGCGGCATCAGCGTCGGTGTCTCGTCCGTCGCGTAGCCGAACATCAGGCCCTGGTCGCCCGCGCCCTGGCGGTCCAGCTCGTCGTCGTCGCCCTCGACTCGGGACTCGTAGGCCGTGTCCACACCCTGCGCGATGTCCGGGGACTGCGCGCCGATCGACACCGAGACACCGCAGGAGGCGCCGTCGAAGCCCTTCTTCGACGAGTCGTAGCCGATCTCGAGGATCTTGTTGCGCACCAGCGTCGCGATGTCCGCGTACGTCTTGGTCGTGACCTCGCCGGCCACGTGCACCAGACCGGTCGTGATCAGCGTCTCCACGGCGACCCGGGACGTCGGGTCCTCACGCAGAAGCGCATCGAGAATGGTGTCACTGATCTGGTCAGCGATCTTGTCGGGGTGGCCCTCGGTCACAGACTCCGAGGTGAACAGGCGACGGGACACAACGCTCCCTGGGGTTGCAGCGGCTGCTGGCTGATCATTGGTGGACGGGACGGGGGCTGCGCCCGGCGTCGTCCGAGAACAGTTTATCGGTCGCGCTCGACCACCGGCCCACCTGTCTCGCCTCTCGGGAGCCCTGTGACCTGCGGCACGGGCATTCTGCCCAATGCCGCGCGCTCTTTTCCAGGGTCGCCACGCGCGAATGTGCCGAGGCCCGAGCGGGTCTCCAGAGGAAGGAGGGATTCAGGACAGGCTCAGGACAGGCGCGGCGCCACGAGGTCCCACACCGTCTCGGCGAGTGCTTCCTTCGGGCCGTACGGCACCGGGGTCTCGCTGCCGTCGGCCCCCAGCACCACTGCCTCGTTCTCCTCGGCGCCGAAGGTCTTGCGCTCCCCCACCTCGTTGACCACGAGCAGGTCGCATCCCTTGCGCTCCAGCTTGGCGCGGCCGTTGACCAGCACGTCGTCCGTCTCCGCGGCGAAACCGACGACCACCTGGCCGGGGCGGCCCCGATCCGCCGAGATCTCGGCGAGGATGTCCGGATTCCGCACCAGGACGACGGGCTCCGGATCCTGGCCGTCCTTCTTCTTGATCTTCCCGGAGGCGTAGACCGCCGGCCGGAAGTCCGCCACCGCAGCCGCCATGACCACGGCGTCCGCGTCCGCGGCCGCCTTCAGCACCGCCTCGCGCAGCTGCACGGCCGTGCCCACCTGTACGACGTCCACTCCGGCGGGATCGGGCAGACTCGTGTTCGCGGCGATCAGGGTGACGCGGGCGCCTCGGGCGGCGGCCGTGCGCGCCAGGGCGTAGCCCTGCTTGCCGGAGGAGCGGTTGCCCAGGAAACGGACGGGGTCGAGGGGCTCGCGGGTGCCGCCGGCGGTGACGACGACATGCCGGTCCTTGAGGTCCGGCTCGGTCACGCCCCGGGCCAGCACCCGGCGGCAGACCTCGAAGATCTCGGCCGGGTCGGGCAGCCGACCCTTGCCCGTGTCGACGCCGGTCAGCCGGCCGACCGCCGGTTCGATGACGACGGCGCCGCGGCGGCGCAGCGTCGCCACGTTCTCCTGGGTGGCCGGGTGCTCCCACATCTCGGTGTGCATCGCGGGGGCGAAGACGACCGGGCAGCGGGCGGTGAGGAGGGTGTTGGTCAGCAGGTCGTCTGCGAGGCCGTGGGCCGCCTTGGCGAGCGTGTCGGCCGTCGCGGGGGCCACGACGACCAGATCGGCGTGCTGGCCGATGCGGACGTGCGGCACCTCGTGGACGTCGTCCCAGACCTCGGTGGAGACCGGGTGGCCGGAGAGCGCCGACCAGGTCGCCGCGCCGACGAAATGCAGCGCGGAGGCCGTCGGTACGACGCGCACGTCATGCCCGGACTCGGTCAGTCTGCGCAGCAGCTCGCACGCCTTGTAGGCGGCGATGCCGCCGCTGATCCCCAGAACGACCTTCGGCTTGTCCACCGTCTCTCCCCGGACTCGGATCCGTACATGCCCATGCTGCCTCACCGCGGAGGGCGTTCCCCGCGCTGCCCCTTGAGCAGACCACAGGCCCGGCAGGAGTGCTGCCGGGCCTGTGGAAAAAACCTGTCGCGGTATGGCGATATGACATACCGCACTGCTGGCTACTGCGCCGGGCCCTCGATGGCCTCGGAGGTCAGCAGACCCGCGTTGATCTCGCGCAGGGCGATCGAGAGCGGCTTCTCGTGGACGTGGGTGTCGACGAGGGGACCGACGTACTCGAGGAGGCCCTCACCGAGCTGCGAGTAGTACGCGTTGATCTGGCGGGCCCGCTTGGCCGCATAGATCACGAGGCTGTACTTCGAGTCGGTGGCCTCGAGGAGCTCGTCGATCGGCGGGTTGATGATGCCCTCGGGCGTGGTGATGGAAGAGGACACGCTCTACCTTCCGAAAGATGGGAAAGATCAGACCTGGTCACACAACCCTGATCACACAACGTTTATCAAGGTTAGCAGCTCGCGCGCCACATCCTCGACCGAGGTGTTGACCAGCGTCTCGTCGAACTCGGGCTCGGCCGCCAGTTCGATCTTGGCCGCCTCCAGACGGCGCTCGATCACCTCGGGCGGCTCCGTACCGCGTCCGGTGAGCCTGCGCACCAGCTCCTCCCAGGAGGGCGGAGCCAGGAACACGAGCTGCGCCTCCGGCATGGACTCACGGACCTGCCGGGCGCCCTGGAGGTCGATCTCCAGCAGCACCGGCACGCCGGACTCCAGATGCTCCAGCACGGCCGCACGCGGCGTGCCGTAGCGGTTGCCGGCGAACTCGGCCCACTCCAGCAGCTCGCCGTTGGCGATCAGCTTGTCCATCTCGTCGTCGGTGACGAAGAAGTAGTGGACACCGTGCCGCTCACCGGGGCGAGGCTTGCGGGTCGTCGCCGACACCGAGAGCCAGACCTCGGGGTGTTCCTTGCGCATATGAGCGACGACCGTGCTCTTGCCGACCCCCGAGGGGCCGGAGAGCACGGTCAGCCGCGGACGTTCACTCATGCAGCGATTATTCCAGCATTCCCGGAGTGCACCGGACTCAGCTGGCGGTGCCGCCGAACTCGCGCTCCAGGGAGGCGATCTGGTTGGAACCGAGGCCACGCACACGGCGGCTCTCGGAGATCCCGAGACGCTCCATGATCTGCTTGGCGCGGACCTTGCCCACGCCCGGCAGGGACTCGAGGAGGGCGGAGACCTTCATCTTGCCGATGACGTCGTTTTCCTGGCCCTGCTTGATGACCTCGTGCAGGGAGGCGCCGGAGTGCTTGAGTCGATTCTTGACCTCGGCCCGCTCCCGGCGAGCCGCGGCGGCCTTTTCGAGCGCGGCTGCGCGCTGTTCAGGGGTAAGGGGCGGAAGAGCCACGCCTACGTCACCTCGGATGTCGAACTGTCGGATACGGACCGGTGAGGAACCTAGTCGCCCCACACCTGGGGAGCCACGAGCAACACGCTTGCCCGTTCTCTCGTCGGAGACTAGCGGGCAAGTCCGCCAGAGTCAGCGAGAACAGCGGAAAAGTCCTGGTCAGCCTCTGTCGAGCCAGACTTTTCGGACATACTGCCCGGGATTTGAGGATGTATTCAGACTCAGGCGGCTCCGCGAGCATGTCCCGGAGGGCTCCCGCGACCACCCCGGAAGGTCTAGCCGGCCGCCACCGCGACCCGGATCTCCTCCGCGAAGCGTTCCGCGGCGTCACGGAGCGCGACCACGTCGGGACCGTGCCGCAGCACTCCCCGGCTCACGTTCGGCACGACGTTGCGCACGGCCTTGCCGAAGACCCGGGGAAGGTCGGCCGGGGCGGCTCCCTGGGCGCCGATGCCGGGCGCGAGGAGGGGGCCTCCCATGTCGAGGTCGTACGACGACAGATCGCCGAGCGTGGCGCCCACGACGGCCCCGAAGGAGCCGAGGGGCTCCTCCCCCGCGTTCTCGGCCGCTAGGTGGGCGAGCATCGTCGCGCCCACGTTCCGGCCGTCGGAGCGCACGGCGTGCTGCACCTCACCGCCCTCGGGGTTCGAGGTCAGCGCCAGCACGAAGAGCCCGGTGCCGCTCTCCCGCGCGAGGTCCACGGCCGGCTTGAGCGAGCCGTAGCCCAGATAGGGCGAGACCGTCAGCGCGTCGGAGAACAGCGGAGCGTCCTCACGGAGGAAGGACTCGGCGTACGCGGCCATGGTCGAACCGATGTCGCCGCGCTTGGCGTCCATGACGACCAGTGCCCCGGCCGCCCGCGCCTCCTCGACCGCCTTCTCCAGGACGGCGACCCCGCGCGACCCGAAACGCTCGAAGAAGGCGCTCTGCGGCTTGAGGACGGCGACGCGCTCGGCCATCGCCTCCACCACCGTGCGGCTGAACCGCTCCAGACCGGCCACATCGTCGTTCAGGCCCCACTGGGCCAGCAGCGAGGCGTGCGGGTCGATGCCGACGCACAGCGGGCCCCGCATGTCCATGGCACGGCGCAGACGCGTGCCGAAGGGTTCCGCAGAAGGTCGCGGCGGCCCGGAGGGGTGGTCGGGTGACGGGTGGGCGGTCATGCGGACTTCCTCACATCGGCGCCGACCGCGTCGGCGAGGGTGGCGTACGGGCTGGTGCGCAGACGTGCCGCGAGCCCCTTGTGGAGGGCGCGGCCCCAGGAGGGCCCCTCGTAGATGAAGGCGCTGTAGCCCTGCACCAGCGTGGCACCGGCCAGAATCCGCTGCCAGGCGTCCTCGGCGCTCTCGATGCCGCCCACGCCCACCAGGGCGATGCGGTCGCCCACGCGCGCGTACAGGCGGCGCAGCACCTCCAGAGAGCGTGTTCTCAGCGGCGCGCCGGACAGTCCGCCGGTCTCCTTCACCAGGGCGGGGTCGGAGGTCAGTCCGAGCCCCTCACGCGCGATGGTGGTGTTGGTGGCGATGATCCCGTCCAGGCCCAGTTCCACCGCGAGGTCGGCGACGGCGTCGACGTCCTCGTCGGCGAGGTCCGGGGCGATCTTCACCAGCAGCGGGACGCGCCGGGTGGTGACCGTACGGTCGGCGGCCTCGCGGACCGCGCTCAGCAGCGGGCGCAGCGCCTCGGTGGCCTGCAGATTGCGCAGACCGGGGGTGTTCGGCGAGGAGACGTTGACGACCAGGTAGTCGGCGTACGGCGCGAGCCGCTCGGCCGACTTCACATAGTCCGCGACGGCCTCCGCCTCGGGTACGACCTTGGTCTTGCCGATGTTGACGCCCACGACGGTCCGGAAGACGGGCGTACGGGAGGCCAGGCGGGCGGCTACGGCGAGCGAGCCCTCGTTGTTGAAGCCCATGCGGTTGATCAGTGCCCGGTCACCGACGAGCCGGAACAGCCGCTTCTTGGGGTTGCCCGGCTGCGGTTCCCCGGTCACCGTGCCGATCTCGACGTGGTCGAAGCCCATCATCGCCATGCCGTCGACAGCGAGGGCGTTCTTGTCGAAGCCGGCGGCGAGCCCGATCGGGCCGTGCATGCGCAGCCCGAACGCCTCGGTGCGCAGCTCCTTGTACCGGGGAGCGAGAACGGCGGCGGCGAAGGTGCGCAGCACCGGGATGCGCACGGCGCGGCGGATCCAGCGGAAGGCCAGGTGGTGGGCCTGTTCCGGGTCCATCCGGGAGAAAACCAGCCGGAAGAAAAACTTGTACATGTCCCTGTGTCCTCACGAAGAGGGGGACACCGTTTCCGATGTCCCCCTCAAGGGCTGCTAGTCGCGGGCCGCGGTCAGGTGTTCCGCGTGTTCCTGGAGCGAGCGGACACTCACGTCTCCGCGGTTGAGGGCGTCGATGCCCTGGACGGCGGCGGCGAGCGCCTGGACCGTCGTCAGGCAGGGCACGGAGCGGGCCACCGCGGCCGTGCGGATCTCGTAGCCGTCGAGGCGGCCACCGGTGCCGTAGGGAGTGTTGACGATGAGGTCGACCTCGCCGTCGTGGATGAGCTGGACGATGGTCTTCTCACCGTTCGGGCCGGTGCCCTCGGACTGCTTGCGCACGACGGTGACGTTGATGCCGTTGCGCTTGAGCACCTCGGCCGTGCCGGAGGTGGCGAGCAGCTCGAAGCCGTGGGCCACCAGCTCCCGCGCCGGGAAGATCATCGACCGCTTGTCCCGGTTGGCGACCGAGATGAAGGCGCGGCCCTTGGTCGGCAGCGGGCCGTAGGCGCCCGCCTGCGACTTGGCGTACGCCGTGCCGAAGACGGAGTCGATGCCCATGACCTCGCCGGTGGAGCGCATCTCCGGACCGAGGACCGTGTCCACGCCCCGTCCGTGGATGTCGCGGAACCGCGACCACGGCAGCACGGCCTCCTTGACCGAGATCGGCGCGTCCAGCGGCAGCTCGCCGCCGTCGCCGTTCCTCGGCAGCAGGCCCTCCTCGCGCAGCTGCGCGACGGTGGCGCCCAGCGAGATGCGCGCGGCGGCCTTGGCCAGCGGCACCGCGGTCGCCTTCGAGGTGAAGGGAACGGTGCGGGAGGCGCGCGGGTTGGCCTCGAGGACGTAGAGGATGTCACCCGCCATCGCGAACTGGATGTTGATCAGTCCGCGCACCCCGACGCCCCGCGCGATGGCCTCCGTGGAGGCGCGCAGCCGCTTGATGTCGAAGCCGCCCAGCGTGATCGGCGGCAGCGCGCACGCTGAGTCGCCGGAGTGGATGCCGGCCTCCTCGATGTGCTCCATCACACCGCCGAGGTACAGCTCCTCGCCGTCGTACAGGGCGTCGACGTCGATCTCGATCGCGTCGTCGAGGAAGCGGTCGACGAGCACCGGCCGGGACGGGCTGATCTCGGTCGACTCGGCGATGTACGACGCGAGCCGGGTCTCGTCGTAGACGATCTCCATGCCGCGTCCGCCGAGGACGTACGAGGGCCTGACGAGGACCGGGTAGCCGATCTCGTCCGCGATCGCCTTGGCCTCCCCGAACGTGGTGGCCGTGCCGTGCTTGGGGGCCGGCAGCCCGGCCTCGGCGAGCACGCGCCCGAACGCGCCGCGGTCCTCGGCGGCGTGGATCGCCTCGGGCGAGGTCCCCACGATCGGCACGCCGTTGTCCTTCAGCGCCTGGGCCAGGCCCAGCGGGGTCTGGCCGCCGAGCTGGACCACGACCCCCGCGACCGGGCCGGCCTGCTGCTCGGCGTGGACGATCTCCAGCACGTCCTCGAGCGTCAGCGGCTCGAAGTACAGGCGGTCGGAGGTGTCGTAGTCCGTGGAGACCGTCTCGGGGTTGCAGTTGACCATCACGGTCTCGTACCCGGCGTCGCTGAGCGCGAAGGAGGCGTGGACGCAGGAGTAGTCGAACTCGATGCCCTGGCCGATGCGGTTGGGACCGGAGCCCAGGATGATGACCGCCGGCTTCTCGCGCGGCGCGACCTCGCTCTCCTCGTCGTAGGAGGAGTAGAAGTACGGCGTCTTCGCGGCGAACTCGGCGGCGCAGGTGTCCACCGTCTTGTAGACCGGGCGTACGCCCAGCGCGTGCCGGACCTCGCGCACGACGTCCTCGCGCAGGCCCCGGATCTCGGCGATCTGCTGGTCGGAGAAGCCGTGCCGCTTGGCCTCGGCCAGCAGCTCGGCGTCCAGTCGCTCGGCGGCGGCCAGCTCGTCCGCGAGCTCCTTGATGAGGAAGAGCTGGTCGACGAACCAGGGGTCGATCCTGGTCGCCTCGAAGACCTCCTCCTGGGTGGCGCCCGCGCGGATCGCCTCCATGACGGTGTTGATGCGGCCGTCCGTGGGGCGGGCGGCCTCGCGCAGCAGGGTCGCCTTGTCGCCGGTCTCGCCCGTGAAGGCGAACTGGCTGCCCTTCCTCTCCAGGGAGCGCAGCGCCTTCTGGAACGCCTCGGTGAAGTTGCGGCCGATCGCCATCGCCTCGCCGACCGACTTCATGGTCGTGGTGAGCGTGGAGTCGGCGGAGGGGAACTTCTCGAAGGCGAACCGTGGCGCCTTGACGACCACGTAGTCGAGGGTCGGCTCGAAGGAGGCCGGGGTCTCCTGCGTGATGTCGTTCGGGATCTCGTCGAGGGTGTAGCCGACGGCGAGCCTGGCGGCGATCTTGGCGATGGGGAAGCCGGTGGCCTTGGAGGCGAGGGCGGACGAGCGCGAGACGCGCGGGTTCATCTCGATGACGATCACCCGACCGTCCTCGGGGTTCACCGCGAACTGGATGTTGCAGCCGCCCGTGTCCACGCCGACCTCGCGGATGACGGCGATGCCGATGTCGCGCAGGATCTGGTACTCGCGGTCGGTCAGGGTCATCGCCGGGGCGACGGTGATCGAGTCACCGGTGTGCACGCCCATCGGGTCGAAGTTCTCGATGGAGCAGACGACCACGACGTTGTCGTTCTTGTCGCGCATCAGCTCCAGCTCGTACTCCTTCCAGCCGAGGATGGACTCCTCCAGGAGCACCTCGGTGGTCGGCGACAGGGTGAGGCCCTGGCCCGCGATGCGGCGCAGCTCGTCCTCGTCGTGGGCGAAGCCGGACCCGGCGCCGCCCATGGTGAAGGAGGGGCGGACGACGACCGGGTAGCCGCCGAGCTCCTCGACGCCGGCCAGCACCTCGTCCATGGAGTGGCAGATCACCGACCGGGCGGACTCACCGTGCCCGATCTTCTGCCGGACCGCCTCGACGACCTCCTTGAACTGGTCGCGGTCCTCGCCCTTGTGGATGGCCACGACGTTGGCGCCGATCAGTTCCACGCCGTACTTGTCCAGGACACCGTTCTCGTGCAGCGCGATGGCGGTGTTGAGGGCCGTCTGACCGCCCAGGGTGGGCAGCAGGGCGTCGGGGCGCTCCTTGGCGATGATCTTCTCGACGAAGTCCGGGGTGATCGGCTCGACGTAGGTGGCGTCCGCGATCTCCGGGTCGGTCATGATCGTCGCCGGGTTCGAGTTCACCAGGATGACCCGCAGGCCCTCGGACTTCAGGACCCGGCACGCCTGGGTGCCGGAGTAGTCGAACTCGGCGGCCTGGCCGATGACGATCGGGCCGGAGCCGATGACCAGGACGGACTGGATATCGGTGCGCTTAGGCACGCTGGCCCTCCATCAGGGATACGAAGCGGTCGAACAGGTAGGCGGCATCGTGCGGTCCCGCGGCGGCTTCGGGGTGGTACTGGACGCTGAAGGCCGGCTGGTCGAGCAGCTGGAGGCCCTCCACCACGTTGTCGTTGAGGCAGACGTGGGAGACCTCGGCGCGGCCGTAGGGGGTGTCGGACACCTTGTCGAGCGGGGCGTCGACGGCGAAGCCGTGGTTGTGCGCGGTGACCTCGACCTTGCCGGTCGTACGGTCCTGCACCGGCTGGTTGATGCCGCGGTGGCCGTACTTCAGCTTGTAGGTGCCGAAGCCGAGCGCACGGCCGAGGATCTGGTTGCCGAAGCAGATCCCGAACAGGGGCGTCCTCCGCTCCAGGACGGCCTGCATGACGGCGACGGGGCGGTCGGCGGTGGCGGGGTCGCCGGGGCCGTTGGAGAAGAACACGCCGTCCGGGTTCACCGCGAACACGTCCTCGGCGGTCGCCGTCGCGGGCAGCACATGCACCTCGATGCCGCGCTCGGCCATGCGGTGCGGGGTCATGCCCTTGATGCCGAGGTCGATCGCGGCGACGGTGAACCGCTTCTCGCCGATCGCGGGGACGACGTAGGCCTCCTCGGTGGCGACCTCGGCGGAGAGGTCCGCGCCCACCATCTCGGGGGCCTGGCGGACCTCGGCGAGCATCGTGCCCTCGTCGGGCAGCGCGTGGCCGGAGAAGATGCCGACACGCATGGCGCCGCGCTCGCGCAGATGGCGGGTGAGCGCGCGAGTGTCGATACCGCAGATGCCGACCACGCCCTGGTGGCGCAGCTCCTCGTCCAGCGAGCGCTTGGCGCGCCAGTTGGAGGGCACGCGCGCGGGGTCGCGCACCACGTAGCCCGCGACCCAGATCCGCTGGGACTCGGGGTCCTCGTCGTTGACACCCGTGTTGCCGATGTGGGGGGCGGTCATCACGACGACCTGGCGGTGGTAGGACGGGTCGGTGAGGGTCTCCTGGTAGCCGGTCATGCCGGTGGAGAACACGGCCTCGCCGAAGGTCACCCCCACGGCCCCGTAGGCACGGCCGCGGAAGATCCGGCCGTCCTCCAGGACGAGTACGGCGGGAGTCCTGGCGGCTCCCTTGGTGGAGGTCGTCATCGTGCGCCTTCCGTCTTGTCGATCATGTGGTTCAGGGCGTCGACCCAGTCGTTGTGCTCGGCCGCGCGGTCGGAGCGGAACCCGGAGTCGAGCAGCTTGCCGCCGTGCTCCCAGGTCACGACCAGCAGTCCGCCCTCGGTGAGCACCTTGCCCGCGATGCCCTTGTCGAGCCGGGCCCCGCGCAGCTGCTCGGCGGGGACGAAGAAGTCGGTCGCGCCGGGGCGTACGACGTCGAGTCCGGCGTCCGTCAGCGTGAGCTCGACCAGGCTGCGGGTACCCAGGCCGTGGGCCACGATGCGGTCCAGCCACTGTCCGGCGGTCGTGGAGCCGTGGTAGCGGCCGCTCATGCTCAGTCTCGCCGGGCCGGGCTCCTCGGGCATTCCGGGCTGCGCCGGCGTGACGCCTCCGTCGAGGGTGGTGGCGGTGGACGACGGGCGGGCGGGCAGCTCCGGCAGGTCGCTCTGGAGAGTGCCGCGCCACTTCCAGCCCTCGCGCATCAGCCAGTAGACGAGCGCGACGAACAGGGCGAGCCCCACGAGCCAGCCGATACGAGCGGACCAGTCGGTCACTTCCGCCGATTTCTTCTCGGCGGCGAGCAGGATGTCCAGAGTCACGCGAGCTTCCCGTCCACGAGGGTGGCCTTGCCCCGGAGCCAGGTGTGGGTGACACGGCCCGGCAGCTCACGGCCCTCGTACGGGGTGTTGCGGCTGCGCGAGGCGAAGCCCGCGGGGTCCACCTGCCCAAGGTAGGCGGTGTCGACGAGGGTGAGGTTGGCGGGCTCACCCGCCGAGACGGGGCGGCCGTGGCCCGTGGCCCGGCCGATCGTCGCGGGCTTGACGGACATACGGTCGGCGACCCCGGCCCAGTCGAGCAGCCCGGTGTCGACCATCGTCTCCTGCACCACGGACAGCGCCGTCTCCAGGCCCACCATGCCCATGGCGGCGGCGGCCCACTCGCAGTCCTTGTCCTCGTGCGGATGGGGGGCGTGGTCGGTGGCGACGATGTCGATCGTGCCGTCGGCGAGCGCCTCGCGCAGCGCCATGACGTCGCGCTCGGTGCGCAGCGGCGGGTTGACCTTGTAGACCGGGTTGTAGCTGCGCACCAGCTCGTCGGTGAGGAGCAGATGGTGCGGGGTGACCTCGGCGGTGACGTCGATGCCGCGGGACTTGGCCCAGCGCACGATCTCGACGGACCCGGCGGTCGACAGATGGCAGATGTGCACGCGCGAGCCGACGTGGTCGGCGAGCAGCACGTCCCGGGCGATGATCGACTCCTCGGCGACCGCGGGCCAGCCGCCGAGCCCCAGTTCCGCGGACACGACGCCCTCGTTCATCTGTGCGCCCTCGGTGAGCCGAGGCTCCTGTGCGTGCTGGGCGACCACCCCGCCGAAGGCCTTCACGTACTCCAGCGCCCGGCGCATGATCACCGCGTCGTCGACGCACTTGCCGTCGTCGGAGAAGACGGTGACGCCGGCCGCCGACTCGTGCATGGCGCCCAGCTCGGCGAGTTTCTTGCCCTCCAGGCCGACGGTGACGGCACCGATGGGGTGGACGTCGCAGTAGCCGTGTTCCCGGCCGAGGCGCCACACCTGCTCGACGACGCCGGCGGTGTCGGCGACCGGGAAGGTGTTGGCCATGGCGAACACGGCCGTGTAACCGCCGCTCGCGGCGGCCCGGGTCCCGGTCAGGACGGTCTCGGAGTCCTCGCGGCCGGGCTCGCGGAGGTGGGTGTGCAGATCGACGAGGCCCGGCAGCAGCACCTTGCCGTCGGCCTCGACGACCTGTGCGCCCTCGGCGGACAGTCCCGTGCCGACCGCCTCGATGATCTCGCCGTCGATCAGGACGTCCTGCGGCTCACCGCCGAGCACCTTCGCACCACGGATCAGGATCTTGCTCATCTGTCTTACTTCTCCTCGGTACGGGTGTCGGGCTGGGCGGAGGTGTTCCGGGAATCGAATACAGCCCCGCCGAGCAGCAGGTACAGGACGGCCATCCGGATCGAGACACCGTTGGCCACCTGCTCGACGGCGGTGCAGCGCCCGGAGTCGGCGACCTCGGCGGTGATCTCCATGCCGCGGACCATCGGGCCGGGGTGCATGACGATGGCGTGTTCGGGCATCCTCGCCATCCGGTCGCCGTCCAGGCCGTAGCGCCGGGCGTACTCGCGCTCGGTGGGGAAGAAGGCGGCGTTCATGCGCTCGCGCTGGACGCGCAGCATCATCACCGCGTCCGACTTGGGCAGCGTGCTGTCGAGGTCGTAGGAGATCTCGCAGGGCCAGGAGCCGACACCGACGGGCAGCAGGGTGGGCGGGGCGACCAGGGTGACCTGGGCGCCCAGGGTGTGCAGCAGGTCGACGTTGGAGCGGGCGACCCGGCTGTGCAGCACGTCTCCGACGATGGTGATGCGCTTGCCGGCCAGGTCGTGGCCCAGTCCCGCGTCCCGGCCCACCAGGCGGCGGCGCATGGTGAAGGCGTCGAGCAGGGCCTGGGTGGGGTGCTGGTGGGTGCCGTCCCCGGCGTTGATCACGGCGGCGTCGATCCAGCCGGAGTTGGCCAGGCGGTAGGGGGCTCCGGAGGCGCCGTGCCGGATGACGACGGCGTCGACACCCATCGCCTCCAGGGTCTGGGCGGTGTCCTTGAGGGACTCGCCCTTGGACACGCTGGATCCCTTGGCGGAGAAGTTGATCACGTCCGCGGACAGCCGCTTCTCGGCGGCCTCGAAGGAGATCCGGGTGCGGGTGGAGTCCTCGAAGAAGAGGTTGACGACGGTGCGGCCGCGCAGGGTCGGCAGTTTTTTGATCGGCCGGTCCGCGACCCGGGCCATCTCCTCGGCGGTGTCGAGGATCAGGACGGCGTCGTCACGGGTGAGGTCGGCGGCCGAGATGAGATGGCGCTGCATCTGTCAGGCTCCGTAAGGAAGTTCATCAATCGGGAGGATTCGGGCAGGCGCGGGCGCGCGGAGACGCACTGGCGGACGTACGGCAGGGCTGTACGCCGGAGTGCTACTGCTGTGCGCCCGCCACGGTCTGCTTCACCCCGAGCAGCACGGTGTCCCGACCGTCCTCCTCGGTGAGCTGGACCTTGACCGTCTCCCGCAGCGACGTGGGGAGGTTCTTGCCGACGTAGTCGGCGCGGATCGGGAGCTCGCGGTGGCCGCGGTCGACGAGGACCGCGAGCTGGACCGCGCGCGGGCGGCCGATGTCGTTCAGGGCGTCGAGGGCGGCGCGGATGGTGCGGCCGGAAAAGAGCACGTCGTCGACGAGCACGACGAGCCGGTCGTCGAGCCCGTCCCCGGGGATCTCCGTGCGGGCCAGGGCACGCGGGGGCTGCAACCGCAGATCGTCGCGGTACATGGTGATGTCGAGGGAGCCGACCGGGATCGTACGGCCGGTGATCTGCTCGAGCTTGACGGCGAGCCGACGGGCGAGAAAGACGCCCCGGGTCGGGATGCCGAGGAGCACCACGTCTTCGGCGCCCTTGGCGCGCTCGACGATCTCGTGGGCGATACGGGTCAGTACCCGCGCGATGTCAGGACCCTCGAGAACGGGTCGCGCATCGGAATGCTGGGTGTCCATACGAAACGGACCTCCTTCTCCGCCTCACGGGACGGACCTTAAAGGACGTCGGAATTGCGCCATACAGGCTACCAGGCCGCCGGGGGCGTTCGATCACCCCCCCGGCGTCCGCGTGTCACCCGTCCGGCGTCACCGCACGTCGCCGCTCACGGACGGGTCGGTGCGGACCGTTCGGCTTGACGGGGAAGAGTCACGCTGCGTAACCTCACAGTGAGTCACCAGCCTTCGTCCGGGGAGCTATATGTCCAGCGAATACGCCAAACAGCTCGGGGCCAAGCTCCGGGCCATCCGCACCCAGCAGGGCCTTTCCCTCCACGGTGTGGAGGAGAAGTCCCAGGGACGCTGGAAGGCGGTCGTGGTCGGGTCGTACGAGCGCGGAGACCGCGCCGTCACCGTGCAGCGCCTCGCCGAGCTGGCGGATTTCTACGGGGTTCCGGTTCAGGAACTGCTGCCCGGCACCACTCCGGGCGGTGCCGCCGAGCCGCCGCCGAAGCTCGTTCTGGACCTGGAGCGCCTGGCCGGCGTGCCGGCCGAGAAGGCGGGCCCGCTGCAGCGGTATGCGGCGACGATCCAGTCCCAGCGCGGTGACTACAACGGCAAGGTGCTGTCGATCCGCCAGGACGACCTGCGCACCCTCGCGGTGATCTACGACCAGTCGCCCTCGGTGCTGACCGAGCAGCTGATCAGCTGGGGCGTCCTGGACGCGGACGCGCGCCGTGCGGTGGCGTCCCACGAGGAGAGCTGACCTCCCTCCCGCCTCCATGGAGACGGCCCTCAGCGCCGGCGAGGACATCATCGAGCGACAGCGCCTGCAACTGCTCGAAGTGGCCACCCCCGTC